>CAYRJD010000082.1:0-20224 GCA_964424585.1 uncultured Acidimicrobiales bacterium | reverse complement strand
AACAGCACCGAGCGCGGCACGACAACCGCTCTGGGCATCGACCTCGCGCGCCTGCCCAACCACGTCGCCTGCGTGATGGACGGCAACGGACGCTGGGCGACCGCCCGCGGCCTCGACCGCACCGACGGACACGCCGCCGGCGAAGCCGCGCTCATCGACACCATCGAAGGCGCCAGCGAAATCGGCCTGCGCCACCTGACCGTCTACGCATTCAGCACCGAAAACTGGCGCCGCCCGACCGCCGAAGTCAGCTACCTCATGAACTTCAACCAAGACCTCCTCATTCGCCGCAGCCACGAACTCAACGACAACAACGTGCGCATCCGCTTCGTCGGACGCCGCGGCAAAGAAGTGCCCCGCCGGGTCGCCCGCCGCATCGACGAAGCCGTCGAACTCACCAAGAACAACACCGGCCTCACCTTCACCGTCGCTTTCAACTACGGCGGACGAGCCGAAATCACCGACGCCGTCAGAGCCATCGCCGCCGCAGGCCTCAGCCCGCAAGACATCGACGAGCACACCGTCGCCGCGCACCTCTACGACGCAACCCTGCCCGACGTCGACCTGCTCATCCGCACCTCCGGCGAAGCCCGCCTGTCAAACTTTCTGCTCTGGCAGGTCGCCTACTCAGAGCTGGTGTTCACCGAGACGCTGTGGCCAGACTTCCGCCGCACCCACCTGTTCGACGCCATCGCCCAATACCAAGCCCGCGAGCGACGCTTCGGCGGTCTCGCCGACCTTCAACGCCGCGGCGCTCGCCGCACCCGACAGAGCCCCGCCAACAACGCCGCCAACCGCGCCGCGCCACGTGCCTGACGGCCGACGCACCTACAACGACCAAGCCATCGTCGTCCGCAACCACAAGCTCGGCGAAGCCGACCGCATCATCACGCTGCTCACCGCCGAGCACGGCATCGTGCGAGCCGTCGCCAAAGGCGCCCGCCGCACGACCAGCTCGCGCGGCGCCAAGCTCGAACCGTTCCGCCACGTCACCGTCCAGCTGCACCGAGGCCGCAGCGACCTGCAAACGATCGCCGAGGTCGACGTGCGAGAGCACTACCGCCAGCTTCACGCCGACCTCGACCGCATCGAAACCGCGTGGACGCTGATGGAAGCCGCCGCCGCGATGAGCGTGGAAGGAAGGGCCGACCGCCGCGTGTATGAGATGCTCGCCGGCGCGCTCCGCACGCTGAATGAGCGCAACTCGCCGCTGCTGCTCGCCGCGTTCCTGCTCAAGCTGCTGGCGCACGCCGGGCTCGCCCCCCAGCTCGACGAGTGCGTCGCCGGGCCCGACTGCGCGGAGGTCGGCACAGCCAAGCTCACCTCTATCTCCATCCCCCGCGGCGGCGCCACCTGCGAAGAGCACCGCAACGGCCCGCCCGTGACAACCAGCGCGCTCAGCGTGATGCGAGCGACGCTCGGCGGCGGGCTCGTCGACGTGCTCGACCTGCCAGCCAGCCCCGTCACCGCCGAGGTCAGCTCGCTGGTGCAGTCGATGTGGGAGTACCAGATGGAACGCCCGCTGCGCAGCTCGCACGCGCTGAGCTAGCGCGAGCGTCTGCCTAACCTTGGGCGCGATGAAAGTGCGAGACAGCAGCCTCATGCTGATCTTCTATTTCCTGGCCGTGATGATGGCGACGCTGCCGCTCGCCGGCGCCACGCCCGTCAGCTACGAAGGGCTCGACGAGAGCCGCGTCACCTGGACGTGCGGCGCGCCCGTCGCCAGCATGGGCGGCGAAGACGTCGACATCGAGCAGCTGCGAACCGACGTCGCCGAACTCGTCGCGACGACCGACGACGGAGACGAGCGCGTCACCTCGCGGCATCCGCAGTGCCGCGCCCTGTCACGCACCCAGGTCGTGCTGGCGGCGTTCTCGCTCGCCGCCGGCATCTACGCCACCGTTCGCTGGCGCAAGCGCACCGCCGACCGTCGAGCCGAGAAGAGGTTCGTGCGGCTGCACCAAAACATGGGCAAGTCGGGCTCGCAAGTGCTCCGATGAGCGAGCCCGCCGAACAGCAGGAAACTCAACCCGACGCCGCGCTCTTCGACGCCGTCGTCAACCTCGCCAAACGCCGCGGCATCGTGTTTCAGTCGGCCGAAATCTACGGCGGCTTCCGCAGCGCCTACGACTACGGCCCCATCGGCGTGCAGCTGCTGCGCAACGTGAAAGACGCGTGGTGGCGCTCGATGGTGCAGCTGCGTCACGACGTCGTCGGCATCGACGCGTCGATCCTCAGCCCGCCCGCGGTGTGGGAGGCGTCGGGGCACCTCGCCAACTTCACCGACCCGCTCGTCGACTGCACCAACTGCCGACAGCGCTTCCGCCAAGACCAGCTCGACGACCCCAACGTGTGCCCGTCGTGCGGCAAGTCGTCGACGTTCACCGAGCCGCGCGAGTTCAACCTGTTGTTCCAAACCCACGCCGGGCCAGTCGCCGGCGCCGGCGCCGAGGTCTACCTGCGCCCCGAAACCGCGCAAGGCATGTTCATCAACTTCCGCAACGTGCTCGAGACCAGCCGCAAGCGTCCGCCGTTCGGCATCGCTCAGATCGGCAAGAGCTTTCGCAACGAAATCACGCCCGGCAACTTCGTGTTTCGCACCAGAGAGTTCGAGCAAATGGAGCTCGAGTTTTTTGTGCCGCCCGACGAAGCCGACGAGTGGTACCGCTACTGGACAGCCGAGCGGATGCGCTGGTACGTCGAGCTGGGCATTCCCGAGCACAAGCTGCGGCTGCGTCCGCACGACGCCGACGAACTCAGCCACTATTCGACCGGCACCGCCGACGTCGAGTTTGCCTTCCCGTGGGGCTGGGGCGAGCTTGAAGGCATCGCCAACCGAGGCGACTACGACCTGCGTCAGCACGCCGAACACTCCGGCCAAAAGCTCGAATACTTCGACCAAGCGTCGGGCGAGCGCTACGTGCCGCACTGCATCGAACCCGCCGCCGGCGCGACCCGCTCGACGATGGCGTTCCTCATGGCCGCATACGACACCGAAGAGGTGCGCGGCGACACCCGCACGGTGCTGCGGCTGCACCCACGGCTCGCGCCCTACAAGGTCGCCGTGCTGCCGCTGTCACGCCACGACGACCTCGTGCCGCTCGCGCAAGACGTGCTGGCGCGCTGCGCGCCGCACTTCATGTGCGACTTCGACGTCACCCAAGCCATCGGACGTCGCTACCGCCGTCAAGACGAAATCGGCACCCCGCTCGCCGTCACCGTCGACTTCGACTCGCTCACCGACGACGCCGTCACCGTGCGCGACCGCGACACGATGGCGCAAGACCGAGTGCCGATTGCGGGGCTGGTCGATCACCTGACAGGACGACTGGCGCTGACTTGAGCCCAGATCAGTCGCGCGCCGCCGTCGAGCAGGTCAAGCGCGCGACCGACATAGCCGCGATCATCTCACGGCGAGTGCAGCTCAAACGCACGTCGAGCGGGTTCGTCGGGCTGTGCCCGTTTCACCAAGAGAAGACGCCGTCGTTCAACGTGAGAACAGCTGACGGCTTTTTCTACTGCTTCGGCTGCAAGAAGAGCGGCGACGTGTTCACCTGGCTCGAAGAGATGGAGGGACTGGGTTTTCGTGAGGCGTTCGAGCAGCTGGCGGCCGCGGCGGGCATCGAGCTGCCGCACTACACCGGCGGCGGCGTCAGCCCCACCCAGCGCGAGCGACAGCGCAAGCTGCTAGAGGTCACGGCCGCGGCGGCGAGCTTCTACCACGAGCGGCTGCTGCGCAGCCCCGACGCGCAAGCCGCTCGCGACTACCTGAAGTCGAGAGGCATCCACAGCCCGGTCGCGAAGAAGTATCAGCTCGGCTACGCCCCGACGTCGGTCGACGGCGTTCAGCGAGCGCTCGACGGCTATCCGGCCGAGCACCTGGCCGCCGCAGGCTTGACCCGCAGCTACGCCGGCAGCGGCGACACCGAAGACGCCTTCCGTGACCGGCTGATCATTCCCATCGCAGACCGACGTGGCGCGGTGGTGGCGTTCGGCGCGCGTGTGATGCCCGATGGCCGCGGGCCGAAGTACCTCAACTCACCGGCCACGCCGATCTACGACAAGTCGAGCGTGCTGTTCAACCTCCATCAGGCGATACCGGCGATCCGCCGGCGCGGCGACGTCATCATCTGCGAGGGCTACACCGACGTCATCGGGTTCGGCATGTGCGAGCTCGACAACGCGGTCGCCACGTGCGGCACGGCGCTCACCGAAAACCACGTGCGCGAACTCAGCCGCCACACCAAACGAGTGCTGCTGGCGTTCGACGCCGACGCCGCGGGCGAGACGGCGACCAGCTCGGTGCAGCGCTGGGAGGTTGCGTTCGACCTCGAGGTCGCGGTGGTCGAAATGCCGGTGGGCGCCGACCCGGGTGACCTCGCGGTGAGCGACCCCGAACGGCTGGTCGAGCTGGTCGAGCGGGCACGCCCGCTGCTCGACTTTCTGTTGCATCGTCTGCTGGCGTCGGTGAAGATCGGCAGCCCGATTGAGCGCGGTCACGCCGCCGATCAAGTGGCCGATCTGTTCGCGCCGTACCCGTCAGACTTGGTGGCAACCACCGACTTGCAGCCGGCGGTCGACCGGCTTGAGGTCAGCATCGACGACCTGCGCAAGCGCATCGCCGAGGCACGCGACAAGGCGAAGGCGCAGCGGCGCACGGCTGGCGGTGCGTCGCGAGGTGTTGGCGCGCTGCCGAGCGAACCGCCGTCCGACGCGCCACCGCCCGAAGAGCCGTCGCTCGACCACGCGTATCTCGACGAAGACGTCACGCCGCCGCACAGCGGTGCCACGCAGTCGTACGACCCAGCCGACTCTGGCGCGTATGACGACGTGGGCGAGCAGCACTCCCGGCGCGCTCCAGCGAGCGCGCCCGGGGCGGAACCGCCGAAGAACGAGGTGAGGACGTTGCGGGCGCTGATTGATTTCCCCGACGAGTGCCGGCCGCTGATGGTGCCCGAGATGTTCTCGTCGGCCGACCTGAACGCCGTCATTCTCGCCGCCAAGAATCAACCGCCGATAGAGAAGCCCGCGGAAGCACAAGACGCGGTGACGACGGTGCTGGCGGCGGCGCTCGACCGTGAGCTGCGCCAGCCGCCGCTGCGCAACGGCTTCGACCGATGCGCGCCCAACGCCACCACCGAAGATGACCGAAAGCGCGATCGTGGGAGGGCCACGCAGTTCTTCCGTCCTTGGATCGACGTGCTGCGGCGAGGAGAAAGTCCGGACTTGGAGGAGCAGCGCGACGTCGCGCTCGAAGTCGTGCAGTGGTTCGAAGACGTCGCAGCTCGACAAGCCGAAGCGGCGGGCGACGACGCAGAGCTCGCGCCGCCAGAGGTCGAGCAGTGGCGCAGCGACTTGCTCGCGCTCGTGCGGCCCTAGCGCACCCGCGCTCAGCCCGCCGTGCTCCGGGGGAGGGGCTCGAACCCTCGACCTGCGGATTAACAGTCCGTTGCTCTGCCAGCTGAGCTACCCCGGAACGGCTAGCCAGCTAAGGCTACCGGTGGGCCGGGTGGGGATCGAACCCACGACCGAGCGATTATGAGTCGCCTGCTCTAACCACTGAGCTACCGGCCCGCGGCGCTCACGGTACCGACTGGCTGGCGGCGAGCACGGCGCGCGGCTGCCCGTGTCCCACCCGTGCACTACGTTTACCTCAGCCACACAGGAGGCTCGTCATGGGTTGTGCGCCCCGCTCTTCTTGCTCAAGTCGACACACGGAGGCTCGACGACGACGGCCGTGGTTGCTGTGGATGGGCGTGCTCGTCGCGGTTCTCGCTATCGGCGCGGCTTGCGGCGGAAGCGACGACGACGATGCTGCGGACGAGCCGACCGAGACGACCGTGGCCAGCGAAACCACGACACCCGACGACGAAACCGTTGAGCCCGGACAGCAGACCGGCCAAGACGTGCGCACCGAGACAGACACGGGTGCCATGCGCGGCGGCAAGCTGGTCTACGGCATTGAGGCTGACACTGCGAGCCCGTTTGTTCATTACAACAGTTCGTGCGCGATCAGCTGTCAGATGATTTTTCGGGCGATCACCGATTCGCTGTTCATCACCGACTCTGAGGGCAATGTGGTGCCGTATCTGGTTGAGCCGGGCACGGTCGAGCCCAGCGACGATTTCATGACGTGGTCGTTCGACGTGCGCGAGGGCATCACCTTCCATGACGGCACTTCGTTCGACGCCGAGGCTGCGGCTTACAACATCAACGTGTGCTTGGCGAGCCCGCTGACCGGGCCGGGGCTTGAGAGCTTGAACGGCGCGACGGCTGAGGGCAGCACGGTGACGTTGACGTACAGCCGGCCCGCGGCGCGCGGGCCGTTGGTGTATCGAGCCGACCGGTGCGGCTTCATGTTTTCGCCGACGTGGATGCAAACGCTTGAGTCGAATCCGCTGCTGAGCGACGACGAGCGTGAGGCTGCGACGGGTGCTCAGTCGATGCCGGTGGGGTTGGGCGCGTTCAAGGTCGAGTCGTATACGCCGGGCAACGCGAACTCGTTCGTGGCGGTGCGCAACGACGACTACTGGCGCGGCCCTAACGGCATCACGGGTGAGCAGCTGCCGTATCTCGATGAGATCGAGTTTGTGGTAGCGGCCGACATTCAGTCGCGCAGCAACGGGCTACGCGGCGGGCAGTTCGACATCATTCACACCACCAACGGCAACGAGATCGTCAAGTTCAAAGGCGACGACGACTACGTGCTGCTCGAAGCCGATCAGTTCGGTGAGACGAGCTACGTGATGCTCAACGTCGCCCAAGGCAGCAACGAGACGTTGGGTGAGGTGCTGGGCTTTGGGTTCGCGATACCGATGGACCCGACCGGCGCGAACGCGAACAGCCCGCTGGTGCATCTGAGTTGCCGCAAGGCGTTGGCGCACGCGATTGACCGGCAGCGCTACGTCGACGAACGGGTGGGCGGGCTGGCGACGCCGGCGAACGGCCCGTTTCCGCCTGGGTCGATGGGCTACCTGGCCGACACCGGCTACCCCGACTACGACCCCGACGCGGCGGCCGTCGAGTTTGAGCAGTGCAAGGCCGACACCGGGCAGAACCCTGTCAAGTTTCAGTACAGCGACAGCAACGACCCGTTCAACATCGAGTCGAACCAGCTGATCGTGTCGATGCTCACCGACGTCTTTGGTGACGAGATCGAGCTGTCGATTGCGCCGCTCGACCAAGCGCAGTACATCAACAACGCCATCTTTGGCAACTTCCAGGCGTACGGCTGGCGCAACCACGGCGGCATCGACCCCATCGAGCAGTGGTACTGGTGGCACTCCGCGACCGCGGTCCCCGCTGGCATCGGCGAGCCAGCGCTCAACTTCGGACGCTTCCAAGACCCGGTGATCGACGAATCGCTCAACATCATCCGGCACTTCCCCGACCCCGCCGCGCGACAGCAAGCAGCCGAAGCGGTCAACCGCTCGTTCGGCGCCAACGTCTGGAACCTGTGGACGCACTGGACGCTGTGGGGCATCATCGCCGACCCGCGGCTGCAAAACCTCACCGACTTGTCTATTCCCGACCACCCGCTCGCGTCGATGCCGGTCATCTCCGGCCAGCACCACGTCGCGCAGATCTGGTGCGAAGCAGGCAACTGCCAGGGCTAACCCGCCTGGGCTAGTCGAGGGCTTCGTTGACCGGGCTCAGGCGCAACACCGGCAAGCTCACGCTCGCCGCCTGCGTCGCGGTCGTGACGTGGGCGTGGCTGGCGCGGCCGCCGGTCAGCTGGACGCTCGGCGCGCTCGTCGCGGTCGGTACCGTAGCTTCCGCGGTCGTCAGCTTGCGGCTCACGTTGCGCCGGCTCGCCGCGACGGTGCCGGTGCTGCTGGTGGTGTCGTTCGTGGTGTTCGCGCTGCAGGCGAGCTTGCCGGGTGACCCAGCGGTCGTCATTCTCGGCATCGGCGCGACGCCCGAAGCGGTCGCCGAGCTGCGCGCCGAGCTGGGCCTCGACCTGCCGCTGTTCGAGCGTTACCTCGCCTGGCTCGGCGACGCGGTCGTGGGCGACCTCGGACACTCGGTGCTGCTGCGCGAAGACGTCGCGGATGGCATGTCGCGCACCATCACGCCGACGCTGCAGCTGCTGAGCTACTCGGTTGTGCTGGCACTCGCGATAGCTGTGCCGCTCGGCATGTACGCCGCCTATCGGGCCAACTCGGCCGTCGACCGCGCCGCCAGCTACGCGATGCTGGGCGCGCTGGCGATGCCGAACTTCGTCGTCGCGGTGCTGCTGGTGCTGCTGCTCGCGGTCGGCGGCATCACCGTGTTCGGCGTCACCGTCGGCGGGCACTGGCTTCCCGCGGCGCGTTACGTGCCCATCGGTGAGAGCTGGTGGCTGCACGCCAAGCACATGGCGCTGCCGTCGCTGTCGCTCGCGGTCGGGCTCGCCGCGATCGTCATGCGTCTTTTGCGCGCGGAGGCCATCGGCACGCTGCGGCTGCCCTTCATTGACCTGGCCCGCAGCAAGGGGCTGTCGGTCAACCGGGTGCTGTGGGGGCACGCGTTTCGGCCGTCCACGTTCACGCCGCTGACGGTGCTGGGCTTGGCGATGGGCGCGCTCATCGGCGGCTCGCTGGTGATCGAGTTTCTGTTCGCCATTCCCGGCGTCGGTAGCTACATCTTCGCGGGCGCGTCGACGCGTGACTTCCTCGCGGTGCAAGGCGGCGCGCTGGTGGTGTCGACGTTGTTCATCGTGATCTTGACGATGCTCGACTTCGCGTACGTGGCTATCGACCCGCGCCTGCGTAGCTCTGAAGTGGCGGGTCGCACGTGAGCAGGCCGCGGCTCGGCGTCGGCTTTTGGGTGGCGGTCGGCTTTCTCGGCGTGCTCACCGCCGCCGCGGTGTTTGCCGACGTGCTGCCGCTCGCAGACCCGGCGGAGACGTTTCGCGGCATGTCGAACGAGCCGCCCTCCGCATCGCACCTGCTCGGCAACGACGGCATCGGCCGTGACGTGCTCTCGCGCGTCATCTTCGGCGCGCGAACCAGTCTGGTGCTGTCAACCATCAGCACCGCGGCTGCTTTGGCCATCGGCGGTGCGCTCGGCATGAGCGGCGCGTACTTCAGCGGCCGTGTCGACCGCGTGATGACCGCGATGCTCAACGTCACGCTGCTCATTCCTCCGATCATCTTGTTTCTGGCGCTGGTGCTGTTTCTCGACGCCGAAGCGCAGCGGCGAGTGACGATCTTGATCTTCACGTTTGTGCTGCTGTCGATCGCGCCCATCGCTCGGGTGACGCGGGCGGCGACGCTGGTGTGGGCTGGGCGCGACTTCGTGCTGGCGGCTCGCACCATCGGCGCGTCTGACGGCCGCATCTTGACGCGAGAGGTGCTGCCCAACGTCGCGCCGTCGCTGGTGAGCTACGGGCTGATCGTGATGGCGATGCTCATCGTCGTGGAAGGGTCGGTGGCGTTTCTCGGGCTGAGCGTGCCGCCGCCCACGCCGACGTGGGGCGACATGATCAACAAGGGTCGCACCAACCTCGGCGTCGCGCCTCACGTGTCGCTCATTCCCGCGGCGTTCATGTTTGCGACCGTGCTGGCGCTCAACTTCGCTGGCGACAAGCTCAGTCAGCGCTACGACCCGCGCGAGGGCTTGCTGTGAGGGCGAGCGGAGCCGACGGTGGCGGGTAGCGGCACCGCGCACCTGCGCGGCGAGGGCGCGCTGCTTGAGGTGCGCGACCTCGACGTCACGTTCGCGAGCGGCGCGGGCGAGCCCGTCAGCGCGGTGGCCGGGCTGTCGTTCGACGTGGCCGCGGGCGAGACGCTCGGCATCGTCGGCGAGTCTGGTTGCGGCAAGACGACCACCGCCCGGGCGATCTTGGGGCTGCCGCGCCCGACCGCCGGCTCGGTCAGCTTCGGCGGCACCGACCTCACCCAGCTCGACGCCGCCGCGATGCGTGAGGTGCGCCCGCAGCTGCAGATGGTGCACCAAGACCCCATCTCGGCGCTCAACCCGCGACGCACGGTGCGCGAGATCGTCGCTGAGCCGCTGGTTGTGCGCGCCGACAACCAGCGCGCGTCGACGCCGGTGCGCCGCTGGTTCGACCGCTACGTGGTGTTCGCGAAGGCGGCGGTCGACGTGCTGGCACGACCCATCGGCTGGCTGGCGGTCGCCGGGCTGGCGTGCCTGGCGCTGTGGGTGGTGGGCGAAGCGGCCGAAGGCAGGGCAGCGCAGGGCTGGCTGCTGTGGCTGCAGACCCCCGCCGCGTTCGCGGGCGTGCCGGTCGGCGTCGCGCTGCTGGCGGCGGTCGCGGCCGTCGCGGCGGTGTGGTTGGTCTGGCTGGTGCTCGGCGCGACGATCCTCGGCTCGTTGGTGGCGCGTCGCGTGGCACGGCTGCGGCGGGGGAGCGCGCCCGCGTTCGCCGAGCAGGTCGAGCCCGAGGTGCGCGAGGTGATCGAGATGGTCGGGCTCAACCCGGACGTCGTGCTCGACCGGCTGCCGCGCGAGCTGTCGGGCGGGCAGGCGCAGCGGGTCTGCATCGCTCGTGCGCTCATCACCAGCCCGAAGCTGTTGATCTGCGACGAGCCGGTGTCGTCGCTCGACGTTTCCATTCAGGCGCAGATACTCAACTTGCTAGCCGACATGGGCACCCAGCTGGGGCTCGCCATCGTGTTCATCGCGCACGATCTCGCGGTGGTGAAGAGCGTGAGCGACCAGGTGGCGGTGATGTACCGGGGGCGGCTGTGCGAGGTCGGCGAGCCCGACGCGGTGTTCGTGTCGCCGCGTCATCCGTACACCCGGCTGCTGCTCGACTCGGTGCCCAACCCGGAGGTGCCTCGGCGCGGCGGCGCGTCCGTCGAAGAGGTCGGCTCGGCGGGCGTCGGCGAGCTCGTCGACGAAGATGCCGACCGACAAGCCGACGAGGGCTGTCGCTTCCGTCATCGCTGCGCGCACGCGAGCGAGGTGTGCGCGAGCGAGGTGCCTCAAGTTCGCGAGCTGGCGCCCGGGCACTTCGCGGCGTGCCACTATCCGTTGTGAGCTGTTCGTCATGAGTTGGGCCGATGTGAGCGCGCAGCAGCCCGTCGTGCTCGACGTGCGCGGCTTGCGCACCGCGTTCGACACGCCCGCTGGCCCGCTGGTCGCGTCCGACGGCATTGATGTCACCGTTCGGCGCGGCGAGACGCTCGGCGTGGTGGGGGAGTCGGGCAGCGGCAAGTCGGTCACGGCGCGCTCGATCATGCGGCTGCTGCCTCGCAGCGGCGTGGCGAGTTCCGGCGAGGTCTGGGTTGACGGGGTCGACGTGATGACGCTTGAGCGCAGGCAGCTGCGTCGGCTGTGGGGGCCGAAGATGGCGATGATCTTCCAAGACCCGCTGGGCGCGCTCAACCCGGTGATGTCGGTCGAGGCGCAGGTCACCGAGGGGATGCGTCGGCAGCTCGGCGTGTCGCGTCGGCGGGCGAGCGAAGCTGCTGAGCGGCTGCTGGCGTCGGTCGGCATCGACGACCCGGCGCGACGGCTGCGCGAGTACCCGCACCAGCTGTCGGGCGGCATGCGTCAGCGCGTGGTCATCGCGATTGCGCTGGCGTGCGACCCGCAGCTGCTGATCGCCGATGAGCCGACCACCGCGCTCGACGTCACGGTGCAGCGGCAGGTGCTCGACCTGCTCAGCGCAGCGCAACGTGAACGCAACATGGCGCTCGTCTTGATCACGCACGACCTGTCGGTGGTCGCCGAGCGCGCGGACGAAGTGGTCGTGATGTACGCGGGGCGCATCGTCGAGCGTGCGCCCACCGCGACGCTGCTGGGCGGTCACGTGATGCCGTATACGGAGGCGTTGCTCGCGTCGGTGCCGCGGGTCGACCATCCAAGCGGCACTCGTTACGAGGCGGTCGGCGGTCGGCCGCCGAACCTCGTTGACCCGCCGAAGGGCTGCCGGTTCGCGCCTCGGTGTCGCTACGCGCAGCAGCGCTGCCACGACGAAGAGCCCGAGCTGGCCGAGGCGGCGCCGGGGCACCTGTTTCGTTGCTTTTTCCCGATCGAGCGGCCGGTTGCGGTGCGGGCGGGCGCCGCGCGCTAGGCGCTCTGGGTTACCGGCGGTCTTGGTCGACGAGCCACTCGTTTTCGGCTCGTTCGAGCAGGTAGATGGCGACGTGGTGCAGCTTCTCAAACATCTCGCACATCTCGAGCTCGCCGGTGATGAGCGACTTGAGCGACAGCTCGGCTTGGGCTTTCACTAACAGGAAGCGCTCAGGCTCGTCTGTGGCGGTGGGCACCGAGTCGAGCGCGGACACCGCGAGCGGCAGCTCGGTGCCGCCCATCGGAGCGAGTTCGGTGGCGAGCAGCAGCATGTCGGGCGGCGCGTCGAGCGAGGGCAGGTGGAAGGTGATTTCGACGGGTGCCCAGTATTCGTCGGGTGGCGGCTGGTCGGGCGGGAGGGTGGTGAGGAGGTCTTCGAGCGCGAGCACCGAGCGGGGGTTGGCGGTGATGTTCATCACGACGTCGAGCGGGCCGCCGCAGGCTTCGTCTGGGTGGATGTCGATCTCCCAGGTCTGCAGCAGCGAGTAGGTCTCGATGTAGTGGCGGTCGCCGTGCACGTGGAAGCCGTGCTCGTGGAGGTGTTGCTTGACGTCGGCGACGAGCGCCTGGAGGTCGAGGTAGCTCATTGGGTTCTCGCTGTCTGCTCGCAGTAGTCGGTAGGAGTTCGGTGGGCGGGTCGCTCATCGTATTGAGCGAGCGGGTCGCACGTTCTCATCTTCTGTCGTAGCGTGGGTGGTCGGTGCTTGACGTGACGCCAGATGCGCAGCGTTGGTTGGGCTTGTTGCGGGCTTGCGCCGATGCCGTGCGGGGCGCGCTGGCGGAGTTCGACGACTGGTCGGCGACGACCGATCGCCCGAGCCAGTACCGGTTGGACGTCGTCGCAGATGCCGCCGCGCTCGCCGTGCTTCGCGATGCCGCCGCCGTGCCTCGCTCCGCCCCCGTGCCTCTTGCGGGCGACTGTGCCGTGCCTCTTGCTTCCGACTTTGCCGTGCTGAGCGAAGAGTCCGGCCTGACCCGCCTGGCTCCCCCCGTCACCGCGACCTCCGCCTCGCATCTCCCGCCCGGCCCCACGTTGTCTGCCGCGTCTCATCCCACGCCCGCCGCCGAACCCCCTGCCCCCGACCTCGCCATTACCGAGCCTGTCGTCATCCTCGACCCGGTCGACGGCTCCACCAACGCCTCGCGACGCATCCCTTACTACTGCACGAGCATCTGCGTGCTCGACGAGTTGGGCTTCGCTGTCGGCCTCGTGCTCAACCTCGTCGACGACACCGCCTACACATCGGTGCGCGGCGGCGGCGCCTGGCGAGACGGCGTGCGGCTCGACGCTGCGGGCGCGCTCCCGTCGCCGCCCGCCGACCTCGCCAGCGCGCTCGTCGCCAGCAACGGCGCCCTGCCGCCGGGTGTTCCCTGCGCGCAATCTCGCACGCTCGGCTCTGCGGCGTTAGATCTCTGCGGCGTCGCCGAAGGTCGAGCCGACGTGTTCGTCGACCCGACCCGCCAGCTCCGTGTGTGGGACTACGCCGCCGGAGCCCTCATCTGCCAAGAAACCGGTGCCTCCGTCGCGGAACTCGCCGACGAACCCCTAGCCCACACCGACCCAACCCGCCGCCTCGGCCCCATGGCCGCCCGAACATCCACCCTGATGTCCCACATCCGCGCTACCTTTCCCGTGGTAGCCCAGCGCACCGCCACCGACACACAGGAGCATCATTGAGCCACATCCGTATGTGCCGCCGTTCGCCGACCCACAGGCCGATCCGAGCAGGCCGCCACGAGCGCCGATGAGCGAGACACTGCTGCTCGACTTGCCGCACGAGACGCTTGCGGTCATTGACGCTGACGAGCGCTGGACGCATGAGCCCGTTGCCCCGCCTCGCGGCAACAGCGATCAACTCTTTCCGCCGCTACCGACCCAGCAATACTCGGTCATCTACGCCGATCCGCCGTGGGACTACAAGGGTCAACTCCAGCACGCCGGCGCGGGCAGCCGAGACACCGGTGGCGCGCTGCGGCACTACTCGACCGTCACGCTGGACGACCTCAAGGCGCTGCCGGTCGGCGACATCGCCGCTAGCGACTGCTTGCTGTTCATGTGGGCGACCAACCCGCATCTCGACCAAGCCATCGATCTGGGCAAGGCATGGGGTTTCGCTTGGGCGACAGTCGCGTTCGTCTGGGACAAGCAGCGCGTCAACCCGGGCTACTACACGATGAGCCAATGCGAGTTGTGCCTCGTGTTCAAGCGCGGCAAAATCCCCACCCCACGCGGCGCCCGCAACGTCCGCCAGCTCGTCCAAGCCCCCCGCACCACCCATTCCACCAAGCCAGCCGAAGTTCGCCACCGCATCGACGCCATGTTCCCCGGCCTCCCCAAAATCGAACTCTTCGCCCGCGGCACCGCCCCCACCGGCTGGGAATACTGGGGACACGAGTCTCATGGCGCGTGAACATCTAGCCGCCCGGGACAACTGGCAGCGGGAAGGCAACGAGCGCGGTGCCGCGGGCGAGAGGCAGGTCCATGAGGTGCTTGAAGCACACTTTCAAGACACGGATTTTACCATCACGAAGAGTCCACAAGACCTCAGAGGCGTTTATGGCACTAGAGTGGATAAGCGTGGACGCGAGCACTCGCACGGCATTGTGCCTGACAGCGTGATCAGTAGCAACACTACAGGACGAAAGGTGTATATTGAAGTCAAGCGCCAACGTAACGCGGGAAATGCCCACGAGCGTGCTTGTAAGTACATGATGCCCGGCCTCCTCAATTCTGCCCGTGCCACCAGCGGACAGCCCACTTCTGTTGTTCCATTTTGGTGGATTTTTACTGAAGGGCTAGCAACCGACCCCTCGTATCGACAAGCGATAACGCACTGGTTTCTAGGCATGGAGGCCCATTTTCTCTTGTGGGAAGACCTCAGCGATCCTCAACCTGTCCAATCCCACTTTGACCACCACATTACACCACTGCTCTCATCATGATGCTGCCTGCATCGGACATGACCGGTCCTGCTGACGTCCGGGTGCTGCCGGGGTCACCCAGGAATCCACGCCACGCGCGCTTTCGGCAACGCGCGCCCTCAGGGAAGAGAGGCCACATGAGTAATCGGAGCAGTGATCCCTGGGCTGCTGGACATCGCGCTCTGATGGAAGGAACCCTAACACGGCTTAGACATGACAAAGTAGGTGATCCCTGGGCTGCTGGACATCGCGCTCTGATGGGCTGTCATACCGTTAGCTGTTCCGGCTGCGGTTGCCGCCGCCCGAGCGCTACATCCCGTCAGTCAGCGCAGGTTGCTGAGACGAAACACACGCGGGTGTCGCGGTTGCCGCCGCCCGAGCGCTACATCCCGTCAGCTCGTCAACAGCAGGACCAACAACATCTCTGAGAGGTAAACCCCTGACTGTGACCATACAATCCACAGCCGCCGTCGGCGCGGGAGATAGCGGGCTCGCTGCGGATGCCTGCGGAGAGTTGTTCCGATCCACGAGCTTGTCTCTTGTGAGGATGTCCATACCGACGGATATCGATGGCAGTGCGACGTGAGCGGTGTCACGATGGCGGTTGCACTGGTGCGACGACTGCTGTTTGTGGCGACGCTGACCTGGACGGCCGTTGCAATCGTGCCGTGGCAAGTCGTACTCAAGAGCGAGGCTTTGACCGGTGGAACCGAGAGCCGTTTGACATGCACCTGGTTGCGTACGCCGCTACTGATACCGCGCTCGCCGCAGGTTGCCTGCTGGCGTTCGTTGTCGCGATGGTGACAACCGCCCGCGAGAAGGACGGCGCGGAGTGAACGACGTGACACACCGGCAGATACCAACTCGGGAGGTCGTCGCGCTCGCCGCAGCCGTCACATTGACGCTCGCCGCCGTCGCTCTCTGGTGGGCAACCTACAAACTCGGTCCACGCGTCTGCGTCGCCCGGACCGAAGGTGGCCTGCTGGCTGGCGCGTGCTACAAGTGGGGCGAGTTCACCCAGCCGCACAGCTGGCTAGCAGTAGCAGCCGCGCTGACGACCGCCGCCGCCGCAGGCGCAGCCCTTGCCGCCGCGCTGACACGACGCACGACGAGCGCGGCAACCTGATGCCGAGAGTGAACGACCTGACCGACGACGAGCTGTTCGCCGCGCACCGAACCGCAGGCGGACAGCCTGCCGCGCGCGTGACCGCCGCCGAGCTTGGCGACGACGACCTGCTGCTCGTCGACGGGGACACTGCGCGAGTGCTGACGGTGACCACTCGCGCCGACGGGCTACTCGCCGTCACCCTCTCCACAGGCACACGGGCGATGGTGACCGACCACCCGAACCGCAGCCTGACCTGCCCGCCGTCGCTCGGCATGACGCGGCTAAGCACGAAGAGCGAGCGTGACGCCTGGCTTCGCCAGCACGCTGACGCGGTGACCGCCGCCTCCGCCAGCTACGACCGGCTGGTAACCGGCGGCGACGACGCGCCCGGCGACGACCTTGACGACCTGACCGCCAACGCGGCCGACGCAGCTGGTCGGCGGTCGCGCTGGCCTTGAGACGATGGTGACCGTGTTGACGCTCGGCGTGCTGCTTGCCATCGCCCTCACCGACTGCGCCGACGACGACCACCCCGAGATCGAACGCCTGGCCGCTCGCGTCGCCGAACTAGAAGCCGCCGCCACGAGCACGACCGCGAGCCTGCCCGTGACGACGACATCGACGTCGACCACGACCACCACGACCTCACCACCGACCCCGGCGACGGCATCGCCGCCGCGCTCGACCGGCAAATCGCGACGCTCGCTAACGACCACCTAGGCCGCGCGGCCTCAATGCGGGTAAGTTGACGAGACCACCAGCACGCCGCCGCCCTAGACGCTGTGGCGCGGTGCGTCGAACACGACCGACCGACCGATAGCAGCCCATGACTGGCGCAGTTCAACGGCCTCTGCTGCGCTGCGCTAGTCGTCGCACGAACACCGAGCGTCTGACTGCCGTCAAAAACGGTCCGGCTGGAGCGTGGCGTGCGAGCTTTGAGCACGAATTAGGCGATGTCGTGTTCGAGGGCTGGTCCTGATAGAGGCGCGCTCGATTTGGCCGTTACGGACTCGCTCTGCTACCGTTCGTGTGGTACAACGTCGTTGGCACCACTCAGGTGCTGGCGACGTAACACGCGATGGAGCAGTGCGCGGCTCAAGGAGGTCAAGCGCATGGAAGCACACATCAAGACACTGGAGGAGCTTTTCGAGCCACTAGTCCAATATGCGGCACCGACGCATCAGCGTCGTTACGCGTGGGGCGAGGAGCGACAGTGGGAGCCGCTATGGAAGGATTTGCTGTGGGTGGCCGAACGCCTGCTGCCGCGCCCGGCTGAGCCCGTGCCACCGCACTTTCTTGGCCCGATCGTCATTGCGTCTGGCACCCATGAAGAGAGCGGGGTCGTTCGGCACGACGTGATTGACGGTCAACAGCGCTTGACGACGATGCAGATTCTAACACACGTTGTCGCGCATGAGCTTCAATATAGTCCAACTTGGTCGGATAGTAACGACATTGAGCGTCTAGTGCGCAATGCAGGCGTTAGCCACGAGAGCGAAGCCAGCCTAAAGGTGTTGCCCAACAGAGCTGACCACTCTGCTTACGACGTGGCTATGTCGCGCGGCGTGGTCACAGAGCCGCCCGTTGGCGCGCATCCCATTCTGAAGGCCTGGCATTTCTTCTACCGTAGCCTCCAGGAATGGATGACTGGTGAAGAGCAGGAGGAGGACAGGGAGCATCGCGTTCAGGTCCTTAGTCAGGCACTCAGGACAGGCATGCGCGTAGCGGTGGTGAAACTGGCTTCCGAGGATGATCCACATCGAGTGTTTGAGACCATGAACGCTCGTGGTGAGCCGTTGACGGCGTACGACCTGGTCAAGAATCACCTGCTCCACCGAGCAGACCAAGAAGGACGCAACCAGGAGACAATGTACGCCACATACTTGGGATGGAGCGACGACGATATGTGGAATGCAAGCACGGGTAAAGGAGCGAAAAAGCGACCATTGATCGATCAATTCCTGTATGACTGGCTGCAGCTAAGGAGTGACGACGAAGTGAGGCGTGCTAACTTGTATCGTGAGTATCGGGAACGCACGGACGACCTTCCGGTGTCCGTCGAAGAACTACTGAGTGAACTGATGCTTTACGCTAAGGTCTTTGATGAACTGGTATCGGAAGGTAGCGCAATTCGCTCAGCGCATCCGGCATTCTTCCAATGGCTGCGCCATAAGGCGCCTCAACATGCCTTTTCGCCCACGTTGATGTGGCTGTTCCGGGCAAACAGCGATCGTGCGGTGATGGATGAAGATGTGTTCAAGGTTCTGCGTATACTCGAGATCTTCTTGGCGCGACGAGCTGTGTGTGATCTAGGGACCACTGGCTATCGGCATCTTGGGAGACGCTACTCACGCCACCTTGCGGATGTCACTAGGACTGACAGTGCTGTGGAGCGGTTAGTTGGTCTGTTGCGTGATGTGGCTAGTCCTGGGTGGGTCGTGCCGACAGACCTTGAGCTCAGACATCGTTTGGAAACCGAACCTACTGGGGAGCCGAACGCAAGGTGGATGGTGTGGTTGCTGAAGTGTATGCTGGACCGGCAGCCCGGCGCAGTGCCGCGGGACGACAACGTAAGGCTCTTTGGAGTGCGTATTATTCCCAAGGACTGCTCCGCGCAATCTTGGCCTCGGCCGGCGGATCGCACAGATGACTTTTGGCAGGGACCGGAAGCGCTGGAGGAAAAGTGTCGCACGGTTGAAAATATGTTAGGCAACTATACCTTAGCAACGAAAAACCTGGACCGCGCGTCCCCGAGCCAGGATTGGACGGCGCGCAGCCTCGAGTTGAAAAATAGTGCGCTGATGCTAATGCCCAGTGACAGGGAGTTGTTCGCGCAGCCCAGTATTGACTACAACGATATTCTTCGTCGCACGAGGCAGATGACCCAGTTGATTTGTGAGATTTGGCCGCACCCGAGCGAGGGCCAGACGTGGGGGACCCAGGAGTAGGCTGACGGGGGGTTGACGGGCGTTTAGCTCAGATGGTTAGAGCACCTCCCTTACAAGGAGGGGGTCAGGGGTTCGAGTCCCTTAGCGCCCACAACGGAAGACGCGTCGCCCGCTCGCCGGGCGCTGGGAGAGCGGTGGCGCAGGGCTGGCGCAGAAGGGTTGGCGTGATGGGCTGTGGGAGCGAGCGCGGTGGGGGAGCGGGCGGGGCGCTAGCCGGAGACGATGAAACGGTCGTGGGTGCCGGCAGACACCTGGGTGTCGCCGTGGGTGACCCTGACATCAAACGTGAGCTTGCGGCGGTCGACGGCTGACAGCTCGACGGCGACGTCGATCTGCTCGCCCGACGCGATGGCGGCCTCGTGGCTGACGCAGACGTGGATGCCGACGGTCGTTGAGCCCTCGTCGAGCAGCGGCTGAACCGCCTGAAGGCAGGTGCCTTCGATCAGCCCGATCATGTCGGGCGTCGACAGCACCTTCATCGGCAGGTGCGGCGGCGACATCTCGTCGGTGACTTCAAACGTCTCCGTCTTGGTGAGTCCAGGTTCTAGGGGAGTGGTCATAGGTGCCAACACTAGGCAGCGGAGCGAGCAAAGCGGCAACCGGGGCGATGAGCGCGAAGGGGTGTTTCAGCGCGAACGCGCGCCCCTGTTGTAACTTTGCGTAGCGAGACAGCCAGCCTGTCACCCACGAGCCAACGAACCGGAGTCACCACCCATGCCAACCGAAGCCACGCCAACCGAAGCCGAAGCAGCCCAAAGCGTCGACGCTCACCGCATCACCGTCAGCGACGTCGAGGCGCACGTCAGCGTGCACATCAACGCAACCCTCGTCGCCGAGTCAAACCAAGCCAAGGTGCTGCGCGAAGGCAAGTTGGGGCCCCGCTACTACTTCCCGCCCGAAGACGTCAACCTGTCGCTGCTCACCGCCACCGACACATCGACGCACTGCCCGTTCAAGGGCGACGCCCGCTACTGGTCGGTCACCGTCGACGACGCCACGCACGACGACGTCGTGTGGGCCTACGACGACCCGATACCCGCCGTCGCAGACATCGCAGGCCTGATGTCGTTCTACGACGAGCGGGTCGAGCTGACGGTCGAGCCGGCATGAGCGCCCCGACCAGCGCCCCAACCAACGCCCCAACCCGCGGCACGCAGCAAGACGCCCAGCAAGACCCGCAGCTCGATCGAGCCATCGCCGACGCGGTCGCCATCGCCAACAT
>CAYRJD010000081.1:0-78113 GCA_964424585.1 uncultured Acidimicrobiales bacterium | reverse complement strand
GGTTAGATGTCGAGGGCGTGGCCGTAGTTGGACGACTGCTGCGTGATGAAGACGCGGCGGGGGTCGACGTCTGGGCCCATCATCGTGTCGAATGCCTGCTCGGCCTCTGCGGCGGCAGCCTTGGCCTCGCCCAGCGTGATCTGGCGCAGCACGCGGGTGCGCGGGTCGAGCGTGGTCTCACGCAGCTCGTCGTCGTCCATCTCGCCCAAGCCCTTGAAGCGCGTCACGCGTGGTCGCTTGCCGGCGGTGGCGTGCTCGGCCAGCACCTTTTCGAGCTGGCGCTGCGAATAGACGAACCGCTTGGTCTGCCCGACCGTCACGGCGTGCGTCGGCGGCTGCGCTGCGTAGATGCGACCCGCTCGCAGCAGCTCGGTCATGTGCGTGTAGGCGAGGGTCAGCACCAGACACCTGATGTGGCTGCCGTCGACGTCTGCGTCAGCCAGCAGCACCACCCGTTCGTAGCGAGCGCGCTCGAGCTCGAACGTCTGCCCCGACCCCGCGCCGACCGCCGTGAACAGCGCGTGCGCCTCCGCGTTGTCGAGCACCGCCTGGTTGCTCGACTTTGCCGAGTTGACCACCTTGCCCCGCAGCGGCAGCACCGCCTGCCAGGTTGCGTCGCGCGCCCGCTTCGCGGGACCAGCCGCAGAGTCGCCCTCGACGATTAGCAGCTCGCCTTCGGGGTGCTGCCGGCAGTCCGCGAGTTTCGCGGGCAGCCCCGCGTTGCCGAGCTTGGCAGTCGCGCGCTGCTCATCGACCGAGCGACGCATCGCCGCTCGACCCACCACCTGGGTCGCCACGTGATCGAGCACGGAACGCACGTGTGTCTTCGCCGAACCCGGCGCCTTGCCGTCGAGCCACGCCGTCAACCTCGGCCGAACGACGCCCGACACGATGCTGCGCACCTGCGGCGTCGTCAGCTCGCGCTTCGCCTGCCCACGAAACTGCGGCTCGGCGAACGAAACCCGAACGACCGCAACCAAACCAGCGCGCACATCTTCGCGCACCGCCCGGGCGTCGTCACCCAGCGCCCGCAGTTTGCGCAACGACGCATCACGCAGCGCCGCAGCGACCGCACGGGTGACGGCCTGCTCGAAGCCCTCCACGTGCGTGCCACCGTCGGGCGTTGGAATGGTGTTCACGAAACTGGCGACCCGACTAGACCCCGCGGGCCGCCACGTCAGCGCAGCCTCGACGACCACAGGACGCGTGGTTTCCTCGGTTCCGTTGTTGGTGGCCACCTGCTGCGTCAGGTCGGCGTCACCCGAAATCGTGATCACCTTCGTCATCGCTTCGTCGCCGCAGAGGCTCGTCACGTAGTCGGCCAGGCCGCGATGCGACACCAGCTGCGCGCCCTTGAGCTTGGTGCCGCGCCGGTCGGTCACCGTGATCTTCAGCTTGGGAATGAGAAACGTCAGCTGCTCGGCCCGGTCGCGCACCTCGTCGAACGAAATCGTCGCGCCAGGCTCAAACAGCGTCAGCTCTGGCTTGAAGCTGACGCGAGTGCCCGTGCGGGTCTTAGGAATGTTGGCGACCTTGACGAGGTCGTGCTTCTCGGTGAACTTGCCGCCCCTCGTCTTCGTGCCAGCTACCCGGTCGTGGAACTCCAGCCGATGCGTGCGCCGGTCGCGGTCGACCTCGATGACCATCTCTTCGGAATACGCGTTCACCACCGCGGCGCCGACGCCGTGCAAGCCGCCGGACGACTGATACTGGCCGCCGCCAAACTTCGCCCCAGCGTGCAGCTGGGTGAACACGACCTCGAGCGCCGTTATGCCCTCGGTGTGCTCGCCAACCGGAATGCCGCGGCCACGGTCGATCACCGTGTACCAGTCGACGGCTCGCTTGACCCCCTTGCCATCCAGCTTGCCGCCGAGGACGACCTCGATCTCCTTGCCGTGACCAGCGGCCGCTTCGTCTGCGGCGTTGTCGAGCACCTCCCACAGCAGCTGGCTGAGACCGGCCGAGCTGTTGTCGCCGATGTACATGCCGGGCCGCCGACGCACCGCGTCCAGCCCGGCGAGCACCTGAATGTCACCCGCTTCGTAGCTGCTCGTGACTGGGTTCGCAGCGACTGGGCTCGCAGCGACTGGGCTTGGCGCGACCGGCTCGCCACCCGCGTCGAAGTGCGCGGCCTCGTCGACCACGGCAGCAGACGGCGCGCTCACGTGAACCTGCTCACGCCGACGAGCTGCACCCGTACCGCAGATGGCGCGCCAGTCTCACCGTCGCCCTGCGTCGGCAACATCAGCACCTCTGGTGAGTCGGTGCGCCCCGTCGCAGCCACGTCGAGCGGAACCGGCTGAGGCTTCGGTGCCCCGGCGTCGAGCCCCTCGTCGTCGACGATCGCAGCCAGGTTGACCGGCCGTCCCAGGTACGCGGCCCGCAACGGCGGACCCGCGCCCGAAAACCCTTTACCCCCAGCATCTACGCGCAGCGCCATCTCGCCAAATGTGTCACGTTTGCGGCTCGGTATCTGACTCATTTCGGTCAGCTTTACGGCGCCGTCGCGCGTCACCAGCGCGGCGACCGTGTCGAAGCCGACCACGCCCGCCGCCAGCACCTTGTTCGACCGCAGGCTCACCGCGTTGATCGTCCCAGCCGACGGACTACGCGCCGCGAAGTCGTCTGCGGCCGTGCGCAGCACGTGCCCGTCGTCGGTGACAAACCCGACCTCCGCGTGTTGCGGCACGTCAAACCCAGCTACCACTCGGTCGCCTGCCACAACCGACAGCACGTCAGCCCCCTTCGCGGCAGCTGCGTCGAGCACCCCACGCTCGAGCCGCTTGGCGCCGCCGCTCGCGGTCGCGAGCAGCACGTGACCACCGGGCGGAGGGTCGTCCGACAGCAAGCCGACCACCTTCTCGTTGCGCGCCAACTCGAACGCCTTCGTCGCCGCCACTCCCCTGCTGCGGCCAGCAACCTGCGCCAACTGCTCGACTGACACCGGAATGGCCCGCCCCGCGCTCGTGATCGCCACCAGCGTGCCCGAGGGCCGAGCCTCGACCTCTGCAGCCAGCACGTCGTGGCGACCGGGCTCTGCCGACAACGGCGACGCGGTCGAGCGCCTGCCGATGAGCCCGGTGGTCGAGAGCGTCACCCGCTGGGGTGAAACCTCGCGCGCAGCGACCACGGCATCGGCTTCGTCAGACCCGTCGAGCCCGTCGAGCATCACGCTGCCGTCGGCGCTCGATTGCTGCGCCGCAGCCGCCTCGGCCTCGATGTCGGCCAGCGGCACGATGGTCGAGCGGCGTGGCGTGCCGAACTGGCTCGCCAGCTCTGCCAGCTCTGCGCCCACGACCTTCTTGCGCGCAGGCTCAGACTTGAGCAGGCGCTTGTAGCCCGCGACGTCTTTGGTGAGCTGCGCGTGCTCGTCACGCAGCTTCGTCGACTCGAGCGCAGTCAGACGACGCAGCTGCAAATCGAGGATGTGAGTGGCCTGCACCTCGGTGAGATCGAGCTGGCTCATCAGCTCGTCGCGGGCGACCCCCACGTCGGCAGCCGCGCGGATAATTGAGATCACGAGATCGAGGTTGTCGAGCGCGACGAGCAGGCCGTCGAGGATGTGCAGGCGCTCCTCGGCCCGACGCAGCCGATACTCGGTGCGCCGCGTCACGACCTCGAGCCGGTGCGCGATGAAGTGCCGACACAGATCGAGCACGTTCGGCGTGTCTGGCACGCCCCCAACCAGCACGACGTTCTTCACGGGAAAGTTGGTCTCGAGGCTCGTGCGGCGATACAACGTCGACAGCACCGCAGCCGCGCTCTGGTCGGTCTTGGTCTCGATCACCAGGCGCAGCCCCGAGTGTCGGTCTGACAGGTCGGTCACCGACGCGACCTCGGCCAGCCGGTCAGCTTGCTGGAGCTTGCGTATCTCTCCCATCAGCCGTTCGGGGCCAACCAAGTAAGGCAGCTCGGTGATGACGATCTGCTGGCGACGCCGCGTCACCTGCTCGACGTGCGCCTTCGCTCGCAACCGAATCGACCCTTGGCCCTTGCGGTACGTCTCACCCAGCGTGCCGTCGTCGACGATCAGCCCGCCGCCAGGGAAGTCGGGGCCGCCCAGCACGCAGAGCAGGTCGTCGAGGCTCGGGCTCTGCGGCCCCTTGCGCCCTCGAGCACCCGGGCGCGTCGGGTCGGTGCGCGTCTGGTACGTCTTCAGCACCGCCAGCACCGCCGCCACCACCTCGCCCAGGTTGTGCGGCGGCATCTGCGTCGCCATGCCCACGGCAATGCCAGCCGCTCCGTTCACCAGCAGGTTGGGCCACGCCGCCGGCAGGCACGTCGGCTCGGTGCGCTCGCCGTCGAACGTGTCTCGAAAGTCGACCGTCTCTTCGTCGATGTCAGCGGTCATCGCTGCGGCGGCGGCCGTCAGCCGAGCCTCGGTGTAGCGATACGCCGCGGGCGGGTCGTCGAGGCTGCCGAAGTTGCCCTTCGGATCGACCAGCGTCACCGACGACGCGAACGGCTGCCCCATCCGCACCATCGCCTCGTAAATGGCCGCGTCGCCGTGCGGATGGAACTTGCCCATCACCTCCCCTACGACCGCCGCCGACTTGCGATACGGCTCACCCGGACGCAAGCCCAACGAGTTCATGGCGTAGAGGATGCGACGCTGAACGGGCTTCAGCCCGTCGCGCACATCGGGAATCGCTCGGGCCGTGATGACTGAGAGCGCGTACGGCATGAAGCTGTCGCGCAGCTCATCGGCGACCGGCACCTGCTCGATGCGAGCGGCGATCTCAGCGGGCTGAGTAGGAACAGACTGTCTGGGCATCGCCCAAAGGATGGCAGCAGGGTCGGACATCACCCTGACATCTGTGCGACCGAGAGCTTGGCTAGCCGACGTGCTCGCTGTCGGTTGTGGTATCGGCGCTCGGCTCGACGACCTCGGCGCTCGGCGTCACGCCCAAGCTCGCAGCCACCTCGGGCATGCGCCGGGCGATCTTGCGTGCGGTGGCCAGCAACTCTTCGCCTGGCTTCTCCGGCGGACTAGCCACCACCACGTAAGGGCGGATGGGCGAAAACGACGCGGCCTCCAGCACGGTGCTCAGCCGCCGCTCGCTCACGCCCGCGCCGAGCGCGCTGTTGGTTTGCGCCGTCAGGTCGCGGGCGATCTCCGGCGGCAGCGGCGCGCCCGCTTTGGGGTTGTGGCTCGACACGTTGAGCGCCCGCACCACACGGCCATCTTTCAGCAGCGCTCGCAGCTCGTCGTGCCAGGCGAGCTGGGTGGCCTCGACTCCGTCGTTGAGCTTCACGCGGAGACGCTCGGCGATCTCGCGCGTCTCGGCGTCTCGCGCGTGATCGTCGGCGGCCACCAGCACGCTGCGCAGGTCGCGCAGGTCGAGGTCGTCGGGGCCGCCCAGCGCGGCGTCGGCGCGGTCGCGCCACTCGGCGCGCTGGAGGTCCTTGAGCAGCTTCTCAGCGAGCGCCAGCAGCTCATCTTTGTTGCCTGACCCGAACGACGCTGGCTCGGCCTCGTCGCCAGACGCGGCTTGGCCGTCAGACGTCTTCTTCTTGACCGAGGTCGCACCGCTGTTCAGCTGCTCGCGCAGCGCGGCCAAACCTCCGCGCCGCAGCACCTCCGCGATTGCCTGCTGCTCTGGAGGCAGCGACTTCACGTACGCGTCGCGGTGCTTGCGCTTTGGCCGGAGCCGCTTGGCACGAGGTCGCGGCGGCGGTGGCGGCTTGTGATCGTCACGACGTCGCTGCTTGCGTTGAGCGTCGCGCTTCGTCCCGCCGCGATCTGCGTCGGCATCACGACGCTTGCCGTCAGCGTCACGGCCAGCGTCGCCGCGAGGGTCATCTCGTCGGTCTCGCTTGGCTCTGTCTCGGCCCTTCTCGCTCTTCTTGCGTCCGTCGCGCTGCGAGGTGGCCCTCTTTTCTCTCTTGGCCCGCTTGTCGCTCTTCGCCAACCTGGTGGTGACCCCGCCATCGGCCGGCACGACGCTGATCAGCTCGATGCGTTCCGGCTCGGCACGACCCGAGCGGTGCTTCGCGGGCAGCACCTTCGTGATGAAGATGCCGTCGACCTCAAAGTCGGCCTCCACTCGAAGGACGTCGCCGACGACGGCACCAGCGGGCACGACGCTCGCTTCGATCTCGCCCTTCGGCTGCTTCGCGCCAGCCGCCCGCCACGTCCACGTGCCGTCTTCGCGCGTGCTGGTCAGTTCTACTTCGATGCGACGGCTCAGTGGGTGCTCCGATGCAGGCGACGGCTGTTGGTGGGCGCACGGGACGCACGCTGGTTCGGCTCAGGGTAACGCAGCCACGTTGAGGCAGACTGACTGGCCGTGCTGCGGGTGCTGCCAGGGCCGCCGACCTCTGTGACCGCCGCCACGGCTGCGCGGGCAAACCGCGAGCTGTGGCTAAACGAGCGCCGACGGCGAGGCATCGGTGTGAACCGCCCGTGGCTAATGCTGAACATGGTTTCGAGCATCGACGGAGCCGCCTCGGTTGACGGGCGTTCGGGAGGTCTCACCGCCAGCGCAGCTGCCGGTGGCGCTGCGCCATCTACGTCTCGCGAGCCAAACGTTGACACCGAGATGCTCGTCGCTCTGCGACGTGAAGCCGACGTGCTGCTGGTGGGCAGACGCACCGTCGAGCTGGAGGGCTACCGACGTCCCACGGCGGCGCGCCGTCCAGACGCCTCGCCGCGCGCTGGGCCTCGGCTCGCCATCGTCAGCGCCCGCGGACAGCTCGACTTCGACGCAGCGACCTTCAGTTCGTCAGCGGGCGATGACGACCCCGCGCCGCTCGTGTTTTGTGAGACGCGACACGTCGCCGCGGCGCGAGCCGCGGCCGACGGACGCGCCGAAGTCGTCGGCGTCGACGCCTGCGCCGCAGACCGCACGGCAAGCTCAAGCGGCAACCCCGGCGTCGAGTTGTCGAGTGTGCTGCGAACGCTGAACGCCTCAGGAGCGTCGGTGGTGCTCTGCGAAGGCGGCCCCACGCTGAACGGACACCTGTTCGCGACCAGAGCGGTCGACGAGGTGAACCTCACCGTCGCTTCGGTCGTCGTAGCGGGCGACGCCGGAGGCATCGTGAGCAGCGATGAGCCGATCGACCTCACGACGTTCGCCCTCGCGCAAGTAGCTCAAGCTCGCGACCTGTTGTTCCTGCGATATGTGCGTCGAGAAAAAACTCCGAAATAACTCGACGCATCTCCCTCTACGTTCGAGACATGCCGAAGGTCGGCAACACTCAACAAGGAGGTAAGTTCGAGTTCGTGCGTCGCCACACGGAAGACGAGGCGCCCGCAACTCTCGACGAGCTGTCTGAACGCCAGCAGCGCGTGCTGCGGTTCGTCGCGGACAAGTTCGCCAGCAGCGGCACCGGCCCGTCGGTGCGCGAGGTCGGCGACCACGTCGGCTGGAGTAGTCCGTCGTCGGCCCAGTACCACATCGACCAGCTGATTGACGGCGGCTGGCTAGAGCGCGACGCCGACGCTCCGCGCCTGCTCAGGCCCGCGTTCGATCCTCAAACCGGTGTCCGCGCCCGCTGGCACCAGCCCACCCACGTGCCCCTGCTCGCCGAGACGACCGTCGCCGCCACGGCACCGCTCAGCGGCCGCGCCGAAGAGCATCAGCGCATCGACGTGCTGCCGCTGCCCGAGCAGTTGGTCGGCAGCGGCGATCTGTTCATGCTGCGCATGGGCGACGACTCCATGGCCGACGTCGGCATCGACCGATACGACTACGTCGTGACGAAACGGCAACGCACCGCCGAACTCGGCGACCTCGTCGTCGCTGGCATCGGCGAAGACGCCGCCACCGTGAGACGCTTTCGACGCCACGGCGACACCGTCGCGCTCGAACCCGCCAACAGCGACCTGCCGGTCGTCGTACGACGCGCCGACGAGGTGACCGTCTACGGCAAGGTCGTGGCCGTGCTGCGCAAGCTGTGACGCAAGGCGAGCGCGATGTTTGAGCTGCTGACAACCCCGCCGAGCGGCGCCGAGCAGGAGCGCGAGCAGATTTGGATCCCGGTGCGAGCAGGCGTCGTGTTCACCGAGCCTGGCGGCGGCCTGCTGCGTAGTGGCGTGTGCCCAGTAGAAGGCTCGTCGCGCTCGTTTCTGGGCGTGCTCGACGGAGCACCCGTGTGGGCCATCGACATGGCCGCGGCGCACGACCACGAAGGCCGCGCGCAACCCTCGCCCGACGAAGGCGACCTCGAGCCGGTGCCGCTGCGCAAGCTGTTCGGCCGCATACCCGACGAGCACTGGGTCGTCGCAGGTCGCGCCGAGCAGATCGTCAACTACGAGCGCACACACCGCTACTGCGGACGCTGCGCCACCGCGACCCACAGCGTCGAAGCAGACCGCGGCCGCAAGTGCCCCAACTGCGGACACCTCGCGTTCCCGCGGCTCAGCCCGGCGATGATCGTGCTGGTCGAGCGCGACGAGCACGCGTTGCTGGCGTGGGGCACGCAGTTTCCGGGCCGCTTCTTCAGCGCGCTGGCTGGGTTCGTTGAGCCAGGTGAGAGCTTGGAAGACGCCGTCGCTCGCGAAGTAAAGGAAGAGGTAAGCGTCGCCGTGCGCGACGTCAGCTACTTCGGCAGCCAGCCGTGGCCGTTTCCGCACTCTTTGATGTGCGGGTTCCGCTGCCAGTGGGAGTCTGGCGAGATCGAAATCGACCCGGCCGAGATCGTCGAGGCCGACTGGTTCACGCCGAACGACCTGCCGCCGTGCCCGCGGGGCGGCATGTCAATCGCGGGGTGGCTGATCGACGACTGGGCGAAGCGTCACGGCTACTAGCGCGTTGGCTACTGATGCCTCGACCACGTTGAGGTGCCGTCGGGCAAGTCTTTGATCACCACGCCCGCATCGGCTAACTGGTCGCGCACGGCGTCGGCAGCCGCGTAGTCGCCGCTCGCGCGCAGGTCGCGACGACGCTGCAACCAGTCGTCGACCGAGACGCCGTCAACTAGCACTTCATCGCCCGCCGCGGGGTCGGGCACGAGCGACCGCAGCGGCAAGCCGAGCGTGCCGAACACCGTTGCGGCAGCGCCGACCATTCCGGCGAAGTGCGCCGCGTCGGCCGAGCTAGCGACGGACGACGCGCTGGTCTCCAGCGCCGCGTTCGCGGCCCGCACTGCCCCAAACCCGACGTCAATCGCGGTGGGCGTGCCGAAGTCGTCGTCCATCGCTTCGGTGAACTGCGCCAGCAGCTCCGCAGGCTCACCCGTCAGCTCGGCTTGCGCGACTTGCTGGCTGGCGAACCCGTCCAACGTCGAAGGATCGACGCGCCTCGACGCTCTCTGTGCGAAGTTCGTCAAACGTCCGATCGCGTTCCCTGCCGCGGTGAGCGCGTCAGCACCCATCTCCATCGTGTTGCGATAGTGGGTCTGCGCCACCGCCATCCGCAGCGCAAGCGCGCCGGCGTGGTCGATGGCATCGCACAGGTTCGTGAAGTTGCCCTCCGACTTCGCCATCTTCTTGCCTGCGACGTTCACCATCGCGCTGTGCACCCAGTAGCGCGCAAACTCCTCCCCCAGCGCGGTGACCTGCGCCCACTCGTTCTGGTGGTGCGGAAATACGAGGTCGTCGCCACCGCCGTGAATGTCGAAGCCCGCGCCCAGCGCACCCATCGACATCGCCACGCACTCGGTGTGCCAGCCGGGCCGCCCCGCGCCCCACGGCGTCGGCCACGACGGCTCGTTCGGCTTGGCCGCCTTCCACAGCGCAAAATCCAACGGCGAGCGCTTGGCTTCGTCCAGGTCAACTCTGCTGCCGGCATCGGCCAGCAGCTGGTCGATGCTGCGGCCCGCCAGCCGCCCGTAGCCGGTCACTCGCTCCACCGCGAAGTAGACACCACGTTCGGGCACCACGTACGCCGCGCCGGCGTCGATGAGCTTGGCGATGATCGCCACCATCTCATCGACCGCTTCGGTCGCGTGCGGCTGTACGTCTGGCGCGATGATGCCCAGACGCAACATCTCGTGGTCGTACGCGGCCGTGTATTTCGCCGCCAACTCTGCTTCGCTGCTGTCAATCTCAACCGCGCGAGCGATGATCTTGTCGTCGATGTCGGTCACGTTGGAAACGACCGTGACGTCGTAGCCACGCCAGGTGAAGTAGCGCCGGATGATGTCGTAGGTCAGCGCGGTGCGTCCGTGCCCCAGATGCGGCACGTCGTAGACCGTCGGCCCGCACACGTACATCGACACCTCGCCAGCTCGGCGCGGGCGGAAGGCGCGCTTGGTTCGGCTCAGCGTGTCGTAGAGGTGAATGCTCACAGCTAGCCGCGCAGGGTACGGCTGGCGATAAGTGAGGTGCAGGCGCGGCGGCATACTTACCGAATGCCGAAACACCTATACAAACTGGGTCGCGCGTGTGCTACGCACCCGTGGCGCACGCTCGGAGCGTGGCTGGTCGTCGTCATCGTGGTCATTGGGCTAAACAGCGCGGTCGGCGGCGAGCTGAGCGACGACTTCGCCACGCCTGGGCTCGACAGCTACGAAGCTCTCCTGCTGCTACAAGAGGCCTGGACAGACAGCTCGGGCATCGCCGCCCAGGTCGTGATCGAGACGCCTGCTGGCACCACCCTCAACAGCCCGGCACAAGACAGCGCGGTTGACAACCTGCGGTTGACGTTGGAGGGCTGGCCGTTCGCCTCTGACGTCCAACACCTACAGGTCGGAGCCAACCCGAGCGACGGCGGCGGCGAGATCGGCTTGCTTCAGGTCGGCGTGCTCGACTCTGCGGACGTCAACGGCGAGGAGGTCAACGAGTACATCGAGATCGTCAAGAGCCTGGATGATCTGATCGCAAAGTTCAACGCGAGCAATGGCGGCGCGCTGAGCGTCGTCGCGGGCGGCGACCTATACGACTGGGGCGAAGAACCCGAGACCGGCCCAGGAGAGATGATCGGCATCGGCGTCGCCATCGTCGTGCTGCTCGTCGCGTTCGGCAGCCTCGTCGCGATGAGCTTGCCGCTGGTGGTCGCGCTCTTCGGACTGGCGTTCGGGGTGGCCGGCGTGATCGGGCTCGTCGCGCTGCCGTTCACGGTGCCCACCTTCGTGGTGATCATGGCGACGATGATCGGGTTGGGCGTCGGCATCGACTACGCGCTGTTCGTGCTGACACGCTTCAGAGAGGGCCTCGGCGATGGGCTGACCAAGCACGACGCGGCCGGCCGAGCGGTCGCGACCGCCGGGTTGTCGGTCATCTTCGCGGGCGGCACGGTCGTCGTCGCGATCCTCGGCATGGCGCTCATCCGCATGCCGTTCCTCACCGGTGCCGGCGTGTCGGTGTCGGTCATCGTCGCGGTGATGGTGCTGGCGTCGATCACTGTGCTGCCTGCGCTGTTGGGCCTCGCGGGCGACCGCGTCAACTCGCGCCGAGCGCGACGAGACAACAAGGCGCGACTGCGCGAGTTCGACGCCAACGGCTTGCCCGAGGTCGGCCCCGGCGCCGCGCACGCCAGCGCGAAGGTGACCGTTAGCGCGCGCTGGCAAGCGTGGGGCAGCCACGTGTCGAAGTTCGCGTGGCTCTACGCGACCGCGGCGACGGCGCTGCTCGTCTTCTTGACCGCGCCCCTGCTCTGGATGCAGCTCGGCTTCCCCGACCACGGCAACGACCCGCCCGAGTCGAACACCCGCGAGGCGTACGACCTAATAGAGGAAGGCTTCGGACCCGGCTTCAGCGGCCCGCTCTTGATCGTCGTCGACCGCTCGCTGGCCACCGGCAGCGAGGTGGCACAGCTGGCTGACGTCATCGGCGCTGACCCGCGCGTCGCCCGCGTGCTCGACCCGCTCGACTCACCGAACGGCGTGGCATCGCAGATCATCGCCTACCCGACGACCAGCCCGCAAGACGCGGAGACCATCGAGATCGTCAAGCACTTGAGGTCAGACATCTTCCCGACGGTGCTCGCCGACCCGAGCGCCGCGCACATCGGCGGTTCGACGGCTGCCACCAGCGACCTCGCCGACCGGCTGGGTGAGCGACTGCCGTGGTTCATCGGCGCGGTCATCGTGCTGAGCATCGTGCTGCTCACGTTGCTGTTCCGCAGCGTCGTCGTGCCGATCAAGGCAGCCATCTTGAACCTCTTGTCGATCGGCGCCGCCTACGGCGTGCTGGTCGCGGTGTTTCAGTGGGGTTGGGGTAAAGACCTCATCGGTCTCGCCGAGCCCATTCCGATCATCTCGTTCTTGCCGATGTTCATGTTTGCCGTGCTGTTCGGCCTGTCGATGGACTACGAGGTGTTCCTGCTCAGCCGCGTCAAGGAGGAGTACGTGATGAGCGGCGACAACTCCGCCAGCGTCACCGCCGGGCTCGCGACGACGGCGCGGGTCATCACCTCTGCCGCGCTGATCATGATTTCGGTGTTCTTCGGCTTCGTCATCAACGACGACCCGATCATCAAGATGATGGGCCTCGGCCTGGCGACCGCGATCTTCGTCGACGCGTCGATCGTCCGCATGATCTTGGTGCCCGCCACGATGAAGCTGCTGGGCGACACCAACTGGTGGTTCCCGCGTCAGCTCGAGTGGCTGCCGCGCGCCGACATCGAAGGCGAAGTCCGCTTGCCGGCGCGCGAGTACGTCCAGCTAAACGCTGTGCCCGGAGGCCAAGCGCTCAGCCGACCTCAGCAGCCGTCAGAAGTCGGCGCCGGTGACGATTAGGCCGAACACGAACGCGTTGTGCGCAGCATGGTGGGCGAGCGCGACCCCGAAGCCGTAGCGCACGCGGGCGATCACGAACAGCAACCCGATCCACATCTGCGGCGAGACGATCACCGGTAGCCACACCCAGTTGACGACCGAGTCGGTCGAGTAGTTCGCGCCGTGAACGAAGCCGAACGCAACCACGCTCGCGTAGATCGCGATCCACGGCCGCTGCGTCCACCAGTAGTGCGAAGCACCGTGCCGGTAGTAGGAGACCGAGAGCACTCCGAACAAGACGGTCGCCGCGCCGAAGGGCACGCCCAGCCAGCTCCGCGGGAACACGCCCAGCCACAACGTTCCTCCAGCAGCTGAAGCGGCTGCGATGGCCGGGTGAAGCCGTCGGGTGAGCGGATAGCGAAAGACCAGCTCTTCGAGCAGCGGCGCCATCACGATCACCGCGATCGCTAGCAGCCACACCGCGCCATCGGCCAGACCTTGATCGATCTGCTCGCTCAGCTCGCTGGCAAAGCGTCCGCTGGTCGCGACACGCACGAGCGGCAGCAGCGCGAACGAGCCGACCAAGCCCATCGCCCACAGCACCACCAAGCCCATCGGCCAGCTGCGCGGGTTGGTCGCCGGCTCCCAGTTCGGGCGAAGCGCGAACGTCGGCGACACGGTGCGCCACACGCGCCACGGCTGACGGCCCGGCATCTGCTGCGCGGGCAGTTCGTCTCGGCCAGGTGGGCGCATAGGTCGCTTTCGTCGCTGACGGCGGGGCGAAGGTAGCCGTAGAAAAAACTCTCAAATAATTGTGGCGATCGTTTCCTACGTTCTTGGACGTGACGCAAACCACCTCCCACAACCGTCAAGTCCGTCCCCGTCGAGTGTGGCCCGGCAGCCGCGCAGCGCTCGGCGGACTGATCGCCGCGCTCGGCGCGGGTGGCCTCGCCTGGCAGGTCACCGCCGCTCGCGCCGAACCCGCGAGCGAATACGTGGTCGCTGTCGTCGACCTCGCGCCCGGCCACGTCGTCACCTCCGACGACGTCGGCTTGCTCGCCGTCGACCTGCCCGCGTCTGTTGCGACGCGAACCTTCGGCGACGGCAGCGAGACCGACGTGCTCGGCACCGTTGTCGTCAACCCGGTCGCCGCAGGCGAGTTGGTCGCGCGCAACGACGTCCGCGACGGCGCGACCGGCGCGAGCCGCATCGAAGTCACGTTCGAGATCGACGTGCCGAGAGCGCTCAACGGTCGACTGCGACGCGGCGAGACCATCGACGTGGTCGCGACCGTCGGCACCGGCGTCGCGCAGGTCACCTCGTTCGTCGCGCAGAGCGCGTCGGTGGTCTGGATCGAAGAGGTCGGCAGCGGCGGGCTGTCGACCGGCACGGCCGCGGTGACGCTCGCGCTGCGTTCTCGCGCCGAGCTTCAAGCAGTCGTTGCCGCAATCGACACCGGTGAGGTGACGTTGGCTCGCGTGCCGACCGGCTACGAGACAGACGCCCCGCATGGCGACCCCGCCGGCGACTTTGTCAACGACCTGCCCGGCGACCCAGCCAACGACCTGACCGACGACCCAACCAATGACCCCACCAATGAAGGGACACAGCCGTGAACCAACCCCCCACTGGCGACATGCCGCTCAGCGAATATCGAGCGCAGCCGCACGCACCTCCGCAGATGCCGCAGCCAGAGGCTCACCACGAGCCGCAGCAAAGCTGGGACGAAGGCCGCGTGCTCGCGGTCATCGGCAAGGCAGGCAGCGGCACTTCCACCACCGCGGTCGCCGCGGCGCAAGGCTTCGCCGAGCGCTTCGGCACATCCGCGGTCGTGCTCGCAGACCTCAACCTGCGCGGCGATCAGGCGCTGCTGCACGACACGCCAGACGTCGTGCCCGGGCTCGAAGACCTCATCTCTACTCCGAACCAGCCGCCCGACTTCGCTCGCGCCTGCGCGTACGAGTTCGCGCCGCGTGGGTACGACCTGCTGCTGGGCCTGCGACGCCGGCGCGACTGGTCGACGCTCACGGTCGCCGGAGTGACCTCCACCATCGAAGCGTTGCGTCGGGCATACCGAGTAGTCGTCTGCGACCTCGACGACGATCTCGAAGGTCAAGCCGAGGGCGGCAGCGCCCAGGTCGAAGCGCGCAACTGCGCCGCACGCCACGTGGCGAGCGTCGCTGACGCGGTGCTCGTAACCGGCTCCGCGACTCTCACCGGCCTGCGCAGCATGCTCTTGACGCTCGACGACCTCCGACGCCTCGGCGTAGAAGCGAACCGCCTTCGCCCGCTGCTCACGCGCGTGCCGAGTCGTCGCCACCGAAGGCAGCACTCGGCCGCGCTCGCCGCGCTCGGCAGCAGCGGCAGCGACCTTGCTGGCGCGGCGCAGAGCATGGAGTCGCCGCAGACCGAAGACGCGCATCGCAACGGCACGCGCCTGCCTCGTGCGGTCGTCGAACCCGCCACCGCTGCCGTCGCCGATCTGCTCGGTGAGGCCCAGCTCTCGCACGCCGCCCGGGTCGAAGACGCGCCCCGGGGCCCGCACGCCTTTCACCGCGTCCCCGCGGAGGCAAAGAGATGACGCTCACGCACGACACGCACATCTCTCCGCTCGCGCAGATCGAGCAGGCGGTGCAAGAGCGAGCGAAGCGCCTGGCGCTCAGCGGGCAAGAGGCCGACGCGCAGGCGCAGCTGAAAGCGCTCGCAGTCGAAGAGGTGCAGCGGTGGAACCTCGACTTCAAGCGAGGCCACCGCCCGGTCGACATTCGCTTCGCCGACGCGACCATCGATCAGATCACCCGCAACCTCCTGGGCTACGGCCCGCTCGAACCGCTGCTGCGCGACGACGACGTGTGGGAGATCATGGTCAACGCCCCCGATGAGATATTCCTCAAGCGACACCGCGGGCAGTCAGGCTTTCACGACGAAGCGTTTCACGACGACGAGCACGTCCGCCGCACGCTCACGAAGATCCTCGACGACGCCAGCGCCGCACACCGCACGCTGGATCCGTCAGAAGGCTTACAAGACGCCCAGCTTGACGACGGCGCACGGCTGCACATCGTCCACTCCGATGTCAGCCGTGGTGGCCACATCATGTTCAACATCCGCAAGTTCACGGGCGTGGCGTACCGCTCGCTCGACGAGCTGACTCAAGCTGGAGCGCTCACCCGCGAGATCGCCGCGTTCCTCGCGGCCGCGGTGCGAGCACGACTGTCAATTCTCTTTGCAGGCTCGCCCGGCAGCGGCAAGACGACGTTGCTGAGCTGCTGCGCGGCCGAGCTAGATCGCTCGCTGCGGGTGGTGACGGCTGAGGAGGTGTTCGAGGTCGACATCCCCTTGCCCAACGTCGCTTCGATGCAGACCCGCCCCGGACGCAGCGAACGCAGCGAGGTCGACCTGCGCCGTTTAGTCGCGGGCTTTCTGCGAATGGCTCCCGACGTGGCCATCGTCGGCGAAGTGCGAGACCGCGAAGCGGTCCCGCTGCTGCTGACGCTGTCGAGCGGCGTGACCGGCTACACGACCATTCACGCCGCATCGGCGAGGCAAGCTCTGACTCGCCTGCGGTTCATGTGCCAGCTCTCAGACGTCGCGAAGCAGGTGCCGCTCGGAGCGCTGAACCACCTCGTGAGTGAGTCGATTGACCTGGTGGTGCACCTGCGTCGAGCGAACGGACGGGTTCAGATCACCAGCGTCCTCGCGGTCGAAGACCCGGCGGGCGGCACCGACAGCGTGCAGTTCACCGCGACCGAGCTGTTCGCTCAACCGAGGCCGGGTGCGGCGCCATGCTGGACGAGCCACTTGCCAACCAGAGTGACTCAGAAGCTGGCGGCCAACGGAGTCGACGTGCGCGACCTGCTGCGAGGAGGCGCGACGTCATGAACGAAGTCATCGGCGTGGCGAGCGCGGCTGCGCTGTTCGTCGGCGGGCTCGCGCTCGCCAAGCCTGCGACGCGCCGTCGCCCAAAACCCGCGCGGCACAGACGCGCCCGCAGCCATCTGCTGGAACGTCCCGCCAAGATGTTCGCAGGTGCCGCGACCCAGTGGTCGACGCGCGCGCAGGAGTGGCTGATCGACTCGGGCCTGGCTGGGGTTCGCTGGCGAGACTTCATCGCAGCCTGCGTTGCGACAGCGGCGGTGGCGTTCGGCGTGACGTGGCTCATCTTCGGCGGCCCGGTGCCGTCGCTGCTGGTAGCTGGCTGCGTGTGCACCGCACCGCTGGCCCTCTACCGGTCGCGCCGCGCCAAGCGTTTGGCGGAGGCTCAAGAGGCCTGGCCACGCATCATCGAAGAGATCCGTCTCAGCGTCGCGGGCATCGGCTCGTCAATTCCGGCCGCGTTGTTCGCCGCGGGCGCGCGAGCTCCCGCGGCGCTGCGGGAAGGCTTCGACGCGGCCGAGCGCACCTGGTCGATCACCACCGACTTTGCCCAAGCCCTCACCGAGCTGAAGGAGCGCTTGCGACACCCGACGGCCGACGTGGTCTGTGAAACCTTGCTCGCCGCGCACGACATCGGTGGCGTCGACTTAGACACTCGCCTGCGCGACCTCGCCGAAGATCGCCTCACCGACCTGGGCTCACGCAAGGACGCTCGCAGCAAGCAAGCGGGCGCACGCTTCGCCCGGGTGTTCGTGCTGGCCGTGCCGGTCGGCATGGCGCTGATGGGGCTCTCCATCGGCCGAGGGCGTATCGCCTACCAGACGACCACCGGGCAGATGCTCGTCGCCGCGGGCGTGCTCGCAGTGGCGGTGTGCTGGTGGTGGGCGAGCCGCATCATGCGGATCCCGACCGAGAAGCGGGTGTTCGCCCGATGACCCGCATCGCGATGCTGAGCCTGCTCATCACCTGGGCCGGTGCGACGATTGCGCTCTCCGAGCTGCGCTCGTTCCGTCGCCTGCCGCTCACCGACCGGCTCGCGCCGTTCGTTCCCGGCGGCGAGCAGGTCGCGCCGCGCGCGATAGCGGCCGACCGAAGCGTGCGAGCCGTCATGGGCCCGATGGCGACCGACCTGGGTAGCCGACTAGCCCGCACGTTCGGCACCGGCGACGCGCTGTCGCTGCTGCTAGAGCGCATCGGCTCGCCGCTGTCGCCAGCCCAGTTCAGAACACGTCAGGTCGCCGTAATGGCCGTCGCGCTCGCGCTGGGCGGGGCGGTCGCGCTCGCGCTGTCACCGCCCACGCCGATTGCGGTGCTGCTGGTGGTCGGGGCGCCGCTGGGCTCGTTCTTGAGCATCGAGCAGCGTCTCGCGAAAGCCGCGCAGCGTCACCAGCAGCAAGCGTTCGCCGAGCTGCCGGTCGTCGCAGAGCAGCTGGGCATGTTCATCTCTGCGGGCATGTCGCTCACCGGCGCGCTGGCACGGGTTGCGCAGCGCAGCAACGGGTCGTGTGCCGCCGAGCTGCGACGCGTGAACGCTCGCATCAACCAAGGCGTCACCGAACGCCAGGCGCTGGGTGAGTGGGCCGAGGTGAACGGCTTGCCCGAGGTCGGACGACTGGTGAGCGTCTTGCTGCTGCACCAGCAGACCACCGATCTGGGCTCGCTCATCTCCAGCGAAGCTCGTTCGGTGCGCCGTGAAGCGCAGCGGCGGCTGATCGAGCGCATCGAACGTCGCAACGAACAGGTCTGGATACCGGTCACCGTCGCCACGTTGGTGCCCGGCGTCATCTTCTTGTCGATCCCGTTCACCGACGCGCTGCGCGGCTTTGGCGCGCTGTGAGGCGCGCAACCCCTCACCCGATCTCTATCCCCTACAACAGAGAGGAGCCAACAATGGCACCACAACCAACCCTTCCACCAGACGACCAGGCGGGCGCAAAGCCCCGCCGTCGACCCAAGCGGCGTCGCGACGAGCGAGGCGAAGGCGTGATCTCCGCTGCGATAGCAGTGCTGATCATCGCGTCGCTCGGCGCGCTGATGTGGGTCGGCTTCCGCGCTCTGTGGGAGAACGCCGAGACCACGACCAACAACGAGATCTCGAAGATCGGTCAGTGAGACGGCGTTCTGTGCGAGACGAGTCAGGCACCGGCTTGCTGGGGTCTGTCTGGGGCGTGCTGGCGTTTCTGACCTTCCTCTTCTTGGGAGTTCAGATCGCCGTCAACGCCTTCACCACGTCGACCGTGACCTCGCTCACGCACGAAGCGGCGCGGCGTGCTGCCCTCGCGGGCGGCACCCGCGCCGCGACCGTCGACGCCGAACGCTGGCTCGATGCACGCATCGGTCCAGCCGTGCGGGTCGAAGGACTGTCGTGGCGAGTGCGCGGCGACGTGGTGCGCCTCGACATCACCTTCAGGCCGCCCGGGTTGATGACCGACCTGTCGAGCGGCCTGCGAGACCGCGCCGTAGAGCGCTCGGTCGAGGTGCGCACCGAGCGTCACTGGGCAAGTCGGCCGTGAGGGCGCGACGCGCAAGAGCGCGTGAGCGCGACGAAGCCGGCGTCGTCGGCTTTGAGGTGCTCCCGTTTCTGGTGATCGTGTTCGTGCTCGGAACGCTCGTGTTCGCGCAGTTCTGGGCGGTGCTCGACGCGAAGCTCACGACGGCCAGCGCAGCCCGAGAGGCCACCCGGACGTTCGTAGAACAGCCCGGGCCAGCCGGCACGAACGCCGCGTCGAGACAAGCACTCGACGCCGGGCGACGCGTGCTCACCGGCAACCAGCTGACGTCGAAGGGCACGATCAAGCCAGTCGGCAGCCTCTCGCTGCGACGCTGCGACCGCGTCACGTTCGAAGCCAGAACGACGGTGCCGAACATGGCGCCGGCGCGCTCCGCCAACCGGGCGCAGATCGTGGTGGTGTCTCGTCACACCGAGGTGGTCGATCCGCTGCGCAGCGGCCTCACCGGCAAGGCGCGATGCATCGGCTGACGCGACCGCGGCGCCGCGAGCGAAGAGACGAGCGCGGCTCGGCACTGCTGCTGGTGCCGACCGGCGTGCTGGTCATGATCGTGTTGGGTGCCCTGATGGTCGACACCGCGGCCGCGTTCTTGGCCGAGCGCGAAGCCGAGTCGACCGCGGCCGCGCTCGCGAACGACCTCGCCACGCTCGCCGTCGACGAGACCGCGTTGCGTCTGAGCGGCGCCTACGTGATCTCTGGCGCGCGCATCGACGCGCTCAAGCCGACCATTCAGGCGACCGCAGAGACACAGCTGAGCGAGGTGTTCGTCGATGGCAGCGTCGTGGTCGACGTTCGCATCCTCGGCTTCGACCGAGTAGAGGTCACGGTTTCGGGTGCGGCTCGACGGATCATCGGGCCGTTCGGCTGGTCGGGCTTCTCGCGGACCTACGCCGTGAGTGCCACCGAAGTCGGCCACGTGCACCTGAGCGGATGACGATGAAAAACCCACTTGCTAATTGCGCGCGCTTCGTGCTGCGCTAGTGGGCATGTTCACTCCTCCCACAGTCAGAAACGGTCCAGGCGGAACAGTGCTGGTCAAGCACGCCTACGGCGACGACCAAGCCAAGCTCCGACGCGAGAGCGAAACCTTGACCGCGCTCAAACACCTCCCCGGCGTCGTCGAGACCCAAGGTCTCATCGAACTCGAAGATCGTTCTGAGCTAGCGATCACTTACGTCGAAGGCGCGCCGCTCGTCGAGCACCCGCCGTTCGGAGTCGACCTGCTGCTCGACATCGTGCTGTCGGTCGCCCGAACGCTGGTCGCAGTGCACGAGCTGGGCATCGCCCACGGCGCGATCAATCGCGAGCACGTGCTGATCGACCGTCGCGGCCGGGTGATCCTCTGCGGGTTCGGCGCAGCGGGCCGTCAAGGCACCGCTGGCTGCCCCGAGGTCGGCGACGACGTTCGTGCCCTCGCGAGCTTGCTGACGTTCGAACTCGAGCGCAGCGAGGAAGCAGGTCTGGCGAGAGCGCATCGACGAGAAGCAGCCGAGGCTGCCGCAGCGGCCGCGAGGCTCAGCTCGGATCCCACCGGCGCTTCGCTGGCACGCTGGATAGCCCAGCTAGACACGTCGCTGCGTTCGGCCCGCGCCATCAGCTCTGGGCCAGCTAGCCCGAGCGCTCGACGCACGTCTGGTGCTCACTCGGGCGGCCTCGTCGGTCGACTCAAGGCGGTCACGCGGACGCAGTGGATCGCAGCTGCGATCGTCGTCGTGGCGGCTTTCGTCTTCTACCAGACCTTCAAGCCGAGCGGCCAACCGGCCGTCGCAGGCGAGCCCGCAGGGGCATCGGCCGATGTCGCGGCGCCCACGGTGAGCGCTCCGACCGTGCCAGTGGTGGGGCCCGACACGACGACATCTGGCGCGCAAGTCGAGCCGACAGTGCCAGCTGGGCCGAGCGCGCAACCTGGTCTCGTCGACGGCGCTGGCACGCTGGTGTTCGCGGCGGGATGTCCGCCCGAGGTCGCGCCCGATCTCACCGAGCTGGGGCCCGAAGGTTCGTCCGCCACGTTCGACGTTCACGTCGACGGAGACGGATGCGTCGACCAAGTCTTCCTGGGGGTCAGCCAGACCACCGGACGGCCGTTGGTGGTGACGAGCGCCAACCGTTGGGAGGTCGGCGAGCCGGGCGACCTGCTCACGCTGGGCGACTGGAACTGCGACGGCGTCGCAACCGTGGCTGCGTTGCGGCCGTCGACCGGTGGGGTGTTCACCTTCGGCGTGTGGCCGGGCTCGGGCTCGGTGACGCCGACGTTCACCGCTCAGGTGCCGGTCGATGCCACCGCGCTCGCGACGTTGCCTGCATCTGTCGAACTCGCGAGCCCACAAGCGTGCGATCAGCTGAGCGTCTCGATCGGCGAGACCTCCTTCATGCTGCGTCTCGACAGCGGCTCGGCGCTGCTGGTCGCTAGGTGAACCGCAGCGCGACTTCGTTCGCGAGCAGCCGCCCTTGCTGCGTCAGCACCGCGGCGCCGGTCTCGTCGTTGATCGACACGAGATGGGCGACCTCGTCGTCGATGCTGTCGGGCGGCACGCCACGGCTGGTGCGAATGGCAAGCTGCAGCGCCTCGACGCGTCGCTCGTCGTCGCCCAGCTGTTCGCTCGCGGCCACGGGGCTCTCGCCCGCCTCGACGGCATTGATGTAACGCTCGGGCGTGCGGACGTTCCACCATCGGGTGCCGTCTCGATGGCCGTGCGCGGCCGCGCCGATCGCCGCGTAGTTGCCTTGCCGCCAGTAGAGCAGGTTGTGCTGGCACTGCCCGCCCGGCTTCGCCCAGTTCGAGATCTCGTAGTTGTCGTAGCCGCCGCCGGCGAGCACCGCGTCGGTCATTTCGTACTTCGAGGCCTGGTCGTCATCGTCAGGGTGGCGAGACGGATCGTCCGCGAGCGGCGTGCCGGCCTCGACGGTCAGCCCGTAGGCGCTCACGTGAGTGGGCCCCAGATCGACCGTGCGCCGCAGCGTCGCCTCCCAGTCGGCAAGCGACTCCCCCGCCGCGCCGTAGATGATGTCGACGTTCAGCTGCTCGATGCCAGACGACCTCACCGCTTCGACGGCCCGGTACACCGCCGCTTGGTCATGCAGCCGCCCGAGCGAGGCGAGCACGTGAGGCACGAACGACTGCACGCCCATGCTCACTCGGTTGACGCCCGCGGCGGCCAGCTGGCGGACGCCGCAGGTGGTCACCAAGTCGGGGTTGCACTCGACGGTGACCTCGGCGCCGTCGGTGAGCGGCAGCATGTCGAGCAGCTCGGCGATGGCGGCTGGTGCTGCGAGGTTTGGTGTGCCGCCGCCGAAGAACACCGACGTCACCGGCGGCATCTGCTCGCTCTCGCGATCTGCTTGGGCGACGCACGCCGCCATGTAGCGGTCGATGAGATGCTCGCGGTCGGTGAACGTCGCGAACGCGCAGTAGTCGCACCGCTTGACGCAGAACGGAACGTGGACGTAGACGCCGAAACCTGACACCGCTAACGCTTCTTGCGCTTCCGCTTGGGTGAGCCGTCGGCCACGGTTTCGTCGCGCTGGTGAGCGAGCTCCGCGAGCGCGGACGTCTCGTCGTCGCTGAGCTTGGTGGGCACCTCGACGCGCAGCACGAGATGAAGGTCGCCTCGTCCGCGCCTAGAGGTGCGCGGCACGCCAAGTCCGCGCATGGTGTGCACCTCGCCGGGCTGCGTGCCCGCCGCGACGTCGACTGTCTGGGTTCCGTCGAGCGTCTCGACGCTCAGCTGCGCGCCGAGCGCTGCCTGGTACATCGAGATGGTCACCTCGCCCAGCAAGTTGTCGCCGTCGCGAACGAAGCGCTCGTGCTGCTCGACCGACAGGTGCACGTACAGGTCGCCGGGCGCTGCGCCCCACTCGCCTGCGTGTCCCTTGCCGCCGACGCGCAAGATCGAGTCGTTGGGAACGCCCGCCGGCACCTTGATGGTGTGCGACACGAACTTGGTGCGCCGGCCTTCGCCTCGGCACTGCTCGCACGGGTCGTCGACCACCTGGCCGGTCGCTCGACAGCGGCCGCACGGCTGGGCGGTGACCATCTGGCCGAAGATGCTGTTGCGAATCTGTCGGGTCTGACCTGTGCCGCCGCAGGCGTCGCAGCTGATGCGCGACGCGCCCTGCGCCGTGCCTTCGCCCTCGCAGGTGTCGCACACGACGGCGGCTCGATATTCGATGTTCTTGTCGGCTCCGAAGACCGCTTCGGTGAACGCGAGCCGGAGTTGAATCTCGTGGTCGTCGCCTCGCCTCGGGCCGCTTCGTTGTCGTCCGCCGAACGGGTCGCCGCCGAAGAAGCTGTCGAAGATGCCGCTCAGGTCGAAGTCGAAGCCGCCGCCTGCGCCGCCTCTCAGCCCGTCGTGGCCGAACTGGTCGTAGCGCGAGCGCGCCTGCGGATCAGACAGCACCGCGTACGCCTCGCTGATCTCTTTGAACCGGCTCTCGGCGTCTGCGTCGCCGTTGTTGCTGTCTGGGTGGTACTGCCGAGCTAGCCGCCGGTAGGCGCGCTTCAACTCGGCGGCGTCAGCCCCGCGCTCGACCTCGAGCAGGTCGTAGTAGTCGGCAGGCATCTAGTTCGCTGGCTCTGGGCCGTCGCTCACGTCCGTCAGTGAAGCACCGAGACGGTCTGAAACAACCCGAACGGCGGCGAGCGCCTTCGCGTAGTCCATGCGGGTCGGGCCCACGAGACCGACGCTGCCTGCCGGCTGCCCGTCGACCGTGTAGGGGGCGACGACGACCGAGCACTCGGCGAGCGGCTCCATGCCGGTTTCGGTTCCGATGGCAACGCTGAGGCCCCGCTCGACCAGATCGCTCAGCAAGCGCACGACCATGAGCTGCTCTTCGAGTAGCGACAGCACTGACCGCACGGTGTCGATGGCGTCGAACTGGCCGGTCACGTTGGAGGCGCCACCGACGTACAGCTCGGCGGGCTCGGCCGGGTCTCCCGCTAGCTGCGTCAGCACCGTCACGACCAGCGAGGCGGCGCCTTCGCTGAGCTGCGCCGTGGCGCGGGCGCGCACGTCGTCGTCGTTGGCCAGCTTGCGCAGCGCGAGCCGAGGCTGATCGACGAGGAGGCCTTCGAGCCACGAGTTCGCAGCCTCCACGTCTGACGGCCGGTCGCCTTGGGCGGCCGGCTGACTGGTGAGGTCGGGCGCCGCGTCGACGAAGATGCGTTCGATCGCGCCTGACGAAGCGACCAGCAAAAACATGAGGTGCCCGCTGCCGAGGCTGACGAACTGCGCCGATCGAATGGCTTCGCCGTCGTGCGACGGCGCCACCACCAGCGCGGCGTAGGTGGTCAGCTGCGACAGCAGCTGCGAGGTTTGGGCGAGCTTGCCTTCGATCTGTCCTTGCGCGTGCGCGAAGAACGCCCTCACCTTGCGCGCGTCGGCCGCGCTCAAGCGGCCCGGCGCGAGGTGGTCGACGAAGAACCTGTAGCCAGCTTCGGTGGGAACGCGTCCGGCGCTGGTGTGCGGTTGCTCTAGGAAGCCGCCGCTCTCGAGCATGCCGAGTTCGTGGCGGATGGTCGCCGGCGACACCGCCAAGCCGGTGGCATCCACGACGGCTTGAGAGCCCACCGGCTGGGCATCAAGGATGAACTTCTCAACGACAGCCTGTAGGACCGTCGCCCGGCGGTCGTCCATCGCGTTCCTTGTCCTTGGTGGGCTACGTGAGAGGCTACCGACGAAGGTGAGCTAGCTAGCTAGCAGCGCGTCAGCTGTCGATGCGCAGCGCGGAGACGAACGCCTCGTTTGGCACCTCGACCCGGCCGATCGCCTTCATCCGTTTCTTGCCCGCCTTTTGCCGTTCGAGCAGCTTGCGCTTGCGGGTGATGTCGCCGCCGTAGCACTTCGACAGCACGTCTTTGCGTTTCGCCTTGACGGTCTCGCGGGCGATGATGCGGCCGCCGATGGCCGCCTGGATGGGCACGTCGAACATCTGGCGGGGAATGAGTTCTCGCAGGCGCTCGGTCATTGTGCGCCCGTAGTCGTAGGCGGAGTCTTTGTGGACGATGGTCGAGAACGCGTCGACGGCTTCGCCGTTCAGCAGCAAGTCGACGCGCACCAACTTGTCGGGCTTGTAGCCGGCGTGCTCGTAGTCGAGGCTGGCGTAGCCCTGGGTGCGGCTCTTGAGCTGGTCGAAGAAGTCGGTGACGACCTCGGCGAGCGGCAGCTCGTAGCTCAGCTCGACCCGCTCGGGCGACAGGTACTCCATCTTCAGCATGTGCCCGCGGCGCGCCTGGCACAGCTCCATCACCGCGCCCGTGTAGTCGGCTGGCGTCAGCACCGTGACCCGCAGGATCGGCTCTGACACCTCGCCGTCGAAGCGACCCGCGTCGGGCAGCTCGGACGGGTTGTCGACGGTGACGTGCTCGCCGTCGTCGAGGGTGACCTGGTAGGCGACCGACGGGGCGGTCGCGATGAGCGACAGGTCGAACTCGCGCTCAAGCCGCTCGCGCACGATCTCCATGTGCAGCAACCCCAGGAAGCCGCAGCGAAACCCGAAGCCCAACGCGCCAGAGGTTTCTGGCTCGAACGTCACCGACGCGTCGTTGAGCCGCAGCTTGCCGAGCGCGTCTCGCAGCTCGGGGTAGTCGTCGCCTTCGACGGGGTACAGCCCGCAGAACACCATCGGCTTGGGTTCGGCGTAGCCCTCGAGCGGATCGCTTGCGCCGCCCGTCACGGTCGTCACCGTCTCACCCGATTTGGCTTGGGCGACGTCTTTGATGTTGGCGATCAGGTAGCCCACTTCGCCCGGCCCGAGCACGTCGCACGGCTGCGGGTCGGGGCTGCGCACGCCGATCTCTTCGGCGAGGTGCGTGCCGCCAGACTGCATGAACGCGAGCCGGTCGCCTGAGCGCAGCTCGCCGTCGACGACCCGCAGCGACGACACGACTCCGCGGTATTGGTCGAAGTGCGAGTCGAAGATCAGCGCTCGCAGCGGCGCGTCGGCGCTGCCCGCCGGCGCGGGGATGCGTTCGACGATGGCGTCGAGCAGCTCGCCGACGCCCTCGCCGGTCTTGGCGGAGATCGCGAGCACCTCTGAGGCATCGATGCCGAGCACTCGTTCGATCTCGGCGGTGCGCTGCGCCGGATCAGCTGCCGGTAAGTCGATCTTGTTGAGCACCGGCACGATCACCAGGTCGGCTGCCAGCGCCTGGTAGCAGTTCGCTAGCGTCTGCGCCTCGATGCCTTGCGCGGCGTCGATGAGCAGCACCACGCCTTCGCACGCGGCGAGCGACCGGCTGACCTCGTAGCCGAAGTCGACGTGGCCCGGCGTGTCGATCAGGTGCAGCGTGTGGCCGGCGTGGGTGACCCGCACGTTCTGCGCCTTGATGGTGATGCCGCGCTCGCGCTCTAAGTCCATGCTGTCTAGGTACTGCGCGCGCATCAACCGCTCTTGGACCGCGCCGGTCATCTCCAGTATTCGGTCGGACAACGTCGACTTGCCGTGGTCGATGTGAGCGATGATCGAGAAGTTGCGGATGTCGGGCGCGGCGAGCCGCCGGTTGAGGCCGTCGTCGCTGCCGGTCATTGGGTAGCCAACGGTAGCCTTGAGCGTTCGCTCATCCGCACCTAGCCCGAGGAAAGCACGTGGCCAACAAGAAGAGCCAGATCAAGCGCAACCGCCAGAACCTGCGACGTCGTGACGCCAACCGCGCGGTGCGCTCCGAGCTGAAGACCCGCGAGAAGGCCGCTTTCGCCGCGCTCGAAGAGGGTTCCGACACTTCACAGAACGCAGCCTCGGCTGTGCGTCTAGCTCAGAAGCGTCTCGACATGGCGGTTGCGAAGGGCGTCATTCACAAGAACGAAGCCGCCCGGCGCAAGTCGCGCCTGATGAAGGCCCAAGCTGGCTAGCGCGTCCAGCTAGCGCCCACCCAGCGTCGCTAGCCGGCCGACCAGCACTTCAATGACGGTCGTGTCGGCTAGCCCTGACCGCCCCCGTATGTCTTGGTCGGCCGCGATCAGCAGGTCGAGGCTGCGGGCGAGCTTGTGGTGCCCGAGCCTCGTCGCCACGTCGAGCGATTTCCTGGCGGGAAATGCCGAGATGCCGAGCAGTTGCGCCGCGGCCTGCTGGGTGCGCACGCCGGTGCCGTCAAGCCGGAGCGCTCGCAGGTAGTGGGTCATGAGCGTCGCCATGACTTGGTGCGGCGCTCGCTGCGCGTTCCACATCCGCAACAACACGCCGAGCGCGCTGGTGATGTCGCCTCGGTCGATGGCGTCGGTCAAGTCCCACGGCGGCAGGTCGCCCGCGGCTCCGAGGTAGCCGACGACGTCGGCTTCGTCTAGCCGCACGTCGGCGCCGTAGGTGGCGCGCAGCATCGCGATCAACCCGGTCACGCGAGACAAGTTGTCGCCGAGGTGCATCTCGATGGCCGAAGTCGCGGCCGGCGTGAGGCGCAGCTGAGCCAGCCTGAACTGCTCGTCGATCCAGTTCGTACGGTCACGACCCTTGGGAGGTGCGGTGGCGACGACTTCGCCGCCGGCCGACTGCACCGCTGTGCGCAGCTTGGGGGCGACCGCGCCGCTCCCCCACTCGAGCACCAGTTTGGTGGTTGCGAGCGGCGCTTCTAGGTACGCGAGCAGCGGCGCGAGGTCTTTGGTGGCGAACCGGTTGAGTCCGCGCGCGACGACGACGCGAAACTCGGCGAGGAAGGGCGCCATAGCTGCCGCGTTGGCGACGTCGGTGACCGTGTACTCGTCGCCAGCCAGCGCCGTGACGACCTCTTGCGCATCGGCCGTGCCTACCGCGTCGGCGACCGCGGCGGCGACGGCATCGGCAACCAGCGAGGCGTCGGGCCCCGACAACAAGGTGATGTGAGCCGTCGACACGTGCGTTGAAACTAGCGCTCGCCCGTCAACTCAACGAGCAGCCGGTCGCCGTTTGGGGCGACCACGAGGCTGGCCGTGCCGTTCTTGGCCACGCCCACGCTGACCTCACCGTTCACCAGTCGCCGCGTGATGTCCGGCTCGGCCGGAAAGCCCGCCGACACCCACACTTCGCCGACGTCGTGGCGACGGCTGATTGCTCGCACCGCCGCTACTCCGCCGCGGCTCGCCGACTTGGCGATCAGCACGTCGATGTCGCGCACGCCGGATGCGGCGAGCGTGTCGAGCGCCCAGGTCGGCGAGGGTCGGTCGACGACGACGACGGTTGAGCCGTTGGCGTCGAGCGCGGCGAGACGGTCGCCGTCGGGCAGAGCAGGGCGGCCGAGCGACGCCGCCAGCCAGATGCCGGCCGCGCTCGCGGCCACCACAGCTAGCCGCAAGCCGCGAGCTTCGTTGCGTGCTAGCCGCAGCACCGCAGCGCAGCCGACGACCGTCAGCACCACCCAGGCAGCTTCGGCCGGTTCGATCTGCGGCCAGCGCAACGCCGCACCGAAGCGGGCGACCTCTGCGACCCATCCGAGCATCAGTCGTGTGGGCAGGTGCAACAGCGTGGCAATCGGCTCGCCCACCAAGCCGCCCGACACACCGGCTACCAGACCCCACACCATCGCGGGCCCCGCCATCGGCACCGCCAGCACGTTCGCTGGCACCGACACCAGCGGCAGCGAGCCGAACAGCCACAGCTGCACACCCATCACTCCGGCCTGCGCGGCGATGGTCACCGACAGGGCGAGACGCAGCCACGTGGGGCCGATGAGGTTGCGAGTGAGCGGCCCCGCCAGCAGCACGATGCCGCCCGAGGCGGCGACCGACAGCTGAAATCCGGCCGAGCGCACCAGTAGTGGGTCGACGAGCAGCAGCACGATTACCGCGAGCGACAACAGGCGCGGCACCGACACGCTTCTGCCCATCGCCTGCGCGCCTACCGCGAGCGTCGCCATCACGCTCGCGCGCAGCACCGAAGGCTCGGCTCGCGTGAGCAGCGCGAACTCGAACAAGATCACCACGACCGCGACAAACCTTCCCCACAGCGTGAGCCGCAGCAGCAGCGGCGCTGCCAGGAACAACACGAACACGACGTTCGACCCAGACACCGCCAGCAGGTGCGTCATCGCGGTCGCGCGAAAGTCGTGCTGCACCTCAGGAAGCTGCTGCCGGTCGTCGCCGTAGACGAACCCGGCGAGCAGCGCTCGGTCGCGCTCGCTCAGCGACTCAGCCGACCGCTCGATGAGCGAGCGAATCGCGTTCGCTAGGCGATACGGAGCGCGGCCGTCGTTCGTCTTGCTGGCCGCGTCGACCTCGATGCGCCCCACCAGGTGTCGCGGCCAGAGGAACCGCTCAGACTCTTGCGCCGCGGCCTTCGCCTCGCCGGTGACGTGCCAGCGTTCGCCGACGGCGGCGTCGGTAAGGCGTCGCGCGGGTGTGCCTCGCGCCCACGCCTGCCACCGTTCGCCCGTAGACGGGTTGGCTACGGCGAACACCAGTCCGCCCGAACGCCACTCGGGATCTTCCACGATGGTCATCGCGCCGTCGACGGAACGATCTTCGGCTTCGCTCAGCGTTTCGAGCTGGCTAGCTGCGATGCCCGCCGCGGCGATCAGCAGGCCCACCGGCAACGCCAACCCCAGCCGGAGCGCGAGCGCCGCCACGACGACCACGGCGCCTGCCGCCACGGGCAGCTCCCAAGCAAACCACGCGCCCAGCGCGGTAGCCGCAGCGCCGGCGATGAACGGCACGTCCGACATCGCCGCCAGCCCGCGCACCCGCCGCGGCGGAGGCAGCCAGACGGCTGGTGGCTCAGGTGGTCGCGTGCGGAGCAAGTCGCGCCACCGTCGCGTCGCCGATGCCGCTCACCCGCGTGAGGTCGTTCACCGAGCGGAACGGCCCCTGCGCTGTGCGTGAGCGATCGATCTCGGTCGCCAGCGCGGGTCCGATGCCGGGCAGCTGCTGCAGCGCAGCGACCGACGCGGTGTTGATGTTGATGGGCCCCGAAGTCGCGCCGTCGCCTGCGCCGGTTCCATCAGCCTCCGCGGGAAGCGGCTGGCCTTCTCTAGGCACCACCACTCGCTCGCCGTCGGTGAGCGCCCGGGCGAGGTTGATGCGCGCGGTGTCCGCGTCGGCCGTGAGCCCGCCCGCAGCCAACACGAGGTCGGCTACTCGCCAGCCAGCCCCGAACTCATACACGCCTGGCCGGTTGATGGCGCCGTCGATGTGCGCCTGACCGGGCTCGCTGTGCTGCTGCGGCACGCTCGTCGGAACGAGCGACACCGCCGTCGGTAGCGCTTCGAGCGGCGGCGGCGCACCCATCTTGAAGCCGACGGTGAACGCCACGCCCATCAGCCCGAGCGGCACGCAGCAGATGCCCACGACCGCGCGCCAGCCCAGGCGCTTCGCGGTTTCGAGCAGCTCGACGCCGACGCTCTTCGCGCCGAGCGGCGCGAGCGTCGAGCTTGCGACTGGTTGGCTTAGCTGCTCAGCGGCTCGCGGGCTGGGCTGGTCGTCGGGGTTCACTGCCGTGCGTTGTAGCGCGGCGAGGTGGCTGATTTCTTGGAGTTTTTCTCTCAGCCCACAGCTCGACCATCGCCCATGCGATCAGCACCGCCGCGATCGCTCCGAAACCTCCGAAGGTGACCTCAGCGCCGAAGCGTCCGAACGAGATCGGGCCCAGGTATGCGGTGACCGCAGCGGCCAGCAAACCGGTGGCCTCCAGCAGGCCGGTGCCGACGGCCGCTTCTTCGGCGCCGGTGATTTCGAGCACGACCGCTTGCGCGCCCATCGCCGCGAAGCTCTCGACGACGGCTTCGACGAGCCCGATGACGATGAACGTGACCAGTCCGCCGATGAAGCCGTAGAGCGCGATGGCGGGCACCAGCAGCACGAACGCCGGGGCGAACACGCGCGTCGCGCCCACGCGCTCGGCGAGCGCGCCGGCGCGAGCGGGCAGCACGAGCAGCGGAATGCCGAGCAGCAGCAACCCGATGGAGAACTCATCTGGCGACAGCCCGACGCTGGCAGTGTAGATGTCGATGGTCGAGTCGAACAGCCCGATGAACGCCCACAGAGCGACTTCGCCCAGCGTCGCTGCTCGCACCCTGCCGTTCGCCAGCAGCGCGACGGTGCGACTCCAGTCGGTGGAGCTGGTGGCGATCTTGGCTCGGCTGATCAGCAACGCGGCGGGCACGCCGGTCAGCGCGACGCAAATCACCATCGCGACGAAGGGCGCGTCGAGCGAGATCTTGCCAAACTGCGAGCCGATGGGCGGCCCGGCGATAAAGCCCGCGACCGCGCACGACAGCAGCACGCCGACCTTCGCCATGCCGCCCGCCAAGTCTTCGCCGATGAGCGCCTTGCGAGCGACGACGGCGAACATTCCCATGCCTATGCCGAGCAGCCCTCGGCTGGTCGCGAGCCACAGCGTCGTTTCGGCGACGATGAAGCCGAGGTTGCCGAGCACGCACGCCGCGATGGCGAACGTGGCGACCTTCGCGCCGTGCCCGCGGTCGATGAGCGGCGACAGCGCGATGAGCGCGACGAACGCGGCGACGAACGACGTCGACGCGATGACGCCGATGGAGGTGTCAGACAGCCCGAATTGCGTCTTCAGGTCGTCGAGCTGGGCGAACACGACCGCCATCGAGGCGGTCACGAAAAACTGCGTGCCGTAGGCGGTGAGCGCTAGCAAGGCTGCGCGCGGCTAGTACAGCGTCGCTGCGAGGCGTCGCCGCCAGACGTTGGTGCGCGGGTCGTTGGGCCCCATCTCGTCGAGCTTGGTGAGCAGCTGCTGGCGCGCGTCGTCGTCGGCCTTGGCTCGGCTCAGCAGGTCTTCGAGTTCGGCTTCGTCGATGTCGATGAGTTCGGGTTCGGGTTCGTCTGGCGCTGGTTCGTCGGCGAGCGGCGCGCCGTCGCCGAGCGTTCCGGCTGGGGTGTGCTTGGCGACGAAGTCGCGCACCATCGGTTCGCCTTGCGCGCCCATGAAGCCGTCTGTCGGTTGTCCGTCTTTGAACACGACGACCATCGGTATCGACTGAATCTGCATCGCCCGGGCGATCTGCGGGTTGTCGTCGATGTTGAGCTTGACGCCGACGATGGCGTCGCCCGCTTCGGCGACCACCTTTTCGAGTATCGGCGTGAGCGACTTGCACGGCCCGCACCACGGAGCCCAAAAGTCGACCAGCACCGGCTTGGTGCTGCTCGCGTCCAGCACGTCTTGCTGGAAGGTGGCATCGGTGACGTCTTGCGTGAGATTTCCTCTTCGCTCTGTAATGCTGTTGTGCGTGGGAAACGCTAACGGCGCTGGCGTGGCTGGGGTGGATGGCGAGCGGTTCACGGCTTGGCTAACCGAGCGGGTCGAGCCGGTGTCGCCGCCGCTGCGCTTTGTGGTGATCGCGGGCGGCCACTCCAACCTCACGTACCTCGTCGCCGACGCAGCCGGGCGGCGCTGGGTGCTGCGGCGGCCGCCGCTGTCGAACAAGCTGCCCGGAGCGCACGACATGGAACGCGAGCATCGGCTGCTGAGCGCGATGGGGCCGACCGCGGTGCCGGTGCCTCCGGTGGTCGGGCTGTGCGTCGACGAGGCGGTGATCGGCGACAACTTCTACGTGACCGACTTTGTGGAGGGCGACGTGATCCGCAGCGTCGCGGATGCCTGCTCGCTGTCGGTCGGCGCGCGGAGTGCGCTGGCGACCCACATGGTTGAGGTGCTGGCGGCAATCCATGCGACCGATCTCGACGCCACCGGTCTGGCCGATTTGGGCCGTCCGAACGACTACGTGGCGCGGCAGCTGCGCACGTGGCTGCGACAGTTCGACGCGTCGACGTCGCGCGACTTGCCGTCGGTGGCGCAGGTGCACGACGAGCTGGCGGCGCTCATTCCCGCCCAGCACGAGGCGACGCTCGTTCACGGCGACTACCGGCTCGACAACTGCCTGGCGACGGTCGACGCCGCTGGTGACGGACGGGTCGCCGCGGTGCTCGACTGGGAGATCGCCGCGCTCGGCGATCCGTTGGCCGACTTCGCGGTGTTCGCCAGCTACTGGACGCAGCCCGACGACGGCTTCTTTCCGCTCGGGCACGATGCGACTTGCGCCGACGGGTTTGGCACCCGGCGCGAGCTAGCGGTTCGCTACGCCGAGCTGACCGGGCGCGACGTGCTGGCTCACTTCGACTACTACCTGGCGTTCGCGAGCTGGCGGCTGGGCTGCATCCTCGAGGGGGTGCACGCTCGCTACATGGCCGGCGCGAAGCCCGACGTACCGGCTGAGGTGGAGATGTTTCCGCGCAGCGTCGAGTGGTTGGTCGAGCGGGCGCGGCGGCTGCTGGCTCGCGACTAGCTTGCGCCGCTATGAAGATTGACGGTGGAGTAGGAACAGACGACGGCTTCGAGGAGCTGGTCGAGTCTGCGCAGCGCCAGGAGGCACTCGGTTACGACGGAGTGTGGGTGCCGGAGACCAAGCACGACCCGTTCGTGATGCTGCCGCTCATCGCGCAGGCGACCGAGAAGGTCGATCTGGGCACGAGCATCGTGGTTGGGTTCGCGCAGAACCCGATGTCGCTGGCGTACAGCGCGAACGACATTCAGCTGCTATCTGAGGGCCGGTTCACGCTGGGGCTGGGCAGCCAGATCAAGCCGCACATCACGCGACGGTTTTCTATGCCCTGGTCGCAGCCGGCGGCTCGCATGCGCGAGATGATCAACGCGACGAAGGCGATCTGGCACAGCTGGGCGACCGGCGACAAGCTCGACTTTCGGGGCGACTTCTACCAGCACACGCTGATGACGCACTTCTTCGATCCGGGCCCGAACCCGTTCGGCCCGCCGAAGCTGGCGCTGGCGGGCGTGGGCCCGATGATGACCGAGGTGGCTGGCGAGACGTGCGACATGTTCATGTGCCACGGCTTTACGACCGAGAAGTACCTGCGGGAAGAGACGATGCCCGCGCTGGCGCGGGGCGCGCAACGTGTGGGGCGAGCTGCGAGCGAGATCGAGGTGAGCGGGCCGAGCTTCATCGTGACCGGTGCCAACGAAGAGCACATGGCGAAAGCGGCGACGGCTACCAGACAGCAGATCGCGTTCTACGGGTCGACGCCTGCCTATCGGCCGGTGCTCGAGTGCCACGGCTGGGGCGACATGCAGACCGAGCTGAACGGCTTGTCGAAACAAGGCAAGTGGGTGGAGATGGGCGGCCTCATCGACGACGACATCTTGGGCACGTTCGCCGTGGTCGGCGAGCCCGACCAGGTAGCACCCGAGCTGAAGCGACGCTTTGGCGACGTGATCGACCGCATCAGCTTCTACGCGCCGGGCGGTGGCGGCGAAGCCGAGGTGTGGCAGACGGTGTTCGACGGGCTCAAGTCGTAGCGGCTGGCGGCTGGCGCTTGCCCTAACTGAAGGCGCCGCACGCGCAGCGCACGCTCAACCGATGGGCTCGCAGTCTGACTGGCACGCGCCCGTCGAGTTCGACGGTTCGTTCGCGTTGACGTTCGACGCTCCGTTCGACGGTTCGTTCGATTGGGCCGGCCGGTGCAGCACGCCGCCGGTCGGCACGACGACCAGCTCGTCGCCCTCGGTGCGGGCGTCGCCGTCGACGATCATCGAGTAGCCCCCCGCTTCGTGGGGCGGCCACAGCAACGAGATGTGCGGACGGCTCGCGACGTTGTTGGCCGCCGTGCGACTCGCACCGCATCGCAACGTCCCATCACTGAGCGTGAACGTCACGTGCGCGATGTGCGGCGTGTGGTCGTCTCGCACGGTCAGCACGTAGCCAGCGGTGCCGTAAACCTCGAGCTGCTCGGTCAGCTTGGCGACGTCAACAGGCACGCTCACGCCCCGCAGGGTAGTCACCGCCTCCCACGCCGCTTACGCCGCCATCCCTGCCGCTCCCCCGCTCGGCTTGTAGCCTTTCCTTCGCCGGTGGCTGCTCGCCGCCGCTCCCGCTCGCGGGGCTATAGCTCAGTAGGTAGAGCGCTTCCATGGCATGGAAGAGGTCAGGGGTTCGATTCCCCTTAGCTCCACACTTCGCCCAGCCACGACCATCGCCCGCTTCGTTGAGGCTGGTCTGCGAGACTGCTGAACGTGAAGCGCTTGTGGCTGGCTGCGGCGGTCGTGGTGGCTGTGGTGTTCGTGGCAACGGGTTGCGGTGGCAGCAGCTACGCCGACCTCGAAGCGGCGCGTCAAGCGGGCCGCGCCGAGGCGCTGGCCGAGCAGCTGGAGGTGATGCGTGAGCGTGAGCGCGAACGCGCCTCGGCCGACGACCGAGACGATCCGCCATCCGGTCAGACGGGCGGTCGCAACAGCCGCGAGCGCACCGCGACGACTTCACCGCACGATCCGTTGGCAGATGCCGATGCGAGCTTTGAGGCCGCCAAGGCGGCCGGGGCGGCATACGAGCAGACAGGCTGCTACGACGATGACCTCCGGGCGAGCGACTGGCTGCTGATTTGCGGGGCACTCCGATCAGAGTTGAACCGCGCGCTCGCAGACGCATACGAGCAGATGGCGGTGGTCGCGACCGGCGAGGGTTGCCACGACCTGGCGCGATGGCTTCGAGATGCCGTGGCCATCTATCGGGCAGATGCCGCAGACCTAGACCTCGCACGGGCGACCAGCCACGACATCGCGACTCAACGCAACGCACTGGAGGCATACACGTCTCGCGAGCTACCCGACTACGACGAATTTGATCGCCTTAGCACCAGATGCTTCGATGGGACTAGCGACGACCCACGCGCCTAACTGGAGCTACGCATCTGTCGCTGACACGGCAGGCGGGTTGCCGCAAACGACCGACGCTGTGCCGGTGAACGCGAACGCGGGCTCGTCTGGTTCGGTGGGATTCGCGTCTGTGGCGTCGGCTGGCTCGGCCGGTTGCTGCGTCGGGCTGAAGCTGACCACCGATAGCTCGTTCTGGTCGGTGGGTTGGTCGCCCGCGACGATGAGTCGACCGCCCACTAGCGAGCACGCTCGAGGCGCTGTGAGCAGTGCGACGTTGACCTCACAGTCGCGCTGCTCGTCGTCTCGTTCGGCGTACTGCGGCAGCGTCAGCACCGCGCCGGGGGTGATGTCGCCGGTTGTTCCTTCCATCAGGCCGTGCGCGTAGACGAGGCCGGTAGCTGCGGGCACGCCACCGAACATGTCAAGGTCGTGACCGCAGACCTCAGGCACACTGATGTGCAGCTCGATGGCTGCTCCTTTCGCGAACTCGTCGCCCGTGACCTCAAGCGAGATCAGCACCGCCACCCGCGGGCCGGTGAGATGCCAGCCGTTGTGGGGCTCGCGGTCACGAAGTAGCGGCAGCACTCGCGCCCGATGCGACTCTTCGGTCGGCGCGTCGCCGCCCGTGCCGACTCCCGAAGAGCCGTCACCTGGCGTGCCGTCGCCTGGCGAGCCGTCACCTGGCGTGCCGTCGTCGCCGTTCGTGCCAGCGCCCGTGCCGTCACCGGGCGTCTCGCCACCATCACCGGGCGTAGTTCCACCGTTGGAGGTGCCCCCGCCCGATCCAGTTCCGCCAGACGAACCGCCCGACGTACCGCCTCCACCAGGCGTGCCGCCGTCGCCGCCGGTGCCGGTTCCGCCAGACGTCCCGCCGCCCGTTCCACCAGTACCTGGAGTGCTGCTGCCCGTGCTGCCACCCGAGGTGCCGCCCGTTCCAGTTCCGCTGGAGGTGCCGCCGGTCGAACCGCCACCCGAGGTGCCGCCGCCGGGCGTGCTGCCCCCAGGCCGCGCCCGATACCACACCACCGCGCCCACGTCGTCTGCTGTGCCTGAGCGCACGGTGTCGCTGAACGGCCGAGCTGGGTCGGTGTCGATGACGAACGCGGTGCCGCCGTCTTCGTTGGCGGGCCACTCGACGTCGTAGACACAAGCCTCGCCGCTGCCTGTGCGGTCGACCACCCCCGCCAGCCGGGTGACCGTCAACAGCGTGTGCGGGCGTCGCTCGGCGACCTCAGCCTTGCGAATGATGACGGTGCGGGTTCTCGCAGCAGAAGCTGGGTCGGCGTCGCAGCTAGCCGGCGCGCTCGCTTGCGGCGCGACGGTGACGGTGAACGGCGTGCCCGCCGGTATCGGATTGACAGCATCTTCGCCCGCCAACGTGTGGGTGCCGCCCAAGTAGAGGTTGGCGGTGAACCGGCTGACGATCTCTCGGTAGGTGGCGCGAGCGTCGACGTCGGTGCCGCTTACCGCTTCGTCGTCGGTGTCAGCGACTTGACGCAGCAGGGAGCCGGCGTCGCTGGCGTTGCTGGTCGGAGGAAACGTCACCGTGTAGACGCACGAGCTGACGGCGTGCTCGTCGATCAAGCGCACGGGAGCAACCGGTTCGACGTCGCCCGCCGCGTTCAGCTCATACGCCCGAACGGCCTTGCCGCAGGCCGCATCGGTTGAGGTGAACGTCACGAAAAACGTCGCGCCCGCGTAGTCGTGCCTGCCGTCGCCGTCGTAGTCAACCTGCGGCACGTCAAATGCGAGCGACGGTGAGAAGTAGCTGACGTCGGGCGCGTAGCGATTGGCGGCCGTCGGGCTGGCTGCCGTCAGCGAGGTCTCCGGCGTAAACGCCGGGTCTTGCGCCCAAGCCATTCCGCCGGTCTCGCTCCGCGCCCAGCTCAACACGTACGAGCACGTCGCGTCTTCACCTGCTGGCCGGTCGATGAGCGAGACGGTGACGCTGCCCGTGTCGTTGCCCGCGGCGACGGTGACGTCTTCGCTGGTAGTCGAACAACCCGTCGGCTGGCCCGTGCCCGTCACAGGTGCCACCCCGACGACGAACACCGTGCCGACCGTGACCGCCTCGGTCGTCGACGCGGCGAGTGTCGCGACGAAGTTGATGTCGACCTCCGCGTCGGCGTAGCGGTTGGTCACGGTCGGATTGTCTTTGCTGAACGTGATCTCGGGCGTGAAAGCGGCGTCGGGCTCGAACGACATGCCGCTTGCCTCGTTCTCCGGCCACGTCACCGCGTAGCTGCAGTGACCCACAACCGTTGACGGCGTGTGACGCAGCTGGAACGTGTCGGCAATCGTGCGGTCGTGCTCGCCGTCTAGCGCGGGCGCCACCAGCGTCCGCGTGGTCTGTGCTGAGCAGCCAGGCGGCGCGCCGCTGGCCGGCGCAATGTCGACCATAAACGTCGTGCCAGCCGGCACGTGGTCGACGACGATCAAGTTCAACGTCGCGTCGAAGTGCTCGACCGCAGGCGTTCGGTAGGTAGCCGACAGCGCGCCGGTGCTGCCGACCCGGCCGGCGTTGCCAAAGACGGCGTCGCCGTCGCCGAGCGTCCAGATGGCAGTCGCCAGGGGCAGGTCGGTCACCGACCAGGCGACGTCGTAGGCGCATCTGCCGTCGCCGTCGGTCACACCCGCGACCACGTCGGTCAACCCGAACGCGTCGGCGAAGACGCTGTTGCCGCTGGCATCCAGCTCCAACGACTTAGTGGCTGAAGCCGACGGGTCGGTGCCGCTGATGCGCGCATCTACCAGGCAGCCGGCGTGCGCGCTCGCGCCAGCGGAGACGGTGATCGACACCGAGCGCGATCCGCTGAAGGCTGGCGTGTTCACGGTCAGGTCGACCGGCGAGGCGACGGCCACGTTCGCGTACGTCGCCATCGCCGAGCGGTCGTCGGCCGCGACCTCGTCGTCGTCTGAGAGCTGAGCGCTCTTGGCGAGCCAGCCCTTGTTCGCGTCGGTCGCGGGAAACGTCACGCCGTAGACGCACGGCGTGGCGACCTGCACCAGAAGGTGGTTGCGTTCGGCTCGGGCGGTGACGTATGCGAGCAGCGAGGGTGCGGCGCCTTCGACCGTGCCGTCGGCGCGCATCTCGTAGCTGAACGTCGAGCCGCTCGTGTCGGTGCAGCCGACCGGCGACGCGGGAGCGGCGAAGCCGACGTCGAAGCGCAGCACGTCGTGGGCGTCGCCGCGTCCAGGCGCATCGGCGAACAGGTTGGTGAGCACGCCGTCTACCTCGCCGGTCACCTGCGGGGCAGCGATGAGCACGTCCGGCGTGAACGTGATGTCACCGACGGCGTAGAACGCGTGCGCCCGCGGCGAAAGCTCGCTCAAGCCCGCGCTCACGGTGTCGATGTTGAGCGTCCACGCAAACTCTGCGTCGGGCGGCGAAGGCACCGCCGTTTCGACGTGAAACAGGTATTCGCACGTCTCGCTCGTGCCTGCGACGGTCGCAACCAGAGACGTCGGATGGGTGCCTTGCGTTGACCCGTCGGGCTGTACGACGTAGCTCGTGGTGACCGGCGTGCCGAGCGAGCAGCTCGTGTGCGCGTTCGGCGCACGCGAGAACGTGAGCGCGAACTCGGCGCCCGCGAACAAGTTGACGCCGGGGGTCGGCCCGTCGATTTGCGGCACGACGACCGCGACGTCTGGCTCGAAGGTGACCGCGTCGCTCGGCTGGTAGCGGTGGATGACGGTAGCAGAGCGCCAGTCGAACGCGGTGGACGTGAACGGTGAGTGCGCACCTTCTTCCTTCCACGCGAACGGCGCGACGCCGTCTTCGTTGGCTGGCCAGTCGATGTCGTAGCGGCACTGCTGCAGCTGCGCGGGCGGCACCCCGATGAGGTCAGGCAGCGCAACGCTTCCGACCGAGGCGTTGGCCGCGACGGTCACTGTGGCGTCGGGCACCGTCGAGCACTTCGAGTCTCGCGACGACACTCCCACCGTGAACGTCGTGTCGGTCGCGACGCTCTGCGTGGTTCTGACTTCGACCTCCGCGTCGAAGATCACGTAGTAGCGCTGCGCAACGCCCCGGACGCCTCGAGCGAGCCGGCGAGGGTGAGTGAGCGTGCGGTCCCGCACCCAGCGGGCTGTGCCTTCGGACGTGTCGGGCCACACGGGGTCGTAGTCGCACACGCCCGTTTGGCCGACAGGCTGGTGGATGAGGGTGAGCTGCGTGCTGCCGATCTGCTTCGTCGCGGGCACCACCACCTCAACGTTCGAGAGCGAGCTGCAGCCTGGAGGCGAACCGGCTCGCGGAGTGACGCCGATGCTGAACGTCTCGTCTTGCCTGGCGGGCGCGAGCAGGTGGATTGCGACGCTGGTGTTGAAGCTGGGGTGCACGACGCCGTATGACTGGCTGACGACCGCGTCGGGGTCGTCGAACACGGCGGCGTCGATGCGGCTGGTGGCCGCGCCGGCGCGCTGGTGGAAGCTGGCGGGTCCGTCTTCGTCGTCGGGCCAGGTGACGTCGTACTCGCAGCGGTCGGCGCGACTGGTGTGCCCGCGCTCGTAGCTGATGAGGCTCTGCTCGAACGTTTGGGTGCCGTCCGCGCCGGCGACGAGCGCCGCGGTGCCGCGGTTGTCGCACGAGGGGTCAGACCCGCTCACCGGGTCGATGGTCATGGTGAACGTTTCGCCGCTCGCGAGCGGGTCGGCTCTGATTTCGAGCGTGACGGGCTGGCGGACTGCGGCGTTCTCGTACGTGGCGACGACGAAGCGGTCGCGCGGCGTGATCTCGTCGTCGTCGGTGCGAGGGTCGCTGGTGAGCACGAACCGAGTGCCGTCGCTCGGCCGCGCGGGCGTGTCGGCGGGCGCGAACGTCGCGTCGTAGGCGCAGTGGTGGTCGAGGTTGCGAGGCATGTCGATGAGCCTCGGCGTCGGCCCGACGGAATAGAAGTTGGTGCGCGGCGGAAAGAACTTTGACCCGCCCGACGTGCCGAGGATGCCGGCGGGCAGCCTGCGCGAGCTCACCTTGTAGCGAATTTCCGCGCCCGCAGAGCAAGCAGACGGCTCGCCTCGCTTGCGGGCGAAGGTGACGGTCAGCTCGCGGCCTGCGTAGTCGTGCGCGCCGTCGTTGTCGTAGTCGGTGAACGGCGCGACGAGTATGACCTCGGGCCTGAAGGTGGTTTCGTCTGAGAAAAACTCGGCGCGGTAGTCGCCGACGACGCGAGCGGTGCTCGCGAGGATGAGGCGCTCACTCGGCGTCGGCGTGACGAAGCCGTCGATGCGCGGCCAGCTGAAGTGGTAGCCGCACACGAGGCCGTCGGGCGGGAGGGTGTCGACGAGCCTCGCGGCCCGTTGACGCACCGCGTTGCCGTGCTCGTCGATGCGCCATCGGTCGGTGTTGGAGTCGCGATGCAGGCGACAGCCCGTTCGCTCGGCGGCGCCGGGCGCGAACGTGTAGCGAACGGTGAACGTGGTGCCGGCCTGCTCGGGCGTGAAGCCGGTGAACGCGATGTCGGGCGTGAAGGCGGTGCGCCCGTCGGAGTAGGTGGCGCGGGCGGTGTCGTCGCCGCGGCCGATCGATGTCTGCTGGCTGGCGCTGCCCGCGACGCGGCGCAGCGTGACGCCGGGCACGCCTGAGGCGATGGTGTCGGGGAAGGCGGTGAGCAGCTGGCAGCCGGAGTCGAGGCCGCGCTCGTTCGCGGTGGCGAGCAGCTCTGAGCTGCGCCCGACCCGTGGCCGCACGATGGTGGCAGAGCACTTGCCGTGCCCTAGCGTGTTCGAGCCGGGCGCGTGGGTGACCCGCAGCGCGAACTGCGGGTCGTAGTCGTTATGCCCGTCGCCGTCTGCGTCACGGAACGGCACGCGGATTTCGACGTGGTGCGTCCAGGTGGGCAGCGCGAGGATCTGGCTGCGAGCTTCGCCTCGTGCTGTCGCGCGCGGCTCTTGTGCTTCGGCGCGATTGTGGGTGCGCGCTAGCTCGGGGGCCGTCACCGCCAGCGCGACCGCGATCAACGTGAGGGTGGCGGCAACCCATCTCATCCGCAGTCGAGGCATTGACAGGCGCTGCAGTCGGCTCATTCGACGTTCACGCTACGCGCCCAAACGACTCGCTGCGGAGACCCGCGCCGCGCCCGCCCTTCAGGTACCTTGTGACCCACATGAGAGAGGAGACCACGTGATCGGGTTGGCCTCCATGGCCGTTGCCTTCTTGCTGCTCGCCATGTGCTACGCGACGTACGTCATCATTCTCTCTGACGACTTCTCCGACGACGACGACTAGCCAGGCATCGACAAAGGTTCGACTTACCAGCCGAGTTCGGCGGCGAGCCCGGCGGCGATATGTCTCTCTTCTTGGGTGACGGGGCCGCCGACCACGAGAAAGCTCTCATACGGAATGGCGCCGAGCACGTTGCCCATCTCCCAGGCCAGTCCGCACGACGTGCGCGCAGCCCCAGCGGACGCCAGCCCGTCGACCTCTTCGATGGCTTGATCGACCAGGCGCACCTGTTCATCTGTGAAGTCGCTCAGGTCGGGTGCCCGCCTCGGAATGAGCACGTCGCGATGTTGCACTCACCGAGCGTCAGGTCTCCGGTGCTCATGGTCGGTCGCCCAGTGCCACACGGCCCAGTGTCGCGCGGCTCGGCGCGTCGCTCGGCCATCGCGAGGGTCTGACATCACCTGCGCCCACTGCACGTCTCGCGCTTGCCAGCGCGCGACCACGTAGTCGAAGAGCACACCGGCTGCGATGGCCGCGGTGAACGCCAGGGCGATCGCAACCCACGAGTGCAGCGACTCCGCCAGCAATCCGACCGACACCGCCGCGACGTAGCCCGCCGCTCGTCCGAACGCGACCGACACGACGGCGCGTGCGACGCGCGTTTTCGTCGACGTGTCAGCGACGGTGGTGCGCGCCGCTTCGCCAGCCCGCTCCCCCGCTGTTGTCGCCATCGCAGACACCGAGCCAGAAGGCTAAGCGTGCGTTTCCATCTGGTTCCGTGGAGTTAGCTGGCGCGGCGAGTCGGCTTAGTCTCTTGATCGATCCGACACAGACGAGGCGAGGGCGGCAACGACGGTGAGTTTCCTTGAGGGCCAGCGGGCTGCGTCAATCAAAGCGCCTGCTCGGTCCACACGCGGCGTGACGTTCCTCTGCGCTGCCGTGGCGATTGGCCTGCTGACCGCCGCGTGCGGAGGCAACAGCGAGAGTGAGGCCGACGTAGCCGCCGAACAGGTCGTCGTCGACAACGATGCTCCGGACGGAACCGGTTCGACCACCAGCTCCTCTCTCACCGAGACGACCAGCCCGACCACCACGCAAGTGGCGACAAGCACGACGGTCGCCGACATGACCACCACGACGACAGCCGAGCCGCGCACCACCGAACCAACGAGCACGACGACCCAGCCGTCTGTTCCGGAGGTCGAGTCTGACGTGGCGCGACTTGAACGAGAGCTGGCCGAAACCCAGCAGCGACTCGCAGCACTCGAAGAAGCGCAAGCTCAAGACGAGCTAGACACCGAAGCCGTCGAGCGGGCGCTGCGCGAAGCGGAGCGCCGCCGCGAAGAGGAAGAGCGTCAGCGCGACCAGCAGCGCCAAGCCGACGAACCCCAGCGCACGCAGGACTGCCAGAACGTCGAGTACTGGAACTGGCCGTTTCCCCGGGCCGTGTGGCCCACCGGCTGGGCGTCCACCAGAGTTGGCGCAGATTCGGGCCTTAGCGGCACAATGTCGCAGAGCGTGGTGATCGGCGAGCCCATCGCCCAGCCGTCCTCGACTTCTTCCTGGGACGGGCGCTGGACGCAGACTTGGAACGACTACTGGGCGCGCAACGGCTACACGTTCGGCGACCCTCCACTTCCCCGGGCATCGGACGTCAAACACGAGTCAGTTCGACAGGAGAAGTCGACCTTCTGGCGCTCGGCGCGGCTGGTCGTGCCACCAGACGAGTGGATTTGCTGGCAGATGTACGAGCAACAGCCCCGCCCGACCTGTCGCTGGGTCTCAATGGGCGACGGCTCGTCCGTCCAACGCTGCGACTGACCACGTCGCGGCGAGCAACCGATAGCCGCGGCCCAAGACTTCGAGCGTCAACTCTCCATTGGCGCACGGCGCGCCACGCAGCGATGCCCTACGCTCATCGTCGAACCTGCACCGCAGCCACCTGCCCGACGAAAACCGAGCCCGAACGGCACACCCATGACCAACCTCCAACGCACCGCCACCGACCCCGAGGAGGCCATCAGGTGAGCGCGCTCGTTCACCGGCTGCTGTTTGTCGCCACTCTGACCTGGGCTGCCGTCGCGATAGTGCTGTGGAACGTGACCGTTGAGAATCGCGCCCCCGGCACTAGCTGGCGACCCGGTCCGCTCGACCCCTACCTAGTTGCCGCAGCCAGCGGCAGTACCGCGCTCGCCGCGGGCTGCCTACTCGCTTGGGTGGTCGCACTCGTCACGCACGCCAGCGTCAAGCGCGAAGGTGGTGACCGGTGAGCCGCGGCGTGCGCCGCCACTGGCTGCCCGTGCCTGCCACCGCCGCGGATCGGATGGTCGCGCTAACCGGCGACGACGCGCGCGCCGCTCGCCGACGACCGCTGCGCGATGCGAGCGACCCAAGTCGACCTGACGACGCTGCTGCTGCTCGCCGGCCACGGTGCGACGAGCGCGCTGACCGCCGATGCCGCGTTCACGCTGGGAGACGAGGGCTGTGCGGCGTGACGAGCTTGAACGACCTGACCGCCGACGAGCTGACCGCCGCCTCCCGAACGGCAGGCTCGTCGTCGCAGGTGGTCGTCGCCAGCGCGGTCGAGGTCGACGACCTGCTGAACCTGCCTGGCGACGAGACGGCGCGCGTGGTGAAGATGACGATCCGCTCCGACGGGCTGCTCGCCTTGAACCCCGCCGTCGGCTGGGCGTTAGCGCACGACGGCAGATCGAACCGAAGGCTGCCCTGCCCGCCGAGCTACCGCGTCGAACGGCTAAGCACGAAAGGCGAGCGTGACGCTTGACTGCGTCGCCCGCGCCCTGACACAGCCATCGTCGGCGACCTCGACGACCTGATGGCGAACGCCGCCGACGGCGCGCTCGACCACGACGTGCGACGCGCCGGCGGTGACCGGTGAACGACGACGGCGAGCAGATGCCGCGCGTCGCACGGCGACTGGCGGCCGACGGCAAGAGACGAGGGCGGCGATCGGTGAACCGCCGCCTGCTCGCCGAGGTATCCGCCCTGCGAGCCGAACGCAACCCGGCGGCTGCGCCCGTCGCGGACCACTACCTGCGAGCGGCTGAACGCCTAGCGGCGCAGCACGCCCTCACCACCGACCGCCAAGCACGAGACCTGATCCGAGCCGACAAGATCACGAACACGATGCTGCTCGACATGGCTGACCTGTGGGCGTTCAACGCCTACTGGCTGGGCGACGCTGGCGACCCCGCCGCTCGCGACCTCGCCCTGCGTGTCGCGGCTGCCGCGCTCGCTGCCGAGGACGCGCTCGCCGCAGGCATCGTCGCGCTAGCCGCCGAGATGGCGGCCCGGACCGACCGCAACTCACTGACCTGCTCGACCACCTAACTGACGACGGCGAACTGACTGACGCGCCCAACCCGATGACTGACTGCCAGCCGTGACCGCGCTCGCGCTCGCCGTGCTGCTGGCTGCGGCGTTCACCCTCGCCCGCACCTGCGCCCGCCGATGGCGTGCTCGACGACCGCACCGGTGAAACTGCCTGACGAGCTGCGCCGCGCCGAGCGCACCGGTGAAACTGCCTGACGAGCTGCGTCGCACCGAGCGCACCGCCGACGAACGCCGCAACGCTCGACGCTGGCTGCTCGCCGCAAGCGTCGTCGTCGCAGCCGTGCTCGCGCTCGGCCTGCGCGGCAGACTGACCGCACCGCCTACGCCGCCGCCAGCCCAAACCGACCCCTGCCCTCGCTCGATGCCCGCCGGTGACTGGGCCGAATGCGTCGCCGAGCAGGCCCGCCGCCGAACCTCAGCACGCTGCGACCGGCTGCGCTCGACCCGCGCCGACCAGCTTGAACCGCACGAGTGGGCGCAGCTAGCGAGGTGCTGACGTGAACGCACGCCGACCACTAGCCGCGCTGCTCGCCGTCGTCGTCGCCCTCGCAGGCTGCGCCAACGACGACGACCGCGCCGAGGTCGACCAGCTGCCCGCTCGCGTCGCCGGACTTGAAGCCGCCCGAACGACGACCACGACCACCGAAGCATCGACCACGACGACGACCTCGCAGGTGACGACGACCGCAACCGTCGACGACCTCGACGTCGCGCTCGCCCTCCGCGCTGCGATAAACGCCGCCCGCTCCGCCCTCGCTGACGGCGACCCCGGCGACCCACCACTGCCGCCGCTCGATCCTTACGGCTTCGAGGAGTGCCTCGACGACCACATCGATGCCGCAGCCGTGACCCGATGAAGCCCGCCGACGACCTCCGCAACGGCGGCCAGCCACGCCGCCGCAAGTGGCCCTGGGTCGTGCTCGGCATCATCGCCGCAATGTGGCTGATCGGCGCGCTACTGCCCGACCAGCCCACCAACACGCCCACGAGAACCGAGAACTGCCCCTCGACCCTGCCCGCAGGCGAGTTCACCGAATGCCTGGCCCGCCGAATCGAACGTCAACGACGAGCGCACTGCGAACGCCTGCGGGCCAAACCCGCCAACCAGCTAACCGACGCGGACTGGCGCAACCTAAGCCGATGCTGACCGACGACAAAGCCGGTGACCGGTGAAGCCCGCCGTCGACCTACCAACGCACGACCGCGCCGCAGGCTGACCGGCTAGCACTGGGCGGGCATTGTCGTCGCCGTGCTTGTCGGCCTAAGCGTGCGCGGTTCGCTACTGCCAGCCACCGAAACCGAAACCAAGATCGCCGACCTCGAAACGGCGACCCGATATCTCAACGCCGCCCAACCGCACCTTCGGCTCGTCGACACGAACCCCGTTGCCTGGCGGGTCATCGCCCGCAGCATGGACGACGCGGGCAGGTGCTACGCCCCGCACTACCCCGTCGCTGCCCGAGCCACCGGGCGTTCGGCCGCGACCGCACGCCACCTAGCGAACCTCATCTACGGCACACCAAGCTGGTGTGAACGCACGGAGACGAACACGGTGTACCTGAACACGCTCAACGCCGTCGTCGCGGACTGCGCTGCCCGCGACCTCGCGAACCAGTGGCCCGCCCGCTCGCGTTCATGTTCGGCGCAGCCGCCGCGCTGGTCAGCGCGGTCGACCTCACCGACGGCGAACGTCTCTGCTAATTCACGCGAGATAGCGGCGTGAGCGTAACGGTGCGAGAGGAAGCGGATGTCGATGCGGCGTTCCTCGTCGACTACCAGGACCGATGACAGACTGACACCCTAGGGACTTCTGATGCTAACTGAACAACCCACAGGTCTCACAGGTGAGCTAGTCAACCAGCTGGACACGCAGACTCAGCCACCAGTCGCGCTCGCGATGTCTCTCAGAGCACCAGCGGCGAAACTGATGCCGAAGACCAGGAGGACCCAAAACCAAATCGTGAGTCGCTTTCGCTTGGCCGCTAGTTCGCGAGCCGCGCCATCAGCAACGTCATCGGCCTTGGCGCGGTCAATCTCGTTTCTGCGGGACCTCACCCAGATCGCGCCACCCAAGAGTGCCGCTGCGATCGCCAGGCTGATCAAGGCACCAGCGGCCAACTGCTCGTCCGTCGTTTGCCGAACTTGCGCTAGAACGTGAAGCGCTGCCATCCTCTGGAACTCCTAACTTCGTTGACTTCCGTGATCGCAAGTTACCTCGCTGAGCACTGAAGGGCAAGCGCAGACGGCAGGAATGGAAGAAGTTGTCGCGGTTGCTCGCCGCGCGCGTGGCGGATGCGTTTCGCTGGAGAGTCACTGGGCACCTCGCTCGGTTGACCTTTGCGCTCGGATCATTGTTGTGCCGCTGCTGCCGTACCTGCGCTGTGCCTGAAACTCGTCTGGTGCGGCGGCGACGATGCACTCTGGGTCGGTGAGCCCGCCGCGCTCCTACGCGCCGCGGCGCGAACAACCGCGATGGTGAACACCGCCCGGCCGCGACGGCGGCCCGTGCGGTGGGGCTGGGCTGGCACCGCCGTGACCGCCGCGATGATGACTGTCGTGATTGCGCTGCTGCATCTACCCGGCAGGTGGGCGCGCGAACGCGCCGGACGTGAAGGCGTCTCGCGGTGAGTCGTCGCAAGCGCGACCGCCAGCCGAAGGTGAGCTTGCAGCAAGCCATCGGCGTCGGGTTTAGGCAGTCGATCGCCGACGGACTCGAACGAGCGCGGCAGCCTGCGGCGGAACGCGGCCCGCGCCGCAGTCCGCTAGCGAGCGTGCGAGCGGCGCATGCCGTGATGGCCGACTCGCTGGCCGACCAGCTGACCGACGACGAAGCCGCCGAGCTAGCCCCAGCCGACCCGCTCGCCGTCGTCGGTGCACGCCATGCGGCACGACCCGACCGCCTGGGCCCTCGGACGACGCGCGAAGCGTGAAGGCGGCGACCGGTGAGGCGCGGCGAGCTTCCGTAGTCGCTAGGGTCTGCGCCTCTTGAACGCGACACGGGAAACAATCACGCAGCAGGAACTGGAGTCGTGGCTGTGGGGCGCCGCCGACATCCTGCGCGGCCCGGTCGAGCCAGCGAACTACCGCGACTTCATCTTTCCGATGCTGTTTCTCAAGCGGCTTTCAGACACGTGGGACGAAGAGCACGCTGCAGCGGTCGCAGAGTGGGGCGACGACCTGACGCCGGACATCGAGGCCGACTATCACCGGTTCGATATCCCCGACGGATGCCACTGGAACGACCTCCGCCGAGCCACCGACAACCTCGGCGTCCTGACCCAAGACATCACTAGGCAGCTCGAGCAGGCAACCCCCGATCGCTTGGCGGGCATCTTCGGCAACGCGCCCTGGGCCGACCACGACCGGATGCCACCGGAAAAGCTGGTGGAGTTAGTGAGGCACTTCGACCGTCACGTGCTCTCGCCCAGCCAGGTGCCCAACGACCTGCTGGGTGCTGGCTACGAGTACCTGCTCAAGGAGTTCAGCGACGAGAGCATGAAGTCGGCGGGTCAGTTCTTCACGCCGCGCGCGGTCGTGCGCCTACTCGTCAAGATTCTCGACCCGAAGCCGACCGACTCGGTTTACGATCCGGCGTGCGGCTCGGCTGGCATGCTCATCGAAGCAGCCAACTCCGTGAAGGATGCGGGCGACTCAACAGACCGGATGCGCTTCTACGGGCAAGAGATCCAGCAGACCTCAGCCGCCATCGGCCGCATGAACCTATACGTCCACGATGTTGACGAGGCGGAGATCAAGCGAGGCGACACCCTGCGCGACCCTCTGTTCCTAGACGAACGGGACCGGCTGCGAACCTTTGATGTCGTCATCGCCAACCCTCCGTTTTCGTTGAAGGACTGGGGCAGGGACGGCTGGGCAGACGACCCGCACGGCCGCAGCAACTTCGGCGGCGTGCCGCCAAAGAACTCAGGCGATTTTGCATGGATCCAACACATGCTCGCCTCTGCCAAGCCTGACACGGGACGCGTCGGCGTGGTGATGCCTCACGGAGTGCTCTTTCGGTCTGGTGCTGAGAAGAAGATTCGTCAGTACATCGTTGAGAACGACCTGCTAGAGACAGTGATCGGCTTGGCGCCCAATCTGTTCTACGGCACTACCATCCCCGCTTGTCTGTGGATTCTGCGTCGGAGCAAGCCCGCAGCGCGCGTCAACACGGTCCACATAGTTGACGCTTCGAGAAACTACGCTGAGGGCAGAAACCAAAATTACCTTGCCGACCACCACATTAGCATGATCAGTGCTGCGTACGGCGATCCGCTGAATAAGAAAGTTTCTAGTATACCCCCCCCCCCCAGACAGACCAACCTCCCGCAACCGATGTTTCACCTGGCAGCGTAAAGCAAGCCCTCGTCAGCGTTGCCGAGATCGAGGCCAACGACTGGGACCTAAACGTCGGGCGCTACATCGAGCCTGACCCGCCTGAGGTCATTGACACCGCACAGGCGCTCGCCGACCTGCGCCAGGCGGAGCAGGCCACCGAGATTGCGCAGTCAGAGATGCATCGCAGGCTGCGCGAAGCGGGCTATGGCGACTGATTGGCCACAAGTCGCACTCGCAGACCTGTTGCTTGAGTCCCGCCCCGGGTACTGGGGCGAAGCCGAGCCGTCCGATGACCGACCACACCCCGCTCAGGTCGTACGCAACTGCGACATTGGGCGAAGCGGTAAGCGAATCGATTCTGTGCGTCGCTTTCTTTCAACCAAGGAACGCGAGCGATCACAACTCGCAATCGGTGACATAGCGATCACCACCTCCGGCGAGGTCGGAAAGACTTGGCTGGCGAATGAGCCAGGATATCATGCCACCAACTTTGTGCGCAAGCTAGTAGTGAACGATACGCTCTGCCTACCACATCATCTGCGCGCTTTCCTCGCCTCGCCTAAGGCAGAGGCCGCGATTGCCGCCCATTCTGGTGGAAATGCCATAACCAACTTGCTAAAGAGCTTCTACACTTCGACCATGGTGCCTCTACCGCCGCTGGTTGTCCAGCGACGCATAGCCGACCTGCTGGGTTCACTGGACAGCTACATCGACGCGCTTCAGGCGCAGATCGAAGCCATTCGCGAATCTCGAGCCTCCGTCGCGTTTAACTCGCTAGCCTCCCACCGTCAGCACGCTACAGCTGCGCTGGGTGATGTCGCCAGTTTGGTTGCAGAGCGATGTGACCCCATGGAGTTGCCCCTTACACCGTATATCAGTCTTGAGCACATTGAGTCAGGTAGCTATCAGCTTGCCCAGCACGGATCGTCCGCAGACACTACAAGCCTAGCGACGCCGTTCGAAGCCGGGGACACTCTGTTCGGACGCCTGCGGCCCAACTTGCGAAAAGGGGGACTAGCGACGTTCTCGGGGATATGCACGACAGAGATATTGGTGCTTCGCACCAAGGGCGACGTTATTCCGGGCTATCTCGGTTTAACAGTGCTCAACGATGGAGTGTTTGCGCGGTGTGCGCAACTCAGTGCGGGCAGCCGAATGCCGCGAGTGAGCACACGTGATCTACTCAGTCTGCCCACTCCGGTCCCGCCTCGCGACGAGCAAGTCAAAATCGTGGAACTCATTGGAGCAGTCGACCGGCGAGTTACTGCGCTGCTGCGACAGCTGGGACTGGCGGGCAGACTGCGTGCTGGGTTGCTGACTGACCTGCTCTCTGGGGCACACGAGATCCCGCAGTCGTACAGCGAGACCTTCGGCTTGTGACGCAAGTGCCCGAGGAGGACGTTCAAGCCGTCATCTGCGAGCGGCTGGACGGCCTCGGCTGGGAGGTCACGCTCAGAGACTCTGAGCTTCCTCGGCTGAAGGATAAGGTCGTTCGTGAGAGCGATCTGCGGCCCGCGCTGCTGCGACTCAACCCTGAGGTCGCCGAGCAACCCGACCGAGCCACCGAGATCGTCGGCCGGCTGCGACCCGCATTGACGTCCGCACACAGCGTCGGCCTGCTGGCCGCCAACGAGGCCTTCGGCGAGTGGCTGCGAGGTATCAAGACCATGCAGTTCGTCGGGGCAGATGCTTTTTCACAAGTCAGGCTGATCGACTTCGACAACCCACGTGCCAACTCACTGCGAGCCACAACGGAGGTCACTTTCCGAGCTGGGCGCGAGCAGCGCCGCTACGACATCGTGCTTTGGGTCAACGGTCTGCCGCTAGTGGTCGGCGAGACGAAGCGGCCGGGGCCCAGCACGTCGTGGCTGAACGCTGCGAAAGACATTCACAACGGCTACGAGCAGAGGACGCCGTCGTTCTTTGTGCCCAACGTGCTGTCGTTCGCCACCGACGGGCGCGACTTCCGCTACGGCGCGGTCTGCCAGCCACCAGAGCAGTGGCTGAAGTGGGCCAATACGACCGACGAGCTGGCGCAGCCCGGGCTGGCCTCTGTGCTCAGGGCTGTTGAGCTGCTGCTCACGCCTGAGACAGTGCTTGAGATACTGCGTCACTTCACGCTGTACTCGTCGCGTCCGACGGCCGAGGGCGCGAAGCGGCAGAAGATCATCCCCCGCTACCCGCAAATCGAGGCGGTCAACGCCATCGTCGACCGCTGCCTCGACGATGCCAAGTCAAAGGGCCTCGTCTGGCACCACCAAGGCTCGGGCAAGACGTTCGCGATGGCGTACGCGGCCGCCAAACTGCGTCACATTCGAGCGCTCGACGCTCCGACCATTGTCGTGGTGCTCGACCGGCTTGAGTTGATTCAGCAGACCGTCGCCGAGTTTGAGTCGGTCGGCATTCAGGCGGTGGAAGTCGCCGAGACCCGCGAGACACTGCGGCGCACCTTGTCGAGCGACGCCCGAGGGGTGGTCATCACCACTATCTACCGCTTCAAGGACGCGGGCAAACTCAACGCTCGCCGCAACATCGTGGTGATGGTTGACGAGGCGCACCGCACGCAGGAGGGTCGGCTCGGCCTCGACATGCGGGAGGCTCTGCCCAACGCCAAGTACATCGGGCTGACCGGCACACCCATCAGCACCGACGACCGCAACACGTGGGAGACGTTTGGCGACACCGACGACCCGGGCGGAGTGCTCAACCACTACTCCGTCGAGCGCTCGATCTTTGACGGCGCGACGCTGCCGGTGCACGTCGAGACGCGACTGGTCGATTTTCACTTCGACGCAGCCGCTCTTGAGGAGGGCTTCGCTCAACTCGTCGCCGAAGAGGGCTTGGACGACGACGAACGCGAGTACCTGACACGAAGGGCGTCACACATCTCGGTCGTCGTGCGAGATGCCGACCGCGTGGCGGCGGTGTGTGAGGACATCGTCAAGCACTACAGGGAGAAGATCGCCCCGCTTGGCTTGAAGGCGCAGATCGTCGTGTACGACCGCGCGGCGTGCGTCGCCTACTACGAGCAGATCTCGCAGATGCTGAACGAAGGCGAAGAGGCAACCGTCGTGATGACGACTGCGAAAGACGATCCGTCAGAGTGGTCGCAGTGGGACTTGAGCCGCGACGACGAAGCCCGCATCAAGAACCGGTTCCGCGACGTTGCCGACCCGCTCAAGTTTGTGATCGTCACTGCGAAACTACTGACCGGCTTCGACGCGCCCATTGAGGGTGTGATGTATCTCGACAAGCCGCTGCGGGCGCACACGCTCTTCCAGGCAGTGTGTCGCACCAACCGGCGTTGGACGAACCCGTATACCGGCCAAGAGAAGCAGTTCGGCCTGGTCGTCGACTACGTCGGCATCGGCGAAGAGCTGATCGAGGCTGTGTCGGTGCGGGCCGAGCCGTCGGCAGCGGGACCTCCCCAAGCCGACCTCGACGCGCTCCTTGAAGAGATGATCGCTGGCATTGAACGCGCCTGGCAGCCCTTCGCCAACATCAACGCCGATGCCCCGCCTGCGGAACGACTACTCGAAGCTCAAACGATCTTGGCCACCGAAGACGACAGAGCAGAGTTCGCGGCCGAGTTCAGCCGGTGCCAAGGACTGCTTGAGTTCCTCTACCCAGACCAGCGGCTCAAGCCCTACGAGGAGCGATACCGCTTCCTCGCGCGGCTCTACCACTCCGTTCAGCCGTCAAAGGCCGCGAACCAGCTGCTGTGGCAACGACTCGGCGCCAAGACGAGGGCGCTGATCCACGACCACCTGCAGGACGTGACGGTGACGGACGGTCAGCTAGATCGGGTGAAGTTCGACGCAGAGGCGCTTGATCGGTTCAAGCAGCAACGGCTGCTGTTCGACCACGAGGTTGACGCACCGCGGCCGCCTAGCGCGAACGACGTGCTCAACCGGCTCGAAGAACGCATCCGCCGCCGCATGGAGGGCACCGACCCACACCGCCACTGGCGCAGCCTGTCGGAGCGCCTGGAGGAGCTGCGAGCTGCTCGGCTCGCGGACGCTGAAGCGTCGGTTCGGTTCCTCCAGCAGATCTTGGACTTGGCGAGCGACCTCGTTCGAGCGGAGCGCGCCGATGACGAAGACGAGCTAGACGAAATCCAAGTCCTCGACCCGCGCACCGCCGCTCTCACTCAGATCTTCGCCGAATACGCACCACCCGACCCGCCAAAGGTCGTTGAGCGCGTCGTTCAGGAGGTGGACGACCTCGTCTACCCGATGCGCGGCTCAGGCTGGCAGCGCATGATCTCCCAAGACAAGGACATCCGTCGACGGCTCCGCCTCATCCTCAAGAGCCACGGCCTGCCGTTCACTGGCGACCTCTTCACCAAGGCCTACAACTACATCCGCGAAAACTACTAGCCGCCGCGCGACGAACGCCGCGGGTCACTCGCGTCCGCAGGATCACGCTGGCTAGACTCCGATACATGGCTACTGCACATTCATACACCGAGAAGCAGTTGATGCTGCCCACTTTGACAGCGGTCGACGAGATCGGTGGAACCCCCAGGCGAGCTCGGATCAAGGCCGAGGTCATATCAAACCTAGAGATTGGTGCGGACGTGCTGGCAGACACCACCAAGCGAGGGACAGCTTCCAAGTTTGAAGTCAAGGTTGACTTTGCGATATCACGGCTAGCAGCGGGCGGACTGCTGGACCCTGCCTCTGCGGGCGAGTACCGGCCTACGCAGCGTGGGCGCGAAGTACTCGGCATGTCCGAAGAACTAGCAACTGAGGAGTGCAACAGAGTATGGGACAGAGTGATGAAGGCTATCCGTGCTCGCCGGTCAGCGCAAAGTGCAAAGTCACCACTTCACGGAGCTGGCGGTACTCTCGACGCGCCAGGAAGCGACACTGATGACTCTGATCTCGAAGACAGTGCACCACCGGCGTTACTTCCCTTTCTCCACTCGATGCCTTGGGAGGCGTTCGAGCGGTTGGTCCCTGACCTGCTGAGAGAGTACGGGATGGACGTGGAGCGTACAGGCAAGCGTGGTAAGGCAGATGGCGGCATTGATGCCGTTGGCACGGCACGTCTCTCTGACATCTTTTCCTGCAAGGTGGCGATTCAATGCAAGCAGTATATTCCATCGGCCAAAGTTGAGCGACGTCATGTTTCAGCGCTACGCGACGATGGACGAAAAGTGGGCGCGGAGCGACTCATCCTTATCACGACGGGGCAGTTCAGCGACGATGTCCACAAGGAGGCACAGAGCGCGATACCGAATGTCGAACTCATCGACGGGCAACGGCTCTGTCGCTTGATGCTGACAAAGAGCTGGGGCGCTCAAATCAACGCGGCAGGCGAGGTGGAGATCGATGAGGCATTCTTCGAGCGATATTGGTAGAAGGTGCAGCACTCGCGTCTACACCTAGGCGTCGTCTTCGGTGTGGTCGTCTACCAGCGTCCAGATGCGACGCAGAGGCAGGCGGCTGCGGGTCTCGTCGGGCAGCTTCTCGTAGGCGTCGAGCACGGCGTCGAGCAACTCGTCGGCGTCCCACACCCGCGCCTTGAAAAACTGATCTCTCAACTCTCGCTCGGCCGCTGTGGTGAGGCCGCCCCACGCGACCAGCAACACCTGGTCGGCGCTGTGCCTGTTCGCCACTCCTTGAAGTTCGCGAATGACCTTGACGTCGACGGGGCCGTGCCCCGACTTCACCTGCACCACGAGCCGCGGGCTGTCGAGGCCGAGCGGGCCCGACCCCGCAAACACGTCCACGCCCCCGTCGGGGCCCGGCGGAGCGACCAACACCCGCAAGCCTCCTGCCCACAGCACATCGCCGACGAGTTCTGCCAGCGCGTGCCCGGCGAACTCCTCTGAGAGCCGCGCCACGATCTGATCGCGTGCCAGGCGTTTAAGGTCGATGGGCGCCGCATCGGCATCGTCGGCGGCATCACGAGTCTCGAACGCTGCGTCTAGCTCGGTGCGTGCGCCAGGGTCGCGACCTGTAGCGGAGACTTGCGCCACGCGCCAGGCACCGTCGTTGCGGGTGACCTCGAAGATCGTGAGCGACCCGCCGAGGGTGTAGAGGAGGTCTTGCTTGATGGCGGTGCGCGGCACGTCGGTCTTCAGCCAGTCCACCGGTCGAAAGTGTCGCAACGCAGGGTCGTCGTTGTCGCTGCGGTACTCGTAGCCGCCTGTTATGCGGCCAATGGCGATCTTGGGTTCGTGCTTGCGTGGCAGCACCGCAAGGTCGCCCACCAGCATGCGGTTGCGCAGGGCGTGAAGTTGCCCGACGTGGCTGGGGATCTTCTTCTCTTGCCGGCTCAGATACTGGCGCCGCACCACCTTGTCGACCTCTTCGCGGGAGTCCGCATGGCTCAGGTCGGGCACGTCAGGAAACCCGCCACCCGTCAGCCCTTGTTCGAGCCCGTAGTCCTCGCGCTCGCCGTTCTTGCCGGCGCGGCACAGCCACACCCGCGGCCTCTCGTCATCAGTCATCACGCTCTCCCCTTCCGTCGCGCTACTTCAGCACGCCCGCCCAAGCCTACGCCCGCCACCCCGCGCGCCCGCCACCCCGCGCGTCCGCCGCCGCTCGCGCGTCTGCCGCCGCTCGTCCCGGCCACCGCGCGAGCCAACCCCTAACCGCAGGTTGTCAACTGACCCCCCCCCGCTAGTGTCGGCATCATGCCATTCAACCGTGAAGACCTTCCCAGTCGCGCTCAACTCGTCGTCGCCACGCTCGTGGCGATCGAGCAGCTCGGCGGCTCCGCCAGCATCGAGGAAATCGAGCAACGAGTCGCGGAAATCTTGGACCTGCCCGATGAGGCCTGGGACATCCGCTATGCCAACAAGCAGCATCTTTGCGTCCTCAGACACCTATTGGGATTCGCGCGCTGGTATCCGAAACGAGATGGTCTGTTAGAGAAGACGGACTCGGGGCTGTACGGGCTGACGCAGAAAGGCTGGGACTTCTTGAGATCCCCGCAGGCAGGGCATGAGGCGGCCGCCACCGAGTTGATTCGACGGATAAACGTCAGCGTCAGGAACGCGCCTGAGCCTCAAGATCCTCCTGAGGCGGTTTCCGACACTCCCGACACGCCAGAAGAGAACCCAGAGGTCGACCAGGAGACCGATGGACAATGTGAGGCAATGCTCCGAGGCCTTCACGAAATTCTCGACGACAGGCTCATGGAGTGGTTCGCTGCTTACCTGCTTAGGCTGAACGGCGTTGAGTTTGAGCGAGTCGGTGGTGGCCCTCATGATGGCGGAATTGATGCCTTCGGAATCGCTTGGCTGTCGCCCGTGATCGCAACAACCGTCGCCGTCCAGGCCAAGCGACACGATCCGACAAGCACCCTGCCTCGTGAGAAAATATCTCAATTCCAAGGAGACTGCACCAGTCACCACGCCGAGCACGGAATCCTCATCACGCTCGGGCGCGTTTCGGGCCCGGCCATTCGACAGGCTCGCAACGGGAGACCATTCATCACGCTACTTTATGGCAGCAAGCTCTGTCAACTCATTTGCGATCACCGAGCCGAAGTTGAGTTGTGGCTCCGCGACAACACCGGCAGAACCGACTTCAGGCTCTGCGACGGCGATGAAGCAGCGCCGCCTGGCGAAGTGCGTCCGCAAGATGACGAACCCAAGAACTTCAAGCCGCTGGGCCCCGCTAGGGTCACCGGCAGCAACGAGCCACTGGTGCGGCCAAAGATCGAGAGTCGCGGACGCTAGCCAACCAGTAGCACCTTTAGACCCAGAGACGGCGCGGCAACACGATGGATCGAACGTCGCCGACATGCACGCCGGGAGTGCGTCATCCGTAACCGACACGCCCCTCCGCTAACCTGCCCGCATCGTGGAGATGGATCATTACCACCGCACCAAGAGCGTCAGGGCGCTAACTGATCGCGCCGGACGGTCGTTACCGCCGTCCTCGCCGTTAGGCGGAGTACTGAGTTCCCCAGCACATTGCGTGGGCACCGTCTTCGCGGCGCGAACAGAAGCACAGCCATGACCACACTCAACGTGGGCCCTCAGGAGGAACCGAGCGGAGAAGGCGCGACGACGCTCGACAACAACCCAGCACACGGCGAACTCGGAGATGAAGACGATCTGATCTACGCGCTCGTCTGCGGCGTACCCGACAGAACCAACTACTACGGCGCGGCTCGCGCACCGTGGGCGCGACCGACAGCTGACAAGTCAAGCGCGTAGCGCAAGCACTCACGCCACAGGCAGGCAGAACGCCCCGACGCCCTCAACCGACGCCGCGTCGTCATGGGCGGCCCCACGTGGCTCACATTGCAACCGCCACCATGAAACTCTCCGGCAACAGGTCGCCCACGACGGCGTCAACCGCACTGGTGAACCGCACGTCGACGATGACCGCCGCGGCCTCGCGAGTCGCGACCTCACGGGTCCGTGCCTCAGTTTGCAGCCGGCCCCTCCCCCGCTAGCGTTGATGCCGTGACAATCACCTACGACGACGTGCCTAAGGCCTCACACCTGAAGCCTTTGGTGCTGGTGGCACTTCGCGCCTTCGGCGGTTCAGCCACACTTGACCCCATTCGCGAGTACATCATCGACCTCCAGGGCTACAGCGAAGAACTGCAGGCCGTTCCCTACCCAAGTGATCCGCGGCGCGCTGCGCTACGTGCCCACCTAAGCCAAGCGCTAAGCGCGCTCAATCGCGAGGGCAAGATCACCTATGACAGGGAGACGCGGCTCTACGCCGTAGTCAGTGCGGCTGGAGATGACGGCGACCACTTGCCACCCCCGACGACGAGCCTGACGACGATCCGGATGCGTGGAAGACTCCAGTATTGGAGCGACTTTGGAAGCTCAACGAAGAGAATGGTGTGCCGCCTGGTGAGGCATTCGAGTGGTTCGTCATCCGTCTGCTTCATGAGCACGGAATCGAACTAGACCACCGTGGTCGCAGCGGCGACGACGGTGTAGATGCCATTGGTACTGTCCAGCTGAATCGGATGTTCTCGGTCCGCGTGGCCATACAGACGAAGTGCAACAATCCTTCCGGCACAGGTGCCGTGAGGAAGAACATTATCAGGGACTTTCGTGACGCGGCTCGCATCGCAGGCTGTGAGCGCGCGATTCTCATTTCAACCGAGAACTACCAACGCGGCGTGCCGAACGCCGCCATTCAGGGTGTGCCGAACGTTGAACTGATCGACGGGGATAGACTCTGTGACCTGATGCGCGAGTGTGACCCGCCCTTTTGCCTAACTGATGATCTCGCGATCGATGAGGCCGCGCTCGCAGATATCGTCGAGGAGGCTCGAAGACAAGCCAACGCGCGCAGGACACGGCGACAGTAGCGTCCATTTGTGCGTGCGCACGGAGGCCAGGCAACCTGCGCAGAGCACCGATAGTCGCTGACCGGGTTGGATGCATGGCCAGGATCAATCATCTCGCGTTTGCAGCGCGGTAGCTAAACGAACGTGTGGCGCACCTCACCGACGTGACGAGCGTCGAGGCAGCGCGGGGTGGACCGCACCCGGGTGTCGGCAGGCACAGCGCGTTGCCGTCGCCGATCTGCTTTGGTCGGGACACCTACATCGATGCGGGGCAGACCCAGCGTCTCGCTGGGATCCCACCAACCTTGAGTTGGCGGCAGCGCCACGAGAGGCCCGTCTGGCAAGTGCGCCATTGGCGCAGCGTGCGTCTGCTACGCTTCGCCCAATGCGGGCCCGGCCGTCCGCCCATACTGAAAGGACCGTCATGGGCAAGAAGAGCACAAGCCCGAAGACGGACGACGACAAGGGTCCGAAGCCGTTGGGACCACCCACGGTCATCGTCCACACCAAGCCGATCATCCGCCCGAAGATTGAGAGCCGTGGCCGTTAGCCCCTAAGCACGGCTCACATCTCACAAAACCACGCACAGGCGGACAGGCCGGTTCGTGAATGACTGGAGGAGGGTGACCACACGGCGGCGGTCGAGCACTAGGCTGGGCGCATGGCTGAAATTGATCATCTCGTGTTTGCGGCGCGAGAGCTGAGCGAAGGGGTGGCACACGTCACCAAGCTGACGGGCGTTGAGGCGGCGCCGGGCGGGCCGCACCCGGGCGTCGGCACGCACAACGCGCTGCTGTCGCTGGGCGACACCGTGTATCTGGAGATCATCGCTCCAGACCCCAACCAGCCCGACCCCGACGGGCCACGCCCGTTCGGCATCGACACGCTGGCCGCGCCCAAGCTCGTCACGTTCGCCATCCACCCCACCGCCGGCGAGACCATCGACGACCTCATCGCCGTGATGCGCCGCCACGACCACGACCCGGGCGACCTGCGCTCGATGAGCCGCCAAAAGCCCGACGGTGAGCTGCTGGAGTGGATGCTCACCCACAAGCCCGCCTACGGCGGCGGCGACGCCGACGGGCTCGAGCCGTTCATCATCGACTGGGGCACATCGACGCACCCCGCCACCGTCACGCCGACCGGCTGCACGCTCGTCGGCGTCGAAGGCACCAGCCCGAACGGCGCCGCCTACGCCGCGCTCCACCGAGACCTCGGCCTGCCCACCTCCATCGCCACCGGCGACGCCGCGCTGCGCGCCACGCTCGACACGCCCAACGGCCGAGTCACGCTCAGCTAACCGACGTCGCCTAGCCGACGTCCTCCTCGCTTAACCCCGCCAACGCCAACGCCTTCTGTTTCGCCGCATCCAAGTCGTAGTGACGCCGCGTCACGATGCGCTGCGCATACAACCCGCCGCCCGCTTGCAGGTTGGTCACAAACTTCCAGCCGCCGTAAGCGTCGGCCGTCACGTCACGAATGGTGTGCATCAGCCGAGCCCGATACTCGCCGCTCACGTCGTCACGGGTCGCCATGTACTTGCGCGCCAACGCCCCCACCTCGGGGTTGTCAAAATCAGCTGGCACCGGCGACGTCAGCACCGCTCCTCCGGCGATGTCGTGAAGGTGTCGCACCATCAAGTTGTAGTTCGCCGCCGCGTGAAACTTGCCAGCGTTCGTATACAGCTCGTCGGGAAAAGCGGCGCCGTCAGACGAAACAACGCAGTGCGCTATCGCCGCTTCCAGCGACGCCCGTATCAGCGTCGCGTGAATGATCATCTCAGACACCTTCTCCTTCACGTGGCCGATGCCCGCCGTGCCGTTCGCCTCGGCCACCAGCTGCGCCAGCCCCACCAGCTCGTCGGCCTCGTTCACGAAAGCCGACAACCCGCCGAGCCGCTCCCACAGCCCCAACGAGTGAGCAAACGTCGCGGCGTGTGCCGTCTCGCCGTCAAGAAACACCCGCTCGTGCGGCACGAACACGTCGTCAAACATCACAAACCCCTCCGGATAGTGATGCGCGCCCGACACGGGAAACGCTCTCGTGTCTTCGTGGCGCGGCGCGTAGGTGGTGTTGATGATCTTCACGCCCGGCGCGTTCACCGGCACCGAGCAGCCAATCGAGTAGTCTTCCTCGCCCGCCTTCATCGCCTTCGTCGGAATGGTGAGCAGCTCGTGACCAAAACTCGCGCCCGTGATGTGCAGCTTCGCGCCGCGTATCACCACGCCGTCGGTGCTGCGGTCGACGACCCGCACGTAAGCGTCTGGGTCGTCTTGCTTCGCTGGCGGACGTGAGCGGTCGCCCTTCGCGTCGGTGATGCACTGCGTGATGCGCACATCGTCTGCCTGCGCGCCCTCGATGAAGGCGTCGATGCGCTCGATGTAGTCGGGGCTCGTGTCGGCCATCCGCCCCGCCGCGGTCTTGAGCGTCTGGATCGACGTCGACGTGACGTGCGCCATCAGCCCCGCCTCGTGCAGCACCTCGATCATGTCGCGCAGGTCGTCCGCGTCGGTGGGCACGCGCAGCAGCGTCGACGTCGCGCCGGGCGTCGGGCTGTAAAACCGGTCGTAACCCCGAGCGGTCACCTCCGCGGTGACGCCCAAAATCGGGTGGCCGACGAGATCGTCGATGCGCTCGCCCTCGAAATAGGTGAGCCGGCCGTCGTCGAGCGACTTCTTGTACTCCTCACCGGTGAGCATGAGTTTCTCCCTCTCTAGTGGATGTGCTTTTGGTGGATGGGTGGACGAACTTGCGACGGCGCGAGGCCGCGCCGACTAGGCCAACGCCCAGTCGATGGCCGCCAAGCCTGCCTCGGCGAGCGCATCGTTAGCACGGCTGAAGGGGCGGCTGCCGAAAAACCCTCGGTCGGCAGCCATCGGCGACGGATGCGCAGAAGCGATGACGGTGTGCCGCGCGGCATCGATGCTCTTCGCTTTGGCGCGAGCGAAGTTGCCCCACAGCATGAACACCACCCGCTCGGGCTTCGCGTTGACCACGTCGATCACTCGGTCGGTAAACCGCTCCCACCCCCTGTTGCGATGCGAGCCCGGCTGGCGCGCCCGCACCGTCAGCACCGTGTTCAACAGCAGCACGCCTTGGGCGGCCCACGCCTCGAGGTTGCCGTGATCGGGCGGCGCGCAACCCAGGTCGTCACGCAGCTCGGTGAACACGTTCACCAGCGACGGCGGCGGTCGCACCCCGTGAGGCACCGAGAAGCACAGCCCGTGCGCGTTGCCAGGCGTGGGGTACGGGTCTTGACCCAGCAGCACCACCTTGACGCCAGCGAACGGCGTCTGATGCAGCGCCGCGAACTCTTGGCTCGCCTCTGGCAGCACGCGGGCGCGCGACCGCTCGTGCTGAACGAACGCCCGCAGCTCGCGCCAGTAGGGCTCGTCGAACTGGTCACGCAAGAGCGGGTTCCAGTCGGTCTTGGGGCGGGCAGGCCCTTCGCTGCGCTGGTCGCTCAGCGCAGCGACTCTGCCGCCTGCGCGCTGAGCGCAATCGACGCGGCGATGCGCTCGCGATACTCATCGAGGTCGACGCCGTCGAGCGGCTTTTGGCCGCGCACGTAGCGGGTGTAAACGCCGTGAATGATGCACGCGATCTTGAAGTAGTTGAAGCTGCGGTAGAAGTCGAGCTGGCTCAAGTCACAGCCGGTGCGCTGCGCGTAGTGCTGCGCGAGAGCCTCACGCGTCTCAAAGCCGGGCGCGAGCGTCGGGGCGTTGTCCTTGTTGACGACCGGATCGTCGGGCTGCACCCAGCCGTTGAGCGCGTAGGCGAAGTCGGCGAGCGGGTCGCCGAGGGTCGAAATCTCCCAATCAAGCACGCCGTTGATCGCGCCGTCGGAAGTGACGAGGCAGTTGTGAAGCCCGTAGTCGCCGTGCACCACCCGGGCTTGGCCTTGCGCGGGCTTGCGCTGCGTCAGCAGATCGTGCAGGCGATGGAGCGTCGGGTCGTCGTAGTTCGCGTCGGGCGCGCTGGCCGTCCAGCTGCGATACCAGGTGCGCAGCTGGCGGCCCACGTAGTCCTCGCGCTTGCCGAGGTCGCCCAGGCCGACGTCGTCGACGTCGACCGAGTGCAGCGCCGCCAGCACCTCCATGAACGACGCGCCGACGTTGCCACGAGCCTCGACGCTCAAGTGGTCGACGGCGTCGGCTTGCTCGAACAGCGGGCGGCCGCTCAAGTAGCTCATCACGTAGAAGTGCGCGCCCGTGACGTCCGGGCTCTCGCAGTAGCCGAACGGCTTGGCGACCGGCACGCCGGTGCCGTGCAGCCCGCTGATGATCTTGAACTCACGCCCCATGTCGTGCGCCATCGGCAGCAACTCGCCCATCGGCGGACGACGCACGACCGCGGTGCGGCCCTGCGTGTCGGTGAGGTGGTAGGTGATGTTGCTGTGGCCGCCCTCCAGCTTGCGCCACTCGAACGGGCCGGTGAGGCCGTCGACGTTGGCGGCGATCCACGCTTCGACCGCGGCGACATCGTAGCCGACGATGCTGGCTGGGTCCTCGGGAGGCGTTGCGCTTGAGGGGCTGGCTGCGTCGGTCACCGACGTCACGCTACGCCAATGGCGTCGAGCATCGCCTGGTTCTGCGGCGGGCTGCCGATGGTGATGCGCACGCCTTCGCCTTCGAACGGGCGAACGACGACGCCGGCCGCTTCGAGGCGACCGAACAGCGGCACCGCTTGCTCGCCGACGGGCAGCCACACGAAGTTGCCCTGACTGGGCGTGACCGGCCAGCCCGCTTGCGTGAGCGCGGCGGTGACGCGCTTGCGCTCGGCGATGATTTCGTCGACCCGTTCGGCGAGCTGCTGCGCGGCGTCGGGCTCGAGCGCGGCGATGGCCGCGGCTTGCGCGACGCCGCTGACGGCGAACGGCAGGGCGACCTTGTCGAGCGCGCCGACGACGTCGGGGTGGCCGACGGCGTAGCCGACTCTGAGGTCGGCCAGCCCGAACGCTTTGGAGAACGTACGCAGCACCACCGCGTTGGGGTGCTGCGGGAGGATCGCGGTGATTGGGTCTTCGACGGCGGGGTCGGTGACGAACTCGCGGTAGGCCTCGTCGATGACGACAACCGTGTCTTCGGTGACGGCGGCGAGCAGGTCGCGCAGATCGGCGGTGACGCATGCGGTGCCGGTCGGGTTGTTGGGCGTTGAGAGCACGACGAGCTTGGTGTCGGGCGTGGCTGCCGCGGCGACGGCTTCAAGGTCGAAGGCCTGGTGCTGCGTGAGCGGCACGGTGACGGCTTGGGCGTCGGTGAGCGCGGAGTAGACGGGGTGAACTTCAAACGAGCGCCACGGGTAGACGACTTTGTCGCTGGGCTCGACGTATGCCGCAAAGAGCTGAAACAACAACCCCACCGAGCCTGAGCCGACCGTGACGTTGGCGGGCTCGACGCCGAGCCGCCCGGCCAGCGCCTCACGCAGCTCGACGCTGCGATGGTCTGGGTAGCGATTGGCGTCGTGGGCGGCCGCTGCGACGGCTTCGGCTATCGCCGGTATCGGCCCGTGCGGCGTCTCGTTCGACGCGAGCTTAATGGCGGTGTCGAGCCCGTGCTCGGCCGCCGCCTGCGCGGCAGACCGCCCCGGCTTGTACTGCGGCAGCCCCGCCACGCTCGCCCTCGGTCGTCCAATCACAGCCCGCAACGATATGCCCCTACTGATGCGCCGCGCCCCGCAGTCACAATCCGCGGTCGTCGCTGTGGTCGCCGCTCGCCAACGAACGCGCCTGGCTACTGATGCGCCGCCCTCTGCCGCAACCACGGCAGCAGCCGCACTACGCCGATCTGCATGACGCAGCGCCCTTCGTCGTTCACCACCAGAGGTTCGCTGGCATCGAAGGTCGACACTCGGCCGAGAGCCACTCTCGGCTCCCCCACCGCAGCGAACAGCTGGTTCACCGCAACCGCCTCGCTGCGATTTGCTGCCCACGCAATAACCACCGAGCGAACGGTCGTCCCCTCGTAGTAGATGGCAACCACATACAAGGTGTGAACTCCAAAGACTCGCTCGAAGGTGCTCCAGATGCGGAAGTGCCACGAGAACGGCGGTTGCGGCATGAAGGGGCGAGCAAGGATCCCATCCACGTGGCGCAAGAACGCCTCAGTGATGTCGGTCCAGAGCTGCTTGAACGTACTGAGCTGGTCGAGAAACTGGCGCCAGCGCGCGAGGAACAGACCCAGCAGACCCAGCGCGGCTGGCCACCATCGCAGAATCTCTTCAACCTCCACGGATCAGTCGGTCTGGCGTCCCGAGAGAACCCTGGTGAAGCCCCTCATCGGAACTTGACTTTGGCCTGAGGATACGAAGGCTTGGGACGCCACACCGTCAGTCGCCCGTTCCCCTGAGGCTCATCGAACAGCACCTCGATGTGCTCCGGATAGTCGTCGCTGTCGCCCGACCCGACGCGCTCGGTGACTATCGACTCCGGATGATCGCCTGCCTTCATCGTACCTCCTGCTAAGCGGCCCTTTCCAGGTGAACCCAAGCCTACCTGACAGATGCGCGCAGCCCCGTCGCCAGTTTGTGGGGCATGGCGGGTCGGCGCTGGCTGAGTACCCTGCGTCTGTCGGGCAGGAGCACCTTGCGGCTAGCGGAAACGGCGACCCGGCTCGTCGCCAACTTCTCCGCACACGTGCTGCCCCAGCTCGGGCTGACGTTCGACTGGCTGAGCGAGCGCAACGAGCGGTTCGCCGTGGTTCGGTGCCTGCGTTCGGCACGTTCGGGCCTTACGCCGGCGCGGTCGGCTACGGCTCGATCATCGAACCGATGGGGCGCATGCCCGACACCCGCCGGGCGGTCGCCGCTGTTCGACCAGCACACCAACGAGGTGCTGTCGCTGATGACACGGCAGATGAGCGACGATTGCGCTCTCGGCGACTAGGGCACCAACCTGACTCGCACATAGGTGCGGTCGTCGAAGCTCACGTTGCCTGGCATGACGCCCTTGGTGCCCGGCGGAGGTTCGATACGGAGCGGATCGTGCGCCACCAACTCGGCTAGCAGTTTCTCTGAAGCCTCGAGCGTCGACTGCGGGCACACGTAGCCGTCGCTGGCCAGCACGATCTCCTCAGCATCCGCAACGTCAAACCACTCTGTCATCGCGTCCGGAACCGGTTTGGCTCCACAAAACGCCGCGTAGCCGTAACGGTGAGTCGGGTCGTTGCACCAACGCGACTGCTCACGAAGGCGGTCAACGATCGCTGCTCGCCCTAGATCGTTCTCACGTAGCTCATCGACGCTCGCACCGCGGTCAAGTGCAGCGATAAGCAACTCGGCCCGCTCACGCGACAACTCCGCGTCCAACAGCTTGGTCGGCACGTCAACGACGCCGTCAATACCCACGGACACGTCGCCGACCCTCAGGAGCGTTCGCGACGGTGCATGCAGCAGCGCCCCCACAGCCTCACCCTCGCCGACGTCTCTAGCTACAGCGTTTAAGCACCCCAGCAGTTCGGCGGCCTGGGTGTCGGCGTCCCACTCCCCCGCCGCGCGGCGAAGCGCTTGCGCCATGCGCCGCCCCGGAGCCGGAGCGTTCGCACCCGACTTATCTGTCGCGCCGTCAAACACCGCGACCACCTGGTCGGTGATGACGTAGGCATCCTCGTTTAGCCCATCCTCGCCAGACTTGGCAATGCTGAGCGCCTCGATGACTTCAAACACTTCCGGACCTCCAGACCACCTGCGGCGGAAGGGCGTGCCGGTCTTCAACTCTACTCCGCACGACCAGCGCAAAGTCACCACGCGGCAGCTTTTCTTCAACGAAATAGCGCGCTGCCGCACCGGTGCCGAAAGTGTGCGACCCACTGAGTATCACCAAGCTGCCGCTGCTCGCGAACGGGTTCCGCGTTCGGATGATCAAGCCGTAATCGTTGGTCACCTCCCCGTCAGACACCGTTCCCTCAAACTCGTCGCCGCTTGCCGTCTGAATCGTCGAGTCGCGTTGCGTGACGCCCAGAGCTGGACCGGCCTTGGCCAACTCGTCGAGGGCAATTTCGGTTGCACGATTGGTCTTCGGTCCACCCAGCAAGATGAGGTCGCCTTCAAGTTCGCGCCCGATCTCGTCTGTCGCTACAAAGACCCTGTCGAGCTGAGCTGCTCGATACCCCCGCGCGAGCGAGGGCGCGATCATCGCCAACGCCCTGGCCTGGCCAACCCCGGTGGTCGGCCTCGCGTACTCACCGGTGTCCTGGCGTGCGCTCGCAGCAACGATGACGCGCAGCGTTGCCGGGTCGGACAGAAGCCATCGGCGGCGAGCCGCTGTCCGACGCCAAGTCCGTGCGACAAGCGCGATCGCGCCAGCGCCGAGGACGGAGCCGACGATTCCGGCGAGGAGATTCGAGAGGAGGCCCACGCCGCAACCGTACGCGAGTGCCACGCGTCGAGAGCCGGAGTTTTTCTCAGTCCTCGATTTCCTGCGGCCAACGGAAGTAGCGCACGACCCGCTCACGGCGGAGCGGGCGCACCTTCCAGTCGGTGAGAGTGATCTCCAGCACTTTCACATCGTCAAGATCGCCCCGGTAGCAGACGAACGCTGAGGCCACACCCTTCGACGGGACCTCGACCCGAGGGTCGCACAGTGTGTCGAACTTGTAGACGGCGTTGAACTTGTCGGTCTTCTTGAACCCGAATTCGTCTGGAGCGTCGCCCTTTGGCACGCTGTGCCCTCCCCTGACCACGAGGTCGGTGCCCAGCAACAACTCTTTCGGCTCATCGGCGGTGTTGGCGACCCGTAAGCGGATCCCACCGGCGGGCTCGCCCACTATTTCGGAAGGGTCGCGGTCGTATGGATCAGGGCCTGCCACCACGGTGGCGCGCAGGCTTCCCACTTCGGCCCAGTCGCACTCGCGATAAGGGGGATTGGGGTCGGTCACCTCCTCGTCATCAGCGCGATTGGTGTCGGTCACATCCACCGACAACTTGCACGCAGCGAACGCTTTGTCGGGCTCGGTGCCAGCGTCGGACGAGCAGGCGGCGGCGACGAGCACGATGCCGAGGGCGAGCAGCAGCGTCCAGCGCAGCGATGCGAAACGGGACGAGGCGACCGGCGGAGTGCCGGGCGGCGTGGCGGACCAGATTTGGGTGGGGTGGATAGGCGTAAGCATTGCGAAGGCGGACCGTAGGTGAAATGATGCGCGCTATGGAAATCACACCGTTCACCATTGACGTTTCGCCCGAGGTGCTCGACGACCTGCGCGCCAGGCTCGTCAACACGCGCTGGCCGGAGGCGGAGACCGTCGACGACTGGAGCCAGGGCGCGCCGCTGCGCTACGTGCAGGAGATCTGCGACTACTGGGCGAACGGCTACGACTGGCCAGCTCGTCAGACGCTGCTGAACGCGTGGCCGCAGTTCACCACGAGCATCGACAACCACGTCCCCGACGGCGTAAGCGACAGACGCACGGGCGACGACCCCGTCGACGTGCACTTCATTCACGAGCGGTCGCCCCAAGAAGACGCGCTGCCGCTGGTGCTGACGCACGGCTGGCCGGGCTCGGTCGTCGAGTTCGCGAAATCCATCGGCCCGCTCACCGACCCCGCCGCGCACGGCGCGCCCGACGCGCAGGCGTTCCACGTCGTGTGCCCGTCGCTGCCCGGCTACGGCTTTTCCTGCAAGCCGACCCGTGCCGGCTGGAACGTCGAAACCATCGCCGACGCGTGGCGCGACCTCATGAACCGCCTCGGGTACGACCGCTTCGGCGCGCAAGGCGGCGACTGGGGCTCGGCTGTCACCACCGCGCTCGGCGCACGACACCCAGACGCCGTCGTCGGCATCCACCTCAACATGGTGATGCGAGGCAAGGTGCCCAAAGACCGCGAGCCGACGCCCGACGAGCGAGAGGCGCTCGCCAAAGCTGCCCACTACAACGAGTGGGACTCCGGCTACTCCAAGCAGCAATCCACCCGCCCGCAAACGCTCGGCTACGGCCTCACCGACTCCCCCGCAGGCCAGGCCGCGTGGATCATCGAGAAGTTCTGGGCGTGGACAGACTGCGACGGTCACCCCGAAAACGCGCTCACCCGCGACGAGATGCTCGACAACGTGATGCTCTACTGGCTCAACGGCAACGCAGCGTCGTCGGGTCGCCTCTACTGGGAGAGCTTCCGCCAGATGAGCCGCTTCGCCGTCGACGTGCCAACCGGCGTGGCCGTGTTTCCCAAAGAGATCATTCCCCCCGTGCGGGCGTGGAGCGAACCCGTCTACACCGACATCCGACGCTGGACGGAAATGCCACGCGGCGGGCACTTCGCGGCGTTCGAGCAGCCCGAGCTGTTCGTCGACGACGTGCGAGCGTTCTTCGCCGAACTCGCCTGACGGCACGCTCAAGCGCCGCCTCTCGGTCGCTTGAAATACGGCGCTGCGCCGTTACCCTGGGCGGCTATGGCCGGAAGCCGAACCACCTTCGAGAAGATGCAGCGTGACCGGGCCAAAAAGGCCAAGGCCGACGCGAAGCGCGCCAAGCGTCTGGGGCGCACTCCCGACGGACGCCCCATCGAGGTCGACGCCGACACCGACGAGGCCGTCAAGCTCGACGGCAACCTCGACCAAGAGATCGGCGCCGCCGACTTGATCCGCCTCGTCGAAGAGCTGCAGCGCTCGTTCGACAACGACGAGATCAGCTTCGACGAATACGAAGAGCGCAAGATCGAGCTGCTGGCGAGGCTGCCCACCGACTGAGTTCGGCACGATGTCTCACCCTTGCTTTAGGGTGCGCCTATGTGGATTCGTCTCAGACAGATAGCGGTCACCACGGCCGACCTAACAAAGACCGCCGCCGACATCCAAGCGGTGCTCGGCGTCGAGCCGTGTCACACCGACCCGGGGGTCGGCATCTTCGGGCTCAAGAACGTGCTGTGGCCGGTCGGCACGCAGTTCATCGAGTGCGTCACGCCGACCGGGCCCGACACCGCCGCGGGGCGCTACCAGGCTCGCCGCGGGGGTGACACCGGCTACATGGTGATCACCCAGGTCGACGACGTCGACGCGCGCCGGGCGCACGTCGACAGCCTCGGCGTGCGACTCGCGCACGAGCTCGACCACGCCGCTGAGGGCTTTCGCGGCATGCAGCTGCATCCCGCCGACACCGGCGGCTCGTTCTTCGAGATGGATCAGATGATCGAGCCGGGCGCCGATCGCGTCGGCGGCCCGTGGTGGCCGGCGGGCAGCTACTGGGAGCCGTACGTCAACACCGACACCGTCAGCGCCATCACCGCTGCCGAGCTGCAGTCGCCCGAGCCGCAGCGCCTCGCTGAGCGGTGGGCGCAGATCGCGCAGATCGACTTGACGTCCGACGACGACGGCAACCCGACCGTCGAGCTCGACAACGCGACGCTGCGGTTCGTGCCCGACGCCGACGGACGCGGCGAAGGCCTGGGCGGCATCGACGTGCGCGCGGCGAGACGCGACGCGGTGATGGCGGCCGCCACCCAGCGCGGCTGCGCCGCGGGCGACAGCCAGGTGATGCTCGGCGGGCTGCGCGTCAACCTGGTCGACTAGCCGCCCCGCGCTGCTTCGCGCACCCTCTACTCGTTCTCAAACCCTCTATCTGTTCCCAAACCCTCTATCTGTTCCCACACAAGGAGACTGCTCAATGAGCGAAAACACCCGGGCTCTCACCCGAGCCATATACACCTTCGACGCGGTCGTCAAGCGCGTCCCGCAAGACGCGTGGAGCACGCCCTCGCCGTGTGACGGCTGGAGCGTGCTCGACGTGCTGGGGCACCAGTGCGGCGTGCTCGACGCGCTCGCGCAGCTGCTCAACACCGGCGAGCGGGTGTTCCCCGAAAACGCGCAGGTCACCGGCGACCCGCTCGCTCGGTGGATCACCACCCGCGACGGCGTGCTCGAAGCGATAGACACCTCGCCTCACCTCGACAAAGAGGGCAAGTGGTGGTTCGGCGAGATGACGCTCGACGGGCTGGTGGGCTACGTCATCTGGGACCCACTCACCCACGCCTTCGATGTCGGCAGCGTCACCGGTGTCGCGTCGCACCTGCCGACCGACCTAGCGCAGCAGAGCCTCGAGCGCGCCACCGCGCTCGCGCCGGTGCTGCGCAAGAACGGCCTGATCGGCGACGAGGCGAGCGTTGCGGCCGACGCGGACGTGGTCGACCGCTTCTTGGCGTTCGTCGGGCGGCAGCCGTGAGCGAGACGCCGCAAACGCTGACCTGGCAGATCGGCGACGTCAAGATCACGTCGGTCGCTGAGAGCGAGAGCAAAACGTCGCCGCGCTTCTTGTTTGAAGGAGTGACGAAGGGCGACATCTTGGCTCGGGCGGAAGCGGCGCCGTGGCTGCGTCCGCACTTCGTCGACGACGACGGGTTCATGCTGCAAAAGATTCAGTGCTGCGTCATCGAGAGCGGCGACGCACGCATCGCGGTCGACACGTGCATCGGCAACGACAAGCAGCGCACCAACCCGCTGTGGGCGCAGCTACAGGGCCCGTTCCTCGACCAGATGACGGCAGCGGGCTACCCGCCCGAGGCGATCACCCACGTGGTGTGCACGCACTTACACGTCGATCACGTCGGCTGGAACACGCGGCTCGTCGACGGCGACTGGGTGCCGACGTTTACCAACGCTCGCTACTTGTTCGTCGAAGTCGAGTTCGACCACTGGGAGGCAACCGAAGACCTCTTCGGTGATCCGGTGTTCGGCGACTCAGTCGCACCCATCCACGACGCCGGGCTGGCCGACATGGTTGGCGTCGACTACGAGCTGACACCTGACGTGCGCCTGGTGTCGACGCCGGGCCACACTCCGGGCCACGTGTCGGTCGAGGTCACCTCCGGCGGCGAGCGGGCGATCATCACCGGCGACATGGCGCACACGCCGGTGCAGCTCGCCGACCCGACGCTGAGTTCGATGTTCGACACCGACGCCGACGCGGCGCGCGCCACCCGCCTGGCGGTGTTTCCCGACTGGGCCGACGGCAAGACGCTCGTCATCGGCACGCACTTCGGCACGCCGACCGCGGGCACGATGGTGCCAGACGGCGACGGCTACAAGCTGGTCGTCGACTAACTCGCCAGCCGACTAGTCAGGTCAAGCCCGCAGCTAGTTGCGAGGCACCTCCGCCCACGCCACGTCTTTGTCGGTGCGCGGCTCGCCAGGCAACCCCAGCACCTGCTCGCCCAAGATGTTGCGCATGATCTCCGAGGTGCCGCCCTCAATCGAGTTGGCGCGCACCCGCAAGAAGCCGTGCTGGATGCCGCCCGAACTGCCGTCGGCGACCAAGTCTTCGGGCCGGCGGAACGTGTAGTCGTAGCCCACCTGCCCGGCCATGCCCATCAGGTCGACCGCGCCGGTGAGCATCGACTGGTTCAGCTCGGCCAACGCGAGCTTGCCGATTGACAGCTCTGGGCCCGGGTTGCCCGCCTGCCGGTTCGCGGCGGCTCGCATGTTGGTGAGCCGCAGCACCTCGGCTCGCACCCACAGCTTCATCAGCTCATCGAGTCGGGCGGCGTTGCGCAGGTGCGCGGGCGTTTCGCCCCACAGTCGGGTGAGCAGGCCTATCGGGCCCGACCCTCGCTGCGGCGGCGCTCCCCCGCTGCCGCCGCCGATCGCGCCCCGCTCGTTCATCAGCGTGGTTAGCGAGACGCGCCAGCCGTCGCCGACGTCGCCGATGCGGTGCGCGTCGGGCACACGGGCGTCGGTCATGTAGACCTCGTTGAACTCGGCTTCGCCGGTGATCTGACGCAGCGGCCGCACCTCAACGCCGGGCGCGTTCATGTCGAGCGCGAAGTAGGTGAGGCCGCGATGCTTGGGCACCTCCGGGTTGGTGCGGGTGACGAGCATTCCGTAGTCGGCGAGATGCGCGAGCGTGTTCCACACCTTCTGCCCGTTGACGATCCACTCGTCGCCGTCGGGCACCGCTCGCGTGGCGAGCCCCGCGAAGTCGCTGCCCGAGCCTGGCTCGCTGAACAGCTGGCACCAGCGCTCTTCGCCGGTGAACATCGGCCGCAGAAACCGCCGCTTCACCTCGTCGCTGCCGTGCGTGTGAATGGTCGGGCCAGCGAGAAACATGAAAAACGTGAGCGGCTGCGCGGGCTTGGCACCAGCGGCTTTCAGCCGCTCGTCGACGTGACGTTGCTGCTTCGGGCTGACGCCTAAGCCGCCGAAGCCTTCGTCGAAGTGCACCCACGCCAGCCCGTGGTCGAACTGGGCGCCGCGAAACTCCTCATACGACAGCTCTTTCGGATTGTGGGCTGCTAGCAGCTCATCGATGGCGGCGTCGACGCGGGCTTGTTCGGTTGTGCTCATGAGACCAGTTTGCCGCAGCGAGCCCCACTAGTAGCGGTCGGGTGCGAAGCTCGGCTCAGACTTGGCGACGAACGCGGCCGCGGCGTCGCCCATGTTGCGCGGTATCAGCACCGCTTGGTGGCCCATCTCTAGGTCGAGCTGTGCGGTGAGCGGCTGCTGGCTGGCGACGTCGATGCTCGCACGAATGCGCGTCGCCGCGGCCGGCGACATGCGGCGCAGCACGTCGAGCACCGCAGCAACCGCGTCGTCGAGCGCGTCGTCGGCGACGCACTCCCACACGAGCCCCCACTCGGCGGCTTGGGTGGCGCTCACCCGCGAGCCCAGCAACGACATGCCCAGTGCCCTAGCCCGGCCGATGCGCTGGGGCAGCTGCCAGGTGGTGCCGAGGTCGGGCACGATGCCGAGGCGCGGCCCAAACGTCGCCACGAAGAAAGCAGAGTCGGCCGCGATCGCCACGTCGCACGCCAACGCCAGCCCGATGCCGCCGCCGGCGACGACGCCGTTGATGCGCGCAACCGTCGGCACCGGCGAGTTCGCGACCGCTTCGATGGCGGGGTGAAACACGTCGTCCATCGACGCGGTCGTCGCGGCGGCCGAAACCTCGGCGTCGGCGTCAGCGCCCTGCGCGGCGCCTCGCAAGTCCGCGCCCGAGCAGAAGCCTCTGCCCGCGCCGGTCAGCACGACCGCTCGCACGTTCTCATCGGCGGCGACGTTCGCGAACGCGGCAGAGATGTCGCTCATCAGCTCGTTCGTCATCGAGTTGAGCGACTCGGGGCGGTCGAGCGTGACGGTGGCGACGTCGCCGCTCACCTCGTAGCGGACGGTGCCGTTGGGCGGCTGGGCGTTGCTCATCGCGCTGCTCCCTTACTGTGGCGATCTACTTGTATCGGTAGGTGATGCGGCCTCGGGTGAGGTCGTAGGTCGACACCTCGACTTGCACTCGGTCGCCGGGGAGGATGCGAATGTGGTGCTTGCGCATCTTGCCGCTCAAGTGCCCCATCACCTCGTGCCCGTTGTCGAGCTCGATACGGAAGTTGCCGCCTTTGAGCGCTTCGATGGTCTTGCCTTCGAGCAAGATTGCGTCTTCTTTTGTCTTTGGCACGTGTTTCCTAACGTCAGCGGGCAATGCTACCGGCTGTCGCGGCTAGTGTCTCAAGCGGCAACCACACCAGCGAAGGAGCATCGTGGCTTACGACCTGAAAATCACCGGCGGCACCATCGTCGACGGCACCGGCGCGCCGAGGTATGTCGGCGACGTCGGCATCGTCGACAAGAAGGTGGTCGCGCTCGGCGACGCACCCGCCGAGGCAACCCAGACCATCGACGCGACCGGCCGAGTGGTCGCGCCCGGGTTCGTCGACATTCACACGCACTACGACGCGCAGATCATGTGGGACCCGCTGGTGAGCTGCTCGCCGTGGCACGGCGTGACGACCATCGTGATGGGCAACTGCGGCTTCTCGGTCGCGCCGACCCGGCCCGAGCACCGCGACCTCATCATGCGCACCCTCGAAAACGTGGAAGGCATGAGCGTCGACGCGCTGCGAGCGGGTCTGGGCGACTGGGGTTTCGAGACGTTCCCGCAATACCTCGACGCGCTCGAAGCCAACGGCTCGGCCGTCAACATGGCGGCGCTGGTCGGTCACACCGCGGTGCGCACGTGGGTGATGGGCGACGAAGCGACCGAGCGTGAGGCCACGCCAGAAGAAGTCGCCGCGCAGCGGGCCATCGTGGTTGAGGCGCTCGGCGCGGGCGCGCTGGGTTTCGCCACGTCGAAGGCACCGACGCACGTCGGGTATGAGGGTCGTCCGGTACCGTCGCGGGCTGCCACGACCGATGAGATCATCGAGATCGCGAACGCGCTGGGCGACGTGAGCGGCGTGATGCAAGCGACGGTCGGGCGGGGCTTGAGCCACGACGAGTTCGCGCAGATCGCGCACAACACCGGCGCGCACGTCAGCTGGACGGCGTTGCTGGGCAGCGCGCGTGGCCCGGGCTCGCACCGCGCCGAGCTTGAGCAAGCCGCCGCGATTGCGGAGCGAGGTTTGCCGGTGTACCCGCAGGTCGCGGTGCAGCCCATTCAGTTCGAGATGAGCTGGACCGCACCATTCATCTACGAGGCGCTGCGGTGCTTCGCGCCGGTGTCGGCGAGCGACTTAGACGGCCGCAAGCGCTACTACGCCGACGCGCAGTGGCGCACCGAGTTCAAAGAGAAGGCCGGCAACGGCGGCAAGATCGGCGACCGCTGGGCGCGTACCGAGATCAGCTACCTGCCGTCGAAGCCGCAGCTCGAGGGCGCCAACGTGCAGCAGCTAGCCGACGACGCCGGGCTCGATCCGGTCGACTACATCTTGGACGAAGCGCTCGAAGCTGACCTCGAGATGCGCATCACCCAAGACGTGCTGAACCACGACCGTGACGACATCTGCGAGCTGCTCGCCAGCCCGCACACGGTCATCGGGCTGTCAGACGCGGGCGCGCACGCGAGCCAGCTGTGCGACGCGAAGTATTCGACCGAGTTCATGGCGACGTTCGTGCGTGACCGGGCGAACTTCACGCTCGAAGAGGGCGTGCACATGCTGACGCAGCGGCCTGCGGAGGTGTTCGGCATCGCCGACCGGGGCACGCTCGCTGAGAACAAGCCCGCCGACGTGGTCGTGTTTGACGCGGACGCCATCGGGCACCTGGGAAAGCGGCGGGTGAACGACCTGCCGGCCGGTGCGGATCGGCTCGTGTCTGACGCGGTCGGCATCGACGCGGTTGTGGTGAACGGCACGGTCATCCGTCGCGACGGCGTCGACGCGGTGACGCCCGGCGACGAGCTGCCGGGCAAGCTGCTGCGCAACGGCCGCGGCTGATAGCCAAGCGGTCATGAGCCCCTCCCCTATCGACCTCAGGTCAGACACCGTCACCCAACCGTCGCCCGCGATGCGCGAAGCGATGGCGCGCGCGAAGGTCGGCGACGACGTGTGGGGCGACGACCCGACGGTGAACGCGCTGCAAGACCGCGCGGCAGAGCTGCTGCGCAAGCAGGCCGCGCTGTACCTGCCGAGCGGCACGCAGTCAAACTTGGCGGCGCTGATGTCGCACTGCGGGCGCGGCGATGAGTACATCGTCGGCGAGCACGCGCACACCTACATGTACGAAGGCGGCGGTGCGGCGGTGCTGGGCAGCATCCAGCCGCAGCCGGTGCCGACGTTGGCTGACGGCATGATGTGTCTCGCTTCGGCTGCGGCTGCGGTGAAGCGGCCCGACGATCACTTCGCGCGCACGCGGCTGATTTGTTTGGAAAACACGACCGACGGCCGAGCGGTCGGCCTGGCGGGTCACGCCGAGTTTTTGGCGTTCGCCGCCGAGCGCGACCTGGCGACGCACCTAGACGGCGCGCGGCTCGCGAACGCGGCGGTCGCGCAGGGCGCGTCGCTGGCTGAGATGGCGGCGGGTTTCGACTCGGTGTCGCTGTGCTTGTCGAAGGGCTTGGGCGCGCCGGTCGGGTCGGTGCTGGCTGGTTCGGCCGAGCTGATCACCCAGGCGCACCGCTGGCGCAAGGTGCTGGGCGGCGGCATGCGTCAGGCGGGCATCATCGCGGCGGCAGGACTGTACGCGCTCACCCACAACGTCGAGCGGCTGGCCGACGACCACGCGAACGCGGCCCGCTTGGCAGAGGGGCTCGGCAACATCGACGGGCTGGCCGTGCAGGCGTGCGACACGAACATGGTGTTCGTCGCGCTCAACGCTGGTGACGGCCCAGGCTCGGGCGATCGCAGCCAAGAGGCGCTGATACAGGCCAGCCACGTGCGCGGCGAAGCGATGGAGGCGGCGCTGGCGCAGCGCGGCGTCGCGACCTCTTGGCACGGGCTCAAGGCGCGGCTGGTGACGCACCTCGACGTGACCGACGACGACGTCGAAGCAGCTATCGGCGCGTTCGGCGAGGCCGTGAAGGCGTCGAGCTAGCCGAGGTCGGGCTAGCTGGCTGGCGTGAGTGCTCGGGCTGGTTCGGTGATGTAGTCGTCGAGGTTGGCCGACTTGGTCATCTCATAGAAGTCGACGTTGCGCCACGGCGAGTTCACCGTGACGCGCCCACGCTCGTTGCGGTAGTAGTTGGTCATGCCCGGGTGGCTCCACACCATCTGCTCGTGCGCCGCGTCGACGCGGTCGATGTAGCGGTCGTGCACCTCGGGTCGCACTTCGACCGAGCCGAGGCCGTTGCGGAACATTGCCTGCAGCATGTCCATCACGTAGCGCACCTGCATCTCGACGACGAAGATGAGGCTGCCGCCGTGGCCGGGCTGCAGGTTTGGCCCGTAGAGGGTGAACAGGTTGGGAAAGTCGGGCACCGCGGTGCCGAGGTACGCGCTGGCGTTGTCGTCGTCCCAGTGCTCGCGCAGGGTGCGTCCGCTGCGGCCGATGGCTTCGTACGTGGTGATGAAGCGCAGCACGTCGAAGCCGGTGGCGAGCACGAGCGCGTCGGCGGCGCGCTCGGTGCCGTCCGCGGTGACGATGGCGTCGGGCGTGATGCGCTCGATGCGGTCGTCGACGAGTTCGACCTTGGGGTTGCGCAGCATGCGGTACCAGCCGTTGTCCATCAGCATGCGTTTGCCGAACGGCGGGTAGGTGGGCAGCACCTTGTCGAGCAAGTCGTCGGCGCGGTCGCCGAGTTCGTCTTTCACGTAGCGGGTGAAGTAGGCGCGGTGCGCGTCGTTGGTGGCATTGAGCGAGCGGTCGGGGTGCTCCCAGCTTGGGTCGCGCTGCAGGGCGGAGTGGACGCGGTCGTTGAACGTCCAGCCGAGGCGCACCCGATACCACGCTCGATACAGCGGCACCTCGCGAAACAGCAGCCGCATCGGTTCGGGCACTGGCTTGCGGAACTGGTCGAACGGCGCCGCCCAGTGGTTTGAGCGCTGGTAGATGGTGAGGCTGGCGACGTCGTTTTGGATCTCTGGCGCGGTCTGCATGCAGCTGGCACCGTTGCCGATGATGGCAACGTGCTTGTTGGTGACGTCGGCGTCGTCTGGCCAGCGGGCGGTGTGCCACAGCTCGCCGTCCCAGCTTTCGAGGCCGTCGATGTTGGGGCGGATCGGCGGGTTGAAGATGCCTGCCGCGCTGATGACGACGTCGGCTTCGATGACCTCGAGGT
>CAYRJD010000080.1:0-34736 GCA_964424585.1 uncultured Acidimicrobiales bacterium | reverse complement strand
GGAAGCTACCTGGCTACAGAGGGATGCCCGGTTTCCCGCGCCGAGAGCAGAACTGGCTGCTGGCGCGTACCGTCACCGATGACGAACGGGAGACGCATGGCCCCGCGGGGCCGGGCGTTGCGTTCGTGCCGCCCACGCCCGATGACGTGCCGCGTCTCTTGCTCGACTTGTCGAACTTCTGCCGACGCACCGACATCTCCCCCATCGTCCAGGCGGCCATCGCCCACGCCCGCTTCGAGGAGATACACCCCTTCTCGGACGGCAACGGTCGAACTGGCAGAGCGCTCGTGCACATGCTGTGGGCGCGCCACGGCTTGGTCACCGAAGCCTCAACCGTGCCGCTGAGCGCGATCTTCGCGGCGCAACGAGACCGATACATCGCGGCGCTCGACGCGTTTCACAGCGAAGAGTCGCTGTCGACGAACGAAGCTGCCATTCGACCTATCATCAGCCTGTTCGTCGACGCCAGCAAGGCAGCCGTCGAGCGGGCACATGAGGTGCGCCGTAACCTGGTCGCGTTAATCGACGAGTGGAAGGCACGCTTTCCGTTCCGGCGCGGCTCGCTCGGTCTGCGAGTGCTCGAAGGACTGGTTCAACGACCCGTCTGCAGCATCGCGTCGTTGGCGGAGTCCTACGACAGCAGCGAACGACAGGCGCGCCGGGTGCTCTACGAATTCGTCGACGCAGAGGTGCTAGTGCCCGACGAAGAGACCAGGGGCACTTATATTGCACGCCGTCTGCTCGACGCGTTCAACGACATCTTCAAGGAGACAATCGGCGCCTATCGCCCGCCGACGGACGCTCCGCCTAGCCACTAGCCGCAGTCAACCACCTCCGGCTGCCCCATCAATCTCGTCCTTGTGAGCCAGTAACTGCTCAAAGTGATCACCTGCCTCGTCGGTGGTAATCTTCACCTCAACAATAGTGATGATGTCACCCCTGGCTGCGTGGGGCCGTAGTCTTGCCCAGGTTCATCTGCCACATGTCCCTTAGAGGGAGACACGATGCTCACCTTACGCAGATCAATCTGTGCCAACAAACAGCCTCGACGCCGTGCGGCGCGGCTGGCGATGGTCGGCGTTGCGGTGCTGGCGTTGCTGCCGGCGGCGGCGGGAGCGGTCGTGCTGCCGCCGGGCACCACGAGCGACTGCGACAACCACGTGCCGGTCGTGGTGGCATCGGACGAACCGGCGCAGTCAGACCTCTACTCGGCGTTCACGCTCGCGGCGGCCATCGGCACGACCTGCGTGGTGCTGACCGGCGCCCGCGACGAGCCGATCTCCGACGACCAGCGGGCGCGCCTCGACGCCGCCCGTCCCGGCGGCTGGATCGTCGGCGGCGAGGCAGCCGTGCCGTCGACGAAGGTCGCCGGGCACAGCCTGCGACGCCTCGCGGGCACCGACCGCTGGCACACGGCGCAGCTCGTGGGCGAGCTGGTGGTCGCACTCGCCGTGTCGAACAGGCTGCCCGGCTCCGCCAGCGACTGCCCGCCCCTCGACGGCACCGCCGAGCCCCGCCGCCAGTTCGACCGAGCGCCGCGGCTGTGCATCGACGAGAGCCAATTCTACGCCGTCGACTTTGCCACCACGCTCGGCAACTTCACCGTCGTGCTCGACCCGGAAGTTGACCCGGTGAGCGTCAACAACTTCGTCGTCCTCGCGGCGCACGGCGCGTTCGACGACACGATCTTTCACCGGGTCGTCCCCGGCTTCGTCGTGCAGGGAGGCGACGTGCAGCGCCTCGACGGGCGTGGCGGCCCCGGCTACCGCTTCGCCGGCGGGTTCGCCAGGCAAGGGTGGTATCGGGAGGGCGCCGTGGCGATGGCGAACTCGGGCGACCCGTCGAGCAACGGCTCGCAGTTCTTCATCGTCACCGGCCCGAACGGAGCCGGCCTGCCGCCCATCTACTCGCCGCTCGGCTACGTCACCTCCGGCTACGACGTGGTGAAGCTCATCGAAGGCACCGAGACCGGCGCGGGCGACAAGCCCACCACCGACGTCGCCGTCAGCACCGCGACGCTGCGCATCGCGACCGACACCGAGCGCGAAACCTTCGAGGCGGCCTTCGCCGTCACCGAGTGATGCCGCCGGAAAGCGACGACACACAGCGGTCGACCGACAATGGCAAACTGACGGCAACTCTGCCCACAAGCGAGGTGTGCTCGTGACGACCTGGACGTGTCCGAACTGCGGTGGCCGCTCGAACGTGCCGCGCTGCCGGGCCGTGACGGAGGCCGAGCCATCCTCGGACGAGCCCGAAACGACGCCGTGGCCCGACCGGAGCTGGAGCGACGGCTTCGTCGGCGAAGACCGGATGCCGCCGCCACCGAGCGGCTCGGGTCCGCGCAGCTGGTAGCGCCGACTGGGAGCCGCCGTCAGCCCTTCAGCGCGGACACCCTCCGTCACCGCCTGACGCAACCCAACACCCGCAGCCGTGCCGCGGCGAAAACCATCGTGCACGTGAACGCCGAGCCTGTAGGGTCGGACACGTCAGCCCAAAACTCCCTGGGAGCACCCATGAGCGATCCGAAGCCCACCACAAAGACGCCGGAGGCCGAGCCATCCTCGGACGAGCCCGAAACGAAGCCGCGTCCCGACCTCAGTTGGAGCAACGGCTTCGTCGGCGCAGAGCAGATGCCCTTGCCGCGCCGCGACGGTGCCCCACGCGGACGCTAAGCGTTCCGCACTCCGGGAAGCCGAAGCGCAATGGAGGACTGGGGATGGGTAACGCCCGTCATCATCGCCGTCGGAGGTGCCGCTAGTTCAGGCATCGCATACGCGGCGTTCAGTCGCGTGCGTTTTCTGGATCGCAGGGAGAGGCTGACGCTACAACTGCAGCACCTGTTTGACGCAGACATTCCGTGTGACTTGCGCCTCATTCGTAAGACAACAGCGCCACCACCACCTTGGTACTTGTTGAGGGTAGTTTGGTCCATCATCAGGCGAAAACCGCTGTTTCGCGCCACGATCGCGACCTACGAGCCGATAGCGCGCGAGGTAATGGATGTGACCTTCGAGTGGAAGACATGCGCCACGGCAACGGACATGTACAACCGTGTCTACGAAAGTTCAGAGGCGCTGCCTACTCGGTGCGAGCACGAGTATCCCGACGGCTTGGCTTGGCATAGCTCCGAGCGTGGTTGCATCGTCTGGATCGAGCGTGTATTTCCAAAGCCTGGAAAGAAGCTACCTAAGTGGTTCCGCAACGAAAGCGAGTCGCTGAAGAAACCGCCCTCTACTGCCGTCGACGACACTCCTCCACAAGCGCACCGCCCAGCGCGGCGCTTGCCACCTCCTGGCCTGCGGCGAGGCAGGCTGTCAGTTAGACGCCGCCGAACCGCGCTAGTCGCACGTGCGTGTGACGAGCGACGAGCGCACCCCAAGCACAAGACACCGCAGCGATCACCGAATGCCGCTACGCGCCGAGGTCGCAAGCACCGTCAACTACGCACTCGGCCCGCCGGAAGAACCCACAAGCGCCGCACCGCCCGCTAACTAGACTGGCCGCACCACCCCGACACATCCGCAGGAGGGAACGATGGACAAGGACACCCAGCAAGAAGATGGCGACGCCAAACAGCAAGACGGCGAAGACAAGCAACCCCAGAAGCGAGACCCCCTCAACAGGCGCAACCCCCCGCACGTGATCGGTGGCGACACGCCCGGAGACCGCCCCAACCGTGTCATCACGCGCGGCCGCTGGTAGACCCCGCGACGAGCGCAGACCAGAGGTCGCCGCCTAGTGCTGTGCGACGTGAACGCTGAACCTGCACGACTAGACTGGCCGCACCCAACCAACGCCGCGCCAAGGGAGACAGCGATGGCAAAGGACGAACCACAAAGCAGCGACGCTAAGCGAGCGATGCAATCCGGCGCTGAGCAGAAGCCGCCTCGCCGCATCAAGGGCGGCAACACACCTGGAGACCGCTCCAACCGTCTCATCACGCGCGGCCGCTAACTGATGCGCGCGACGATCTACCTGAAGCTGTGACCACAGAGCAGTGGCTCGGCCTCGCCTTCCTGTCCGTTGCCGTAGCTGGCGCGGTCTACACCTACTACGACCTCAAGCGCATCCGTCTTATCGACTACGCAGAAACCATTGAGCGGCTAACACAACACGTCCTGTCGAAGGGAGCAGACCTGATTGACGCGCTTGAGAGAGTTCTTAGACCGCCGCGTCCAACGTGGTCGCTAGCAAGGAGGATGTGGGCTTGGCTGCACCTACAACGCTTGTTCGTAGCTATTGTGCTATTGTATGATGACAACAACGTAGTGGCTGATGTCAGACTCCATTGGCAAAGAGCTTCCAATGCTACTGCCATGTTCAACGAAGTGAGCACGGGCTATGGAACTCTCATAGATCCTCTAGACGAAGAGCACGACAGTTGGCTGTCAACCGACGACCCTGCCAACGGATGCATGGTCTGGGTTGAGGCCGTCTACCCGAAACGCAACTTCTTCTGGCGCAAGAACGCTTAGGGCCGAACCAAACCGATGCCATCGCCGACTAATCGGCAGGTGAACCCCCGGAAGGCTGCCCGGCGTCAGGGAGCGAACGCGGAGGTTGCGGCGCAGCAGGTTGCTGGCGAGTAGCAGCGGGAAGCCCAGGCTCGCCGTGGCCAGCCGTGAGCAGGTCGACCCGCACGGCCAGCTGACGCACGCGGCGGCTCAGGGCGTAGAGGTGCACAAACACGAACGCCAGCAGCACGACCAGCGCCACGATGATCGCACCGACTACCGCCAGCACGAGCGCTAGGCGGCCATGCCGAGGCGTTCGTGGACGGGAGCGAGCGCCTTCAGCTCGGGCATCACCTTTGCGGCAAACAGCTTCATGTTGCGGTCGGCCTCTTCCGGCGGCATTCCGGCGAAGCTGAACACGCCCATGTAGCCGTCCATAAACGTGCGATCTTGCAGGTGAACGATCTTCTCCACCACCTGTTCGGGCGTGCCCCACAGCTGCAGCCCGACGAAGAAATCGGTCATCGCCTCCATCCCGCCCGGCGCCATCAGCCGGTCGTACATCAGCCCGTGATGCTCGTAGCCAGGCGTGTCCTTGAGGTGCGGCTGATCGAACTGGTAGTGCTTGATGATCGAATCCCAGTAGCCGCCGATGTAGGTGCGAGCCATCTCCTCGGCCCGATCGGCGCTCTCATCGACCAACGTCCAACCCGCCACCAACGGCGGCGGCGGTTCGGCGTCGTTCGCGTCGCGGTAAACATCGCGGTAGTCCTGCAGCTCCTGCTCGACCGCCTTCCACGGCTTCTGCGGCACGATGAGAATGCCCACCCCCATCTCCGCCATGATCCGAGCCGAGTCGGGCGACACCGCCGCCGCATACACCCGCCCACGCATCGACCCCCACGGCCTCGGCCGAATGTCGACCCGCGGCTGACGCACGATCTCGCCGTCGAACTCCGCGTAGCCGTTCTCGAGCGCCTTCAGCAGCATCTCGGTGCTCTCGGCGAACTGCTGCCGAGCCGTCGCCATCGGCGTACGAAACCCGTCAAACTCGACCTTGCCGGTGCCCCGGCCCAGCCCCAAAATCAGCCGCCCCTGCGACAGGTTGTCGAGCATCGACACCTGCTCGACCACCCGCAGCGGGTCGTGCCACGGCAGCACGCACACCATCGACCCGAGCTTGACCTTCTCAGTCGCCCCCGCCATGTAGGTCAGAAACTGCAGCACGTCCGGACACATCGTGTAATCGGTGAAGTGGTGCTCGACGCTCCAAATCGACTCAAACCCCAGCGGCTCCGCCTGCAGCGCCAGCGACAAGTCGTTGGCGTAAACCTGCCGGTCGGCGATCTGCTCGCCCGGGTTCTGAAAGATGACAGACATACCTACATGCATGGCCCCGAACCTACCAGCACGCAGTAGTCGTCAAGGCGCAACGCAGCCGGTGAGCCGACAGACGACCGCTCGACGTGCGCGCCCGCGGCACGAAACGCGGCGGCGGTGACGCTGACCTGCGCGGGCGAGATGCCGCTCACGGCGAAGACGCCGCCCACCGCGAGCGCCGCGACCAAGTTCGCCGCCAGCGAACCAAGCGTGGCCGCGTCGATGTTGGCGACGACGACGTCGAAGCGGGCGCCTCGACCGACGACCTCGGCGAGCGGCGTAGCGCTGAACCTGGCACGGCAGGCCAGAGCGTTGCGCGAAGCGTTGACGCGCGACGCGTCGACGGCCGCGGGGTCGACGTCGACGCCGACGACACGCTGCGCGCCCAGCGCGGCGGCGAACAGCGCCAGCACGCCGGTGCCGCAGCCGACGTCGAGCACCGCTGCTCCTGCCAAGCCGTCGTCGTTCATCTCGCAGCGGGACGTCTCGCGACGAGCTGCTGCGCGCGCAGCCAACCAACGAAGCAACAACAAGGTGCTCGGGTGGTTGCCCGCGCCGAAAGCGGCGCCCGGGTCGACTTCGAGCGCGAGAGCGTCAGCGCCCACGTCGACCCACGGAAAGCAGACCACCCGCTCCGGCGTCACCCAGGTGGGTTGGTTGCGAGTGTTCCACCCCAGCAGGTGCGTCGGGTCGGCTGGGCCGAGCGTGGCGGCGTGCCCGGCGGCGCGCAGCGAACGCACCGCGGCGACGGCGCCCAGGTAGTCACGCGCGGCGAGCAGGTGCACCCACCGGCCCGCACGCAGTTGGGTCGAGCCAACCGAGCGCGGCGACGAGCGGTCGCAGAAGAGGTCAACGAAGCGAGCGCGACCATCTAGCTCTGGCTCGTCGTGCGCCACCAGCAGCGAGTGGCCGGCGCGGTCCAAGTGCTCGACGAGCGCGCTCGGAAACGGCGGCGTCGACACGCGACGCGAACTCAAGCCGCTACGAAAACTCGCGCTCCTCCCACCACGGGAAAAACTCCGGCATGTCGGTGCTCGGCTTCATCGTGAACTGCGGCGGCCGCTTCTCCAAGAAGCTCTTCACGCCCTCCTTCGCGTCCGCGCCTCGCCCCAAGTGGAAGATGCCGCGGCTGTCGATCTTGTGCGCCTCCATCGGATGATCCGCCCCGAGCATCCGCCACATCATGTGCCTGATCATTGCCACCGAAACCGCAGACGTGTTCTTAGCGATCTCAAGCGCCAACTCGCGCGCCGCACCCAGCAGGTCATCCGGCTCGTGCAACGCCGTCACCAGCCCCGCCGCCAGCGCCTCGTCGGCCTCAAACACCCGCCCGCTATAGGTCCATTCGAGCGCCTTGCCAATACCCACCACCCGCGGCAAAAAATACGAGCTGCACGCCTCGGGCACCAACCCTCGGCGGCTGAACACGAAACCCATCCGCGCCGCCGTCGACGCCAGCCGCACGTCCATCGCCAGCGTCATCGTGATGCCGACCCCCACGGCCGGCCCGTTGATCGCCGCAATCAACGGCTTGTTGAACTCATACAGCCGCAGCGTCAGCAACCCGCCGCCGTCGCGCATCCACGCCGTGTCGCCCGCTTGACGGCCCTCGGCACGCTGCCGCTCGGCTTTGGCGCCCTCGTCTTGGTTGTCAAAGTCGAACGTGTCGTCGCCCCGGCTCAAGTCCGCGCCAGCGCAGTAGCCCCGGCCTGCGCCGGTGAAGATCACCGCCCGAATGGCGTCGTCGGCATCCGCAGCGTCGAGCGCCGCAATCACCTCGCCCTGCATGCGGCTGGTGAACGCGTTCAGCCGCTCGGGGCGGTTGAGCGTGATGGTCAAAACCGGCCCGTCAACCTCATAGAGAATGGTCGCATAATCGCTCACTGACTGCTCCTTCGCACGCAGAGATGGTCGCGGGCAAACGCCCAGGGGCCGCTCACCTTAGACAGCCGTCAGCCCAGTCGCCAGCTGAGGTGGCCGGGGTCTTGCATCATCCAGAGCGGGCCGCCCGCTCTTTCGGCATCAGATGGCCACGGCAATCGCAGCGCCGCGTCGCTCTGACGACGCTCGAACGCCCGCTTCGCTGCGGCCCACTCTTCACCCTCCATGCTGTCCGGACACCAGCCGATGGACTGCAAGCGCACCGGCCCCTCAAGCACCAACTTGCCCTCGGGCTGCGACAGCACCCCGAGATCGATGTTGTCCCGAAGTGCGGCCCGGCATTCCTCCTCGGCTAGCCCCGTCCGCGCGCTGGTGGCGGCCACAGCAGCTTGTTCGTCGCGCACCTCCGACACCTCGACCGTGGCAATCACCTCGCGGTCGATTTCTCGCAGGTCATACGCCCATAGGGGATAGCTTGTCGCTTCCTCGTACCTCGCCGTCGCGTAGTTGTAGGCCTTCTTGGTGTGACGCAGCGTCACCCGCATGCCTCCCTTGCGACCGACGCCGACATGGTCGGCGAACTCCCACGCGTACTTGCCCAGCAGCTGCATCCAGTACGCAGCCCCGTGCGACTCGCGAACGATGAAATCCAGCGCTCCGTCCGTAAACGAACCGTCTGCCGCGGCAGCAGTCGCAACCACACACTCGCGGGTCTGATGCGGCAGCAGGCTCCGCACAATCACCGTCGGAGCATCACGCAGCTGCGCCACGGTCACACTCGGCAGCACCTCCTGGACGTACGGCGGAATGCCGCAACACACCACCCGAATTGGCAGCCCCTCATCGAACAGCTTCTGGGTCACTTGAGCGAACTTCGACAGCTTCACCGGCTGAAGGCCCTGCGCTTCGTCGAGCACCACCAACACCCCCGTGCCGTGGCCGCCCAGCAGCTCACAAGCGCGGCGAAGCTCACGGACTGCGGTGGCTGCGGTGAGATCGCGCCACCTGTTCCTCTCCGCCCACGCCAACACCTCCCCGTGTCGGGCAGCCGGATGTTCTCGCTCGGTATCAATGCCACTCAGCAGAGCGTCGGCCACTTGCTGCACAACCGAACCCGCGATCCCGCCCTTCGCTCGCTCCCCCACCGAAGCGATGAACTTCAAGTCGACCGCCCAACCCTCGGCTCTCGTCTCAAGACCGAGCAGCAGCAGTGCGCACGATTTGCCGGAAGCGGTGTGTCCTGTGACGTTCACGAACGGGCTGCCGACTTCCTCTGCGCGCCCCAGCTGCTGTCGCACAGCCCCGACGCGTCCCTCGTAATCCGCAAACGAGACCAAACGGTTGCCGTATCCGGGCCGAAACGGGCTGCGTGACCGTGGCATCGGCGCAGCTACACGTCTAGGAACCGGTTCGCGCCCACCGCCGAGCCGATCGCGCCCACCAGCACACCCGCCGCGACAGTCAGCACAACCACCGTCCGGAACTGCCCAGGTGTTACCACGAACGTGCGGAAGAACGCCAGCACGTCGCTGCGAGTGAACAGGTCTTCGACGTGGTTGCGCAAAAACCCCGCCGCCACCGCGCCGATCACGCCGCCGACCAGCCCGTGCACCATTCCCTCAAGCATGAACGGCGTGCGAATGAACCCGTTGGTCGCGCCGACCAGCTTCATCACCTCGATCTCTCTTCGCCGCGCCACCATCGCCACCCGTATCGAGTTGATGATCAGCACGACGCTCACCGCGGAGAGCAGTATCGACAACAACAGCACGATCCACCGAAAAGACGTAAACCACGCGCGTATCGCGTCGATCTGCGCTCGCCCGGTTTCGACCGACAGCACGCCCGGCCACTCGCGTATCTGCGCCGCCAAGCTCTCGATCAGCGGCGCGTTCGCAGACGTCGGCACCACCCGGTAACTCGCAGGCAAATCGTCGGCCTCGATCTGCGCGATCGACGCCTCATCGAGCGTCTGCGCCAGCAGCGCATACGCGTCTTGCTTAGAAAAGAACTCCACCCGCTCAACCTCGGGATGCTCGGTGAGCGCCAGCCCCGCGGCGTCGAGCTGATCGCCGGTGATGTCGGGATTCAAAAACACCTCAAACTGCACCCCGCCCTCCCAGCGCCCCAGCGCATTGCCGCTGGCGTAGCGAGCCATCAGCCCCATGCCGACCAGCAGCACGCCCACCGCGACCGTCACCGTCGCGGCGATGGTGAGCGTGAGGTTGCGGCGCAGGTTGTTCCACGTCTCACGGCTGAAGTAGCGCAGGCGGTTCACGCGGCGACCGGCTCACCTTCGCTTCGACGGTAGCCACCCTGCGCGTCGTCACGCACGAGCCGCCCCGACACCAGCTCGAGCACCCGGCGCTTCATCACGTTGACGGTGTGATGGTCGTGCGTCGCCATCACCACGGTCGTGCCCATCCGGTTGATGCGATCTAACAGCCCCATCAGCTCATACGACGTGTCGGGGTCTAGGTTTCCGGTCGGCTCGTCAGCCAGCAAGATGAGCGGCCGATTGACGAACGCCCGAGCGATGCTGACGCGCTGCTGCTCGCCGCCGGAAAGCTCGTTAGGAAACCGGTCTTCCTTGCCCGCCAGCCCCACCAGCTCCAAAATCGCGGGCACGTGCCGCCGCATCACGCTCTCTGGCCGCCCGATCACCTCCAGCGCGAACGCGACGTTCTCATAGACGGTCTTCTTCTCCAGCAGCTTGAAATCTTGGAACACGCTGCCGACGTTGCGCCGCAGGTACGGCACCTTCCACGTGCTGAGACGCACCAGATCTTTGCCCGCCACGTGAATCTGCCCCGAACTCACCCGCTCTTCACGAGTCAGCAGCCGCAGCATCGTCGACTTGCCCGAACCCGAAGCGCCGACCAAGAAAACGAACTCGCCCTTGGTCACCTCAAGCGACACGTCGTCGAGCGCCAGCGTCTCACCGGCATACGACTTGCTGACGTTCTCTAGGCGAATCATCTAGGCGTAACTGTACGGCGGCGTTTACGCGGACTGTGAGCGCGCCCACCGAAGGTACGCCTCCATCAAGCCGTCTAGCCCGCCGTCTAGCACCGGCTCGATGTTGCCGATCTCGACGCCCGTGCGGTGATCTTTGATGCGCTGATCTGGGTGCAGCGTGTAGGTGCGAATCTGGCTGCCCCACGCCACCTCACGCTGTTCGCCCGCCAGCGCCGACATCTCTGCCTCGCGCTCACGGCGCGCCAAGTCAGCCAGCTTCGCCGCCAGCATCTGCAGGGCGCGGTCTTTGTTTTGGTGCTGGCTGCGTTCGTTCTGACACGCCACCACCACCCCGGTCGGCAGGTGCGTGATGCGCACCGCCGAGTCGGTCACGTTGACGTGCTGGCCGCCCGCGCCCGACGACCGGTACGTGTCGACGCGCAAATCGGCCGGGTCGATGGCGACCTCGTCGGTCACCTCATCAAACAGCGGCACCACCGACAAAGACGCGAACGCGGTGTGTCGACGCCCGCTCGAGTCGAACGGCGAAAACCGAATGAGCCGGTGCACCCCACGCTCGGCTTTCAGAAAGCCGAAAGCGTGACGGCCACGCACGACGAACGTCGCCGAACTCAGGCCCGCTTCGCCGCCGTCGGTCGCCTCCAGCAGCTCGACCGCGTAGCCGCGCTGCTCAGACCACCGCTGGTACATGCGCAGCATCATCTCGGCCCAGTCGCACGCGTCGGTGCCGCCCGCGCCCGAGTTGATCTCGCAGATCGCGTCGTTGGGGTCGTGCTCGTCGCCCAGCAAGCTCAGCAGCTCGAGCTCGTCAAGCTCGGCGGCGAGCTGCGCGATGGCGTCGACGACTTCGGCGCGCAGCTCGGCGCTCTCGGCGCTCTCGTGGGAGCTCTCGTCGACGTCGCGGGCCTCGACGACCAGCTCGGCGAGCGCTTCGGCGTCGTCGAGAGCTGACCGCACCCGCTCGAAGCGCTCCAGCGTGTCGGCTAGCTCGGCGAGCTTGCGCGTGACGACGCGCGCCTCGTCCGCGTCGTCCCACAGGTTCGCGTCGCCAGCACGCCTAGTCAGCTCGGCGTGCTCGGCGGTGACCTCAGCGACGCGCAGGTAGCGGCGCGCCGCATCGACGCGACCGCGAAGTTGATCTAGTTCGTCGGCGTACTCGCCCCACTGCGCTGACAACCTGGTTCACCGGCCATGGCAGTGCTTGAACTTGCGACCCGAGCCACACGCGCACGGCTCGTTGCGCCCCTGCTTGGTCGCGGTCGCGGTTGCCCCGCCAGACGCCGCAGGCTGGGTCGCTTGGCCGCCCAGCGCAGGCGTGGCGTCGTCGGCCGACGTGTAGGTGAGCGCCGGCTGGCGCTGCGGGCCGGCCGACGCAGGCGCACGCGCAGGCGGCGCGCCGTTCTGGCTGGCCGCGCGCCGGCCGTCAGCAGACCGCTGCCCAGCAGCAGCCTCACCGGCAGCCTCACCAGGGGCGCCGATGGCCGCACCGAGCGCGCCCGCCGCCCCGTTCACAGCCGCCCCGTTCACAGCAGCCCCGTTTGCAGCAGACCCGGCACGCACCGCCGCCACTCGCTCGGCAGGCACCGCTTCAAGCCGCATGATGTATTTCAAAAAGTCGCGATAGGCGTCGCTCAGCATGCTCTTGAACATGTCGTAGCCCTCGCGCTGCCACTCCGCCACCGGGTCTTTCTGCCCGATGCCCCGCAGGTGAATGCCGTCGCGCAGGTGATCCATTTCGTACAGATGCTCACGCCAGCGGTTGTCGATGAGCTGCAACAGCACCTGCCGCTCGGCCGCGCGCATCAGCTCAACCCCGATCTCCGTCTCACGCTCGGCGAAGTGCTTCTCGCCCTCTTCGATCAGCATGTCCGCGACGTCGTCGGCCGTTCCGCAACCAACCACGTCGTCGGCGGTCAGCTGGGTCGGCCAAAACTCACCCACCGCAGATATCACGCCGTCGACGTCCCAGTCCGCGTTCGGCGCGTCGCCGCAGTGGTCGTCGACGATGTCGTCTGACGCTTCGGTGATCTGTTCGAGCGCCAGCGGCCGCAGGTCGCCGCCGTTCAGTATCTGCTCGCGCCGCGCGTAGATCACCTTGCGCTGCTGGTTCATCACCTCGTCGTATTTGAGGACGTTCTTGCGCGACTCGGCGTTGCGCTGCTCGACCTGGCTCTGCGCCTTCTCGATCGCCCGGGTGACCGCCTTCATCTCGAGCGGCTCGTCTGGGCTCATCGCCTTGCTCAAAATCCAGTTCACCGCGCCGCTGCCGAAGCGCTGCATCAGCTCGTCTTCGAGCGACAGGTAGAACCGGCTCTCGCCCGGGTCGCCCTGACGACCAGCCCGGCCTCGCAGCTGGTTGTCGATGCGCCGCGACTCGTGGCGCTCGGTGCCCAGCACGTACAGCCCGCCCAACGCCAGCACCTCGTCGCGCTGCGTCTCGCACGTCTTAGCGTGCTTGCGCAGCGCCGCGGCGAGCGCGTCGGCGTTGTCGGGGTCGTCGGGGTCGAGCTTCTCACGCAGCAGGTCGCGCCTCGCCAGCCCCTCGGGGTTGCCGCCCAGCAAGATGTCGACCCCACGCCCAGCCATGTTCGTCGCGACCGTCACCGTCGACGGCTGCCCTGCTTGAGTGATGATCTCTGCCTCGCGGTGATGCTCTTTCGCGTTGAGCACGTTGTGCTTGATGCCCCGCTTCGACAGCGCGGTCGACACCTTCTCTGAGTTCTCGACGCTCACCGTGCCCACCAGCACCGGCTGCCCGGTCTCGCTGCGCTCGGCGATGTCTTCGACGACCGCGTTGATCTTCGCCTCTTCGGTCGGGTAGACGAGGTCGGCGGCGTCGTCGCGAATGGTCGTCTTGTGCGTGGGAATGGGCACCACGTCGAGCTTGTAGGTGTTGCCGAACTCGGCCGCTTCGGTCGTCGCCGTTCCCGTCATGCCGGCGAGCTTGTCGTAGAGACGGAAGTAGTTCTGCAGCGTCACCGTGGCGAGCGTCTGGTTTTCTTCTTTCACCGCGACGCCCTCTTTCGCTTCGACCGCTTGGTGCAGCCCGTCGCTCCACCGGCGACCTTCCAAGATGCGGCCGGTGAACTCGTCGACGATCTTCACCTCGCCGTCGGCGACCACGTAGTCGCGGTCGCGCTTGAACAGCTCTTTCGCGCGCAGCGCCGCACGCAGCTGGTGCACGAGGTTTGACGACACCTCGTCGTAGAGATTGTCGACGCCGAGCGCCGCCTCGACCGCCTCGATGCCCGGCTCAAGCACGGCGACGTTGCGCTTGTCTTCTTCCACCTCGTAGTCGACGTCGCGCCGCAGCCCCTTGACGATGCGAGCGAACTGCCCGTAGAGCGCGACGGCTTCAGAGACACGCCCCGAGATGATGAGCGGCGTGCGAGCTTCGTCGATGAGAATCGAGTCGACCTCATCGACGATGCAGTAGTTGTGGCCGCGCTGGGTCTGCTCGGCAGCCGACGGCGCCATGTTGTCGCGCAGGTAGTCGAAGCCCATCTCGTTGTTGGTGCCGTAGGTGATGTCGGCGGCGTATTGCGCTCGCTTGTGCGCGGCGTCGTCTCTGCTCGGCACGACCAGGCCGACGTCTAGGCCCAGAAAGCGATGAATCTGCCCCATCCACGCGGCATCGCGCGACGCCAGGTAGTCGTTGACGGTGACCAGGTGCACGCCCTTTCCGCCGAGCGCGTTGAGATACGCGGGCAGCGTCGACACCAGCGTCTTGCCTTCGCCGGTGCGCATCTCAGCGACCCAGCCGAAGTGCAGCGCCGCTCCGCCCATCAGCTGCACGTCGAAGTGTCGCTGCCCGATCTTGCGCCGCGCTGCCTCGCGCACCACCGCGAACGCCTCCACCAGCAAGTCGTGCAGGTCGGCGCCTCGCTCTAGGCGCTGGCGGAACTCGCCGGTCTTCGCCGCCAACGCTTCGTCGCTGAGCGCGCTGACGTCGCCCTCGACGGCGTTGATCTCAGGCACGATCGCTTCGAGCGCGCGAATCTTCTTGCCCTCGCCCGCTCGAAGCACACGTTGCACTAGGCCCACAAATTTGAGGATACCGATGGCACCTGCGACGGGGCTAAGAGATTTTCAGTTATCGATCTCGATGAGGCCGGCGCCGGAGTCGTGACGCAGGTAGACGACAGCCGGCTTGTTGGTGTCTGCGTTGACGAAGAGGAAGAAGTCGTGGTCGAGCAGCAGCATGCGGGCGGCGGCTTCGTCTGGGTCCATCAGCTCAAGCTCGAACTGCTTGCGCCGCACGATCTTCGGCACCCACGCTTCGTCGCCGGGTGCCCCGTCGCCGGGCGCGCCGTCGGCCGCCGGCTCGTCGGGCGTGAGGCGAGACAGCGGATGGTGCGCGTCGGCTCGGTGCTGGTTCGGACGATGCCGCCGCACCACCCGCGTCTTCAGCTTGCGGAGCTGCTTGCCGAGCTTGCCCACCGCCAAGTCGACGGCCTGGTGCTGGTCGGTGGCCGCGACCGATGCCCGCACGAAGTGACCGTGCCCGCGCAGCGTCACCTCAACCTGATCGCTGTCTGAGATGCGCGGGTTGTTCTCACGGCGAAACACGACCTCGGCGCGGTCGAGGTCGGGAACGAAACGGTCGAGCGCGCCGATCTTGCGTTCGACGGCGGCGCGCACGTCGTCGCGCACGTCGACGCCTCGTCCGGTGATGCTGACCTGCATGCGTAGCCCTTCGTCTAGGTCGGGTCACAGATGCTACGAGCGCGCCCAAGCTCTGGCGTCTTCGCGACCGCCATCACGTAGACGCCGGTCGCGCCGCCGGCTAGCAGCGCGCGGGTCGCGCTCCGCGCGGTCGCGCCGGTGGTCACCACGTCGTCAATCAGCAGCACGACCCCGGCGGGCGGCGCACCACGCGGCGCGAATGCCGGGCCCGCTTGACGGTCGCTGCGGCCGCGACCCGTCTGGGCTGCGTCGTCGCAGCGTCGCAGCAGGCTGCGCAGCGGCGCTCGCAGCTGACGAGCAGTCAGGCGCGCCAGCAGCTGCGCCTGATCGAAGCCGCGGCGTTGTCGTCGCTTGGTCGTGGTCGGCGGCCAGGTGACCGCGCTAAACGTCTGGCCAGTGCGCGCCACGTTCACCGCCAGCCCTTCGGCCAGCCACCGGGCGATGGCGTGCTGGCGGCGGAACTTGAGCGCGCCCACGAACTGCCGACCGACTCCTTCGTAGGAAAACAGCGCGCCCGCGCCGACGGTGCCACTCAGCGCGTCGGGCTGCGGCGGCACCAGCGCGTCGACGCACGCGGGGCACGGGCACCAGCGAGCGGCCCGGCACCCAGGGCAGCGAACCTCGAACAGCATCGCCACAGCGTCGCGCGCGAGCGCGCCGCACCCGCCTCGAGTTTCTCGGCCGGCCTGGGCTTGCTGGCCGGAACGCGAGCGGCTAGTAGCGGTAGCGGTCGGGCTTGTAGGGCCCGCCGACGTCTACGCCCAGGTAGCCAGCTTGGGTCGCGGTGAGCCGGGTGAGCTTGCCGCCCAAGCGCTCTAGGTGCAGCCGGGCGACCTCTTCGTCTAGGTGCTTGGGCAGCAGGTACACCTGCGCTTCTAGCTGGCTGTGGTTGGCGTGCAGCTCGAGCTGCGCGAGCACCTGGTTGGTGAAGCTCATCGACATCACAAAGCTCGGGTGGCCGGTCGCGTTGCCCAAGTTGACGAGCCTGCCTTCGGACAGCAGCAAGATGCTGTGCCCGTCGGGAAACACGTACTCATCGACCTGCGGCTTGACGTTGCGCCGCTGCACGTCCGACATCGCATGCAGTCCGGCGACGTCGATCTCGTTGTCGAAGTGGCCGATGTTGCACACGACCGCCTGGTGCTTCATCTGGGTCATGTGCTCGGCGGTGATGACGTCGCGGTTGCTGGTCGCGGTGACGAACACGTCGACGTCGCGCAGCACGTTCTCGAGGCGGTTCACCTCAAAGCCTTCCATCAGCGCCTGCATCGCGTTGATGGGGTCGATCTCACCGACGATCACCCGGCAGCCCTGCCCGCGCAGCGAATCCGCGCAGCCCTTGCCGACCTCGCCGTAGCCGGCGACGAACGCGACCTTGCCGCCCAGCATCAGGTCGGTCGCCCGGTTGATGCCGTCGATGAGGCTGTGGCGGCAGCCGTAGAGGTTGTCGAACTTGCTCTTGGTGACCGAATCGTTGACGTTGTAAGCGGGGAACAGCAGGTCGCCGTCTTCGGCGAGCCGGTAGAGGCGCGCCACGCCCGCGGTGGTTTCTTCGCTGACGCCCAAGGTGCCAGCGGCGGCGTCGCGCCAGAACGAGCCAGACGTCGGGTCGGCAGCTACGGCACGAAACAGCTGCAGCATCGCGGCGAGGTCGGCCGAGTCGTCGTCGGTGGGCGTCGGCACCTCGCCTGTCGCCTCGAAGCGGGCGCCGTCGTGGAGCAGCATCGTCGCGTCGCCGCCATCGTCGACCACCAGCGTCGGGCCCGCGCTCACGCCCGCCTCACCGCCGGCGCCGGGCCAGCGCAGCGCCGCGTAGTTGCACCACCAATACTCATCGAGCGTCTCGCCCTTCCACGCGAACACGGCGACGCCGCGCGGGTCGTCGGCTGTGCCGCCGGGCCCGACGGCGACCGCGGCGGCGGCTTCGTCTTGAGTGGAGAAGATGTTGCACGACGCCCACCGCACCTGCGCGCCGAGCGCGGTGAGCGTCTCGATCAGCACCGCCGTCTGCACGGTCATGTGCAGCGAGCCGCTGATGCGAGCCCCGGCGAGCGGCTGCGTGTCGGCGTAGCGGGCACGCAACTCCATCAGCCCGGGCATCTCGTTTTCGGCTAGCTCGATCTGGGTGCGTCCGGCCGGCGCGAGGCCGATGTCTGCCACGGCGAAGGGCGGCAGGTCGGCCGGCGCGACCGATGCGTGTTCGCTCACGTGGGCTCTCCTTCTTCTGCGTCGTCTTGCGCGCCTTCGTTGGCGAGAAACGACTTGAGCTCGAACAGCACGTCGACCGGGCCCGGGTCGCGCCCCAGCGCGGCGGCTAGCTCTAGTGAGAAAAAGTCGCCCACGCAGATCAAATCAAACAGCTGCGCCAACCCCGAGCGACCCTGCGCGGCTACCTCGATCGGCTCACCGATGCCGGCTTGGGTCAGCACTTGGCGAAAGAACTCAAGGCGCCGCCGGTTCTGTTGGTGCTCGAAGCCGTGTCGCAAGAAGATCGGCGTCACGGCGCCCGCGTATGCGGGGTGGATGTTCCAGCCGGTCAGCTCGTTGTGGCACAGCTCGGGCACGGCCGAGGTCATCGCGGGCAGCTTGGCGTTCTCGTTGATCTGCGTCTTCCACCGACCTGCAGCGGTCGCGCCGAGCTGACCGGCCGCGGTGAGGGTGATGAGGCGGTCGTCAAAGCTGTCTGCTCGGCTGGTGAACGGCTTGCCGAACGCGTCTGCGCCCAGAGCCGTCAGCTCGGCGGTGCGCGCCTCTAGACGCTCGACGACCTCCGCGACGTCGTCGGCGAGAGCGCGCTCGCGCGCGCCCAGCACGCCCAGCGCGTCGAGCGCGGCGAGCGGCGCCATCGAGATCGCCGCGACCGCGGCTCGGGGCATCGGAATGGTCTCGTCAACCGTGAACACCGGCGCGCCCGCGCTCGCCGCCATCTCACCCAGCTGTCCGCCGCAGGTGACCGCCGCCAGCGCCGCGCCCGCGTCGAGCGCGACCTGCGCGACCGCGACGGTCTCTTCGGTGTTGCCGCTGAAGCTGACCGCAAGCACGAGCGTCTCGTCGTTCACGTAGCCGCCCAGCTCGTAGCCCTTGACGACCTCGAGCGGCACGGTGCGCACGTCGGCCGTGACGGCGGCGACGATGTCGCCGGCGATGCCCGAGCCGCCCATGCCCGCGACGACGACGTTGCTCGGCCGACCCGAAACGGGCTGGCCCGCGCCCCAGCGCGCCCGACCCATCTCGCTCACCGCGGCGGCGAACGGCTGTGCAGCAGCAAACGCCGCCGCCGCTTGGCTAGCCAGCCCCTCCCACGCGGCCCGCATGCCGACCGTGTCGCGCGCTGCGTCGCCGCGCGGCTCGAAGTTCAGCGACAACCCCCGCTCGGCGACGAGCTGGTCGAGCTTGCTCGCGGCGTCGGCGTCGAGGTTGGTGCGCTCTTCGATCAGCATCACCGGTATGCGGCTGCGCACCTCATAGGTGCAGCTAAGCCGCGGGTTGTAGAGCACGTCTTGGTCTTCGATGTAGTAGAGGGGGCCCTTGTCTTGCGGGCACGCCAAGATGGCAAGCAGGTCTGCGGGCAAGCTCATCGGATCGGGCTCATCGGATCGGGCTCATCAGGTCAGCCAGTCAACGAGCTTGGCGGTCTGGGTCGCAACGACGTCGGCGTCGACGGCTTCGAGGTTGAGCCGCAGCAGCGCTTCAGTGTTCGAAGCTCGCACGTTGAACCACCAGTCGCCACAATCAACGCTGAGCCCGTCGAGGCGGTCGTGCGCCACAGCGAGCGGCGACGCGGCGTAGCGCTGCGCGACCTGCTCGATGGCTCGGTGCGGGTCGACGACGGCGAGATTGACCTCACCCGAGTGCGCGTAGCGACGAAACGGTGCCAGCAGCTCGCTGAGCGAACCGCCGCTCTCGCACAGCTGCTCTAGCAGCACGACCGTCGCGATGAGACCAGAGTCGGCCCGGTAGTTGCGAGCGAAGTAGTAGTGCCCGCTGTGCTCGCCGCCGAACGCGGCGCCGGTCGCCGCCATCTCGGCTTTGATGTAGCTGTGCCCGACCTTGGTGCGCACCGGCGTGCCGCCGCACTCGGCGATCACCTCACCCACGGCGCGCGAGCAGATCAGGTTGTGAAGGATCGGGCCGGGCCCCTCGCGCCGCAGCACGCGCGACGCGACCAGCGCGGTCACCTCAGAGCCGCTCACCGAGCTGGCTCGCTCGTCGACGACGAACACGCGGTCCGCGTCGCCGTCGAAGGCGAGGCCGACGTCGGCGCTTCGCTCGTGCACGGCGGCGCGCAGGTCGGCTTGGTTTTCGGGGTTGATGGGGTCGGCCGGGTGGTTGGGGAACGTGCCGTCGAGCTCGCCGTAGAGCACGTCGAGTTCGCAGTCGAGCCGCTCGAAGACCGCCGGCAGCACCAGGCCACCCATGCCGTTCGCGGTGTCCGCGACGACTCGCAGGCCGCCGATGGTGTCGGGCGTGACAAAGCTGAGCACGTGGTCGACGAACTCACCGAGCAGGTCGCGCTCGCGCACGCGCCCAGGTGTCGCGGGCAATCCGCCGGCGCGGTAAGCGGCCGTGCCCCGGCTGGCTAGCTGCGCGACTTCGGCCAAACCCGACTCGATGCCGATCGGCGCGGCCGCCGGGCCGCACAGCTTGATGCCGTTGTAGGCGGCCGGGTTGTGCGACGCGGTGATCATCGCGCCGGGACAGCTCAAGCGCCCGGAGGCGAAATACAACAAGTCGGTCGACGCGAGCCCGAGGTCGACCACGTCGACGCCCAGCGCGGTGACGCCTTCGGTGAACGCGGCGAACAGCATGTCGCTGGTGGTGCGCACGTCTCGGCCGACGACGACGCGGTTCGCGCCGCAGTGGTGCGCGAACGCCGCGCCCAACGCTCGCGCCGCCTCTTCGGTCAGCTCGGCCGGGCACAGCCCCCGCACGTCGTACGCCTTCACGATGCCCGACGCGCCGCCGTCACCCAGCGCCACCGCGTCGATGTGAGCGGGCGCAGTCGCCAACGCACTCACTCGTAGCGACCTTTCGCCACCCACCGGCGCACGCGCAGCACGTCGCGCAGCATCAGCGTCGCGTCGCGCAGCGTCGAGACCGTCGACGCCGCGGCGCGCTCAAGTGAGACCGGCACGTCGGCCACACGCATGTCGCTCGCTTGAGCCAGCCACAAGATTTCGACGTCGAACGCGAACCCGTCGAGCCGCGAGCGGCCGAACAGCTCTTCGGCAGCCGAGCCCGTGAAACCCTTGAGCCCGCACTGCGTGTCGGGCACGTCGGGCACGAGCGCACGGCGGGTGACGGCGTTGAACAGACGGCTGCCGACCGCTCGGCTGGCAAACCTCGCCTGCGGGTCGCTCGACCGCGGGTGGGTGCGGTTGCCGATGACCACGTCGGCGCCGGCGTCGAGCGCTTCGACGAGCTGCGCGATCTGGGCTGGGTCGTAGGCGAGGTCGACGTCGGTGAACACGCGCTTGGCGCCGTTCGCAGCCAGCATGCCGGTGCGCACCGCCGCGCCTTTGCCGCGGTTGGCTTCGTGCGTGATCGCTTGGTCGGCGCCCGCCGCGAGCGCCATCTCGGCCGTCTGGTCACTCGACCCGTCGTCGACCACGATGATCTCGACGTCGCCGATGCGCTCGGTCGCGTCGCGGATGCGTCGCACGGCGTCGCTCACCAAGTCGGCGGCTCGATACGCGGGCACCACCACCGACAGCGCCGGCCCAGCCGCGGCCGGCCCCGCCGCACCCGCAGCTTTCTCGCGACCCACCAGCGTCGCCTCGCGCCGCGCCAGCCGCACCGGTCCGCCGGCGGCCACGTCGCGCGGCGCCGAAAACCCGAACACGACCAGCGTGACGAAACCGACCAGCGTCAGCAGCCAGCCCAGCCACTCGACGTAGGTGTTGCCGTAGGTCAGCGTGACGTCGCGCTCGGTCGGTATCACGACCATCCAGTTGGGCGTGACGCGATACGGCCCGTCTGCGCCGCTCGCCGACCAGTTCGGGAAGTAGCTGACCTTCACCAGCACCGGCACGCCGACCTCATCGACGCTGAAGCTGATCTGCTGACCTTCTAGCACGACGTCGCTGACGACCGCAGGCGGCAGCTCGCGCCGCTCACCGATGCTCCAGCTGCGCGTCTCGTCGTCGTATACGACGCGCTGCCACAGCGCCGGGCCAGCATCCGCGACGGGCACATCCCACGCCGCCGGGTCGTTAAACCAGGCGACCGCCGGATCGACCCACCCGCGCTCGTCGCCAGGCACCTGCTCGGCGACCGACGGCTCGTACCGCAGCGGCTCGACCACCACCGAGTCGACGACCTCATAAAGCACCCAGCGCGACGTCTGCGCTAGCTCGACCAGCCCCGGCGCCGCGCTCGCCGCTTCGATCGCCTCGGGCGTGTGCGCGCCGTAGTAGCGAATGCCCGACATCCGCATGTGCTCGACGCCCAGGTTGAAATCGAGGTCGCTGTACGGCAGGTCGCGCATCGGCCTCGACGGGGCGGTCGACAGCTCAGACTGCATGAGGAAGTGGAACGCGACCGTGTGCGAACTCTCGAAGTACAGCCCCTCGAAGCTGCCGATGCAGCGGTCGGTGAAGTGCGGCAGCAGCATCGGCACCATCGGTGAGCCGTAGGTGCCGATGACGTCTGAGCTGTACTCCCACAGCAGGCGCCCGCAGCCGTGCTCACGCCCCAGCTGGGTGGTCGCGTTGCGCAGCTCGGTGAACTCGTCGTAGGCCGACTTTTCTTCTAGGCCGCTGTGGTTCCACTCGGCCCAGCCGTTCACGAAGTTGATGTCGGTCGAGTCGACGGTGAGCGGCCCCCACCTGAAGTGGCCCTCTTCTACCCGCGTGCCGCCGGGCAGCCCGCCCAAGTAGAGAGAGACATACGCGACCGCCAGCAGCGCCGCGACCGGCGCGACCCAGTGCCGTGCGCGCCCCGACTGCTCGAACAGCTTCGGCGCGCCGCCGGCGCGTTCTCGCCCGGCCACCAGCGAGATCACGGCGTTGATGAGCAGCCACAGCCCCACCGCGGCCAGCAGGTGCACCGCCAGATACCAGAACGGCAAAATGCGCGCGTTGTAGAGACGGTTTTGCGGCCACAGCACGTACAGCGCGGCGGCGCTCACCGCGATCGACGAGAGCCACATCGTCGGCGGGTGCCACCTGATCAACCCGACGACCGTCGCCAGCAGCGCGAGCGCCAGCAGCCACTCATAAGGCATGCCGCCTTCGGCGCTGGGGCTGAACAGCCGCTCCATGTAGTTGGTGACCCGCTCCCATCCCATGTCGTTGAGATACGAGCGCCGCAGCACGAACGGGATCGTCCACCACGCCGAGAGCGCGCCGCCGGCCAGCCCGATGGTCAGCGCCCAGCGTGCGCTGCGCCGGTCGAACCACAGCACGACGGCCACGGCGACGACCACGACGGCCATCCGCAAGAGGAAGTTTTCGGTGAGCGTGACGGTCACCACCAAGATGCCCGATGCCAAGATGCCGACGGCGAGCGTCTGCGACACGCCCAGTCGCCGCCCCAGCGCGGGCGCCGCGCGCACGGTCACCATCAGCACGGCGGCGAGCACGGCGAACGCCAGCACGATGAGGTGGCACAGCGCGACGACCGCCAGCGCGATGGCCGCCGGCACTCGTCCGATGCCGTCGTCGAGCGAGCGCCACAGCAAGCCGAAGAACACGAGCGCCGCCGACACGGCTATGGAAAACGCGAACTCGCCGGCCAGCGTCGAAGCGATGTTGCCGCCCAAGATCGTGAACGACGGGTCGAACACGAACAGCATCGCGGCCACCGCCAGCAGCGCAGGCACGGGGCGACTCCAGCGAGCCAACCGGCCCATCGCGTACGCCGCGGCCGGCATCAGCACGACGCCCGAGACCGCGACCAGCTTGAAGGCGATGCCGTACGGCAGCACGAGGTCGGCCGCGACCATGAACAAGAACGGCAGCACCATGTAAAAGTGGAAAGCGGGAAAGCCGCCGTACCAGTCGAACGACCAGCCCCGCAGCTGGCTGGGCAGCAGCTCGTCGCGCAAGAACGCCGGCCCCCACACGTGCGCGGCGGTGTCGCCGCCGGTCGGGGTGGTCGAGCTGAGGATGTCGCCGGGGCTCAGCCACGCGAACACGGCGATGCCGCACAGCAGAACGACGGCGAGGTCGTGGTAGCCGCCGAAGCCGACGCGACCCAGAGCTGTCAGCGGTCGCAGGGGGCGCACGACGGCGCACGCTACCCAGCGCGCGAAACTCCTAGCGAAAGCACGCGCCGAGCGACCACACTTTGGTTTCACAGGCCGCCAACCAACCGGCCTCCAACCAACGGGCCACCGACCTAGAAAGAGAGGGCCACGGCGATGACGCCAACCAACACCTCGCTCGAACAGCTCCAAGCTGCGGGCATCAACCAATACACAGTCGGCGCGCTCGGCACGCGCATCGGCGTCACCGAGCTGGGCGACGGGCCAATCGTGCTGTTCGTGCACGGCTTTCCCGAGAGCTGGTATTCGTGGCGCAACCAGCTCATTCCCGTCGCCGAAGCCGGGTGGCGCGCGGTCGCCATCGACGTGCGCGGCTACGGGCGTTCGAGCGCGCCCCGCTTTGCCGACGACTACGGGATGATGCACCACGTCGCCGACAACGTCGGCGTGGTGCGAGCGTTGAGCGCCGAAGACACCCAGGTGGTCGTCATCGGCCACGATTGGGGTTCGCCGATCGCGTGGACGAGCGCGCTGATGCGGCCAGACATCTTCGACGCGGTCGCGTTGTTGAGCGTGCCGTACAGCGCCCGAGGCAACCGCAAGCCTTCGCAGGCGTTCCGCGAGATGGGCGGGCGCGAGCAGTTCTACATCGAGTACTTCCGTCACCCGAACGAAGCCGAGTCTGAGATCGAACTCGACATCGCGCGCTGGCTGCTGGGGATGTATTACTCGGCTTCTGGCGACGGCATTCGCGCGATGCGCAACGCCGGGCTCAGCTCGAAGAGCGCGTTCTTGGTCGAGCACGGCGGCAAGCTGAGCGACCGGTTCGTCTGGCCCGACGAAGGCGTGTGGCCGAGCTGGATGAGCGAAGCCGACTTCAACGTCTACGTGGGCGAGTTTGAGCGCACCGGCTTCACCGGCGGGCTCAACCGCTACCGCAACGTCGACCCAGACTGGCAAAACCTCGCCGCGCTGCACGCCGCGCCAATCCGGCAGCCGTCGTTGTTCATCGGCGGCGAACTCGACGGGCCGACCGTGTGGGGTGCGCCGGCGATCGAGAAGTTTCCCGAGTCGATGCCGGGCCTGCTGGGCAGCCACATCATCGAGTCGTCGGGTCACTGGGTGCAGCAAGAGGCGTCAGATGAGGTGACCGGTCACCTGCTCGAGTTCTTGGCGGAGATCAGGCGCATCGCCCGGTAGCTCGCGTAGCGTCAGCGTCGTGGCAACGCTCGACAACCTCAACCTCACCCGCATTCAGCTAGAGCCCGACGGCGAGGTGCTGCGGGTGTGGCTGAACCGGCCCGAGGCGCGCAACGCGCACGACCAGGCGATGATCGGCGAGGTCGCGGACGTGTTCAACGCGATCAGCGCGCAGACCGACTTTCGCGTCGTCGTGCTGGGTGGGCGCGGCAAGTCGTTCTGCGCGGGCGCGGATCGCAAAGAGACGCACCCCAGCCAGCCCAACGACCGCGCCGCTCGCTACGCCAGCCAGCTCGGACGGCGAGCGATGCGCGCCATCGAAGACTGCGAGGCAGTCACGGTGGCTCGAGTGCAGGGGCACGCCATCGGCGGCGGGCTGTGCTTTGGGGTGGCGTGCGACTTTCGCGTCACCACGTCTGACGCGCTCTGGTATGTGCCAGAGGTCGAGCTGGGCGTGCCGCTGCCGTGGGGCGCGGTGCCGAGGCTGATCGCGGAAGTCGGCGCGGCACGCGCTCGCCAGCTGATCATGACCGCCGATCACATCGACGGCGACACGGCGTTCGAGTGGGGCGTTGCGCACGAGGTGACGCCCGATGAGGCGGCCCTCGACGATGCCGTCGACCGCTGGGTCGAGCGGCTGCTGAGTTTGCCCGCGCTCGCGTTGTCGATGACCAAGCACCAGATGCGCGGCTACGCCGCGGCGAGCCGGCTAGCCGACCTGTCGGAAACAGACGGCGACCTCTCGGCTCGGGCGCTGCGCAGCGACGACGCGCAGGCGCGCTTCGCCAGCTTCTAGGCAAACCTGCGCGCCAGCGTCGGCAACGCTTGAGACCCATGAAGTCGCGCTGGGCGTTGCTGGTCGCGCTGCTGGCGCTGGCTGGGCTGGTTTCGGCCGACGCGTTCGCCGCCGGCACGCAGCGACCTTGGTATGACCGGTTCGTTGCGCACAGCGCCGCGCTCGCGTCGCTCGCGGACGAAATCGACTTGACACCGGTCGTGGTCGGCGATATGCGTTCGGCAGACGACCTGCTGGCGGAGATGCAGGCTGCCGGCGCCGAGGGCGGCGGCACCAGCTCGCCGTTCACGCTCGACGGCAACGGCGACAGCACGGGCGACGGCGCGACCACCGGCGCGTCCGAGATGCCGAGCGCCGGCTACGCGGTCGCGCTGGAGGGCAGCGACATGATCGTGGCGCCGGTGCTGCGCCGCGCGCCTGCGACGAGCAGCGACGCAGACGGCCCGACCAGCGCCGCGTACGTCGCCGAGCGTGACCGTTTCGACGCCTGGTATGCGCACATGTATCCGCTGATGACGACCGGCTGGGCGTGGGTCGGCTACTACTGGAACGACTCGACAGGCGACGTGGAGATCAACCTCACGCTCGTGCTGGCCGACCGCGACGCCGCCGTCGCGCTGGGCGAGAGCCAAAACCAGTGGTCGATCTGGAGCTTCGCCGCCGCGGACGTCATCTCAACCAACGACCACGGCCCGCGCCACTGGGAGCGCGAGCACGGCACTCGCCGCATCCACATTCCCGCCAGCGCCGAGGCGCTCAGCGGCCAGCTCGACGGCTAGCTCGCGTCGTCGCCCAGCAGCTCGCTGATTTCGTCGCCGGTGATGGTCTCGCGTTCGAGCAGCGCTTCGGCGATGCGGTTGAGCGCGTCGCGGTGGGTGGTGAGCACGTCGCGGGCTCGGTCTTCTTGGCTGCGCAGAATGCGCTCGACTTCTTCGTCGATGATGCGGGCGGTTTCGTCTGAGTAGTCGCGCCCGCTGATGAGGTCGTCGCCCAAGAAGACCTGGCTGTTGGTGCCCCACGCCATCGGCCCGATGCGGTCGCTCATCCCCCACTCGGCGACCATCTTGCGGGCGAGGTCGGTGCCCTGGATGAGGTCGTTCGCCGCGCCGGTCGAGGTGACGCCAAACACGGTCTCTTCGGCGATGCGTCCGCCGAACAGCACGGCGAGGCGGTCTTCTAGGTAGTCCTGTGAGTAGGCGTGCCGCTCTTCGGGCAGCTGCATGGTGACGCCTAGCGCCGCGCCGGTGGGCAAGATGGTGACCTTGTGCACGGGGTCGGCGTGTTCGAGCAGCGTCGCGACGAGCGCGTGGCCGCCTTCGTGGTACGCGGTGACCTTGCGCTCGGTTTCGCTCATCGCTACCGACTCGCGGCGCTGGCCCATCACCACCCGGTCGCGGGCTGCCTCGAAGTCGTCTTGGATGATCTCGTCGCGCCCGGCGCGCACCGCGAACAGCGCGGCTTCGTTGACGAGGTTGGCGAGATCGGCGCCGCTCATGCCGGGCGTGCTCTTGGCCAGCGAGTCGAGCTCGACCGCGTCCGCGACGTGCTTGTCGGTGGCGTGAGTGTCGAGAATGGCGCGGCGTTCCGACACCTCCGGCAACGGCACGACGACCTGCCGGTCGAACCGGCCAGGGCGCAACAATGCGGGGTCGAGAATGTCTGGCCGGTTGGTGGCGGCCATCATCACGAGGCCTTCGGACGCCTCGAAGCCGTCCATCTCGGCGAGCATCTGGTTGAGCGTCTGCTCGCGCTCGTCGTGGCCGCCGCCCAAGCCGGCGCCGCGCTTGCGGCCGATGGAGTCGACCTCGTCGATGAAGATGATCGCCTTGCCCATGCGACGGGCGCTCTGAAACAGGTCGCGCACGCGGCTGGCGCCGACGCCGACGAACATCTCCATGAAGTCTGAGCCCGTCACCGACAGGAACGGCACGTCAGCTTCGCCGGCGACCGCGCGGGCGATGAGCGTCTTGCCGGTGCCGGGCGGGCCGACCAGCAGCACGCCTTTGGGCACGCGCGCGCCGATGGCGGCGAACCGCTCGGGGTGCTTCAAGAAGTCGACGATCTCTTCGATCTCCTGCTTGACGCCTTCGTAGCCAGCGACGTCGTCGAACGTCGTCTCGGGGCGTTCGGTGGTGTACGTCCTCGCCTTGCTGCGGCCGATCGCCATCACGCCGCCCATCTGCCCTTGGGCTCGGCGCTGCATCCACCACAAAAACGCGAACAGCAGCAGGAACGGCAGCATGAACGGCAGCAGTCCCAGCAGGAAGTTGGTGCGCTCGGTGTGGAACTCGAGCGCGACCTCTTGGGCGCGCAGCAAGTCGAGGTCGACCTCGGGCAGCTCGACCGGGCCTTCGCTCTCAAACAGCGTCTCGTCGGTCAGCTCGCCGGTGATCGCGCCGGTGCCGTTGACGAGGCGCAGCGACGCTACCTCGCCGGCGCGGGTTTTCTCGATGACCTCGCCGTATGCAAGCTCGACGCGCTCTTCGCCGCCGAGCCACTGCGGCACCAAGAACGCCGCGGCGATGCCGATCAGCACGAGCCAGACCGTCCAGCGCGGCACGCGCTCGCGGGTGCGTCCGCCTGGGCGCATCGGGTCGTCGCGGCGCTTGAGCTTGCCGCCGCTCAAGCGGCCGCCCATCGGGCCGCCGGGCAGGTTGTCGGGGGTGGGGCCGGCCGAGCGGGCCGAGTCGTGCGTGCGGCGGCTCGCGGGCGGGCGCGAGCTAGCGGAGCGTCGCTGGGCGCCGGCGTCTTGGCTGTCGGTTCGGGCTTTCTCGCGCTCGACTCGACGCTCGAGGTTCTTGAGGCGCGCGGCGATGCGGCGGCTCGAAAACCGCAGCATGCCGACCCGCAGGTATTTCACCGAGAGCGACACGTAGCTCTTGACCAGCCAGAACACTCCTCGACGTCGGCCCTCGCCGCGGTCGTCGGCTTGCTCGTCGGCTCTCTTGTCAGCTTTGCCGTCGGCGCTGTCGTCGGCTCGGTCGTCGGCCACGACACCAGGCTACGACGCTTGGCGCGCCGTGCTGTCGTGCGTTAGTTTCGTCGGGCTATTTGCGCGCCCCGACTGCCTCGGGCGTGCGGGCTTGCCGGCGGCTGGTCGCCAGCAGCGGCGCGACGAAGCCGACGGCCGCGACCGCCGCGGCGATGCCGAACGTGGCGCGCAGCCGGTCGACCGACGGGTCGTCGCCGGCGAACGCCAGCATCGACTGAATGCCGAGCACGATGCCTATCCACATCACCGTCTGGTTCATGCCGTTGGCGACGCCGAGGTCGGCGTCGTCGACGCTGTTGGCGACGAGCATCTGATACGCGGGCGACCCGATGCCCGCCGATACGCCCGACAGCACGAGCCCGACGAACACCCAGACCAGCCCGATCGAGCCTGGGCTGGCGCCCGCGGCGAACGCCAGCATCGAGCAGATCATCGCGGTGGTGCCGATGAGCATGGGAATGCGCGCGCCGATGCTGGTGACCAGCGACCCGCCGAGCGGCGAGGCGATGGCGAACGTGCCGGGGCGGGGCACCATCAACAGTGCGGCAGCGCCGACCGAGTAGCCGTAGGGCACCTGTAGCACCCACGGCACGATGACGAACGCGCCCATGTAGGCGAACTGGTTTGCGGCCGCCGCGACGAGCGGCAGCGAGAACGTCGTGCGACGGAACAGCCGCAGGTCGAGCAGCGGCGAGCTGGCGCGGCGCTCCCAGACGATGAACAGCGAGAGCGCGACGACGCTGCCGGCGAGGGCGAGCTGGATGGGCGTGTCGCTCGCGACCGACGTGCCCGCTCGGCTGAGCGTCGCGAGGCGGGTGATCGCCCACAGCACCCCCAGCGTCGCGGCGGCCAGCAGCAGCGCGCCGGCGACGTCGATGCGAACGCGCTGGCCCCGCGGAATCGGCTTGACGACGAACAGCGCGACGAGCGTGGCGATGGCGCTGATCACGCCGAAGGTGAGGAACACCTCGCGCCAGCCGAAGATGTCGAGCAGCGGGCCGCCGGCGACCACGCCGAGAGTGGGCGCGCCGGTCATCGCGAACTGAAACCAGCCGACCGCACGGGCGCGCTCGGCTCGTCCGAACGCGGCCATCAGCAGCGCCATGCCCGACGGCATCAACAATCCGCCGCTTATGCCGAACAGCACCCGCAGCCCGATGAACGTGCCGATGTTCGGCACCCACGCGTTGGCGATCATCGTGGTGGTCATGCCGACCAGCCCCACGAGAAACATGCGTCGGTGGCCGTAGATGTCGGCGAGCTTGCCGCCCGCCGGGGTGCTGACCGCCATCGCCAGCATCAGCCCGGTCATCACCCAGCCGGCGGTCGGCACGGTGGTGCTCAGCTCGTCTGCGATGGGCACGAGCGCGGCGTTGACGAGCGTCATCAGCGAGCCGAAGCCGAGCACGGCGAGGCCGATGACGCCCAGCAGCGTCCACTTGTAGCGCGACGCGGCCGGGTGCTCAACGGCGGGCTGCGCGGCAGCCACCTGCGCGGCAGCCGGCGCGCTCGCAACGGGCGCGTCGCCGATGCGCGGAATGTTCGGCACCCGCAGCGCGGGCGCGGCGCGCGGCACCAGCGGCACGAGGCCGAACACGTTCGGTTCGTGCGGCGAGCGAGCGCTCGCCAGAAGGTGTCGTCTCAGTCGAAGTCGATGACGGTGCGGGTGCCGACCTGCTGGCGCATCTGCTCATACCCGTCGTTGATCTGTTCGAGCGGGATGTGCGCCGAGATCATCTCATCGAGCATCAGCCGCCCGTCTAGGTACATGTCGACGTAGCGGGGCATGTCGACGCGGAAAGAGTTTGAGCCCATCATCGAACCCTGGAGGCGCTTTTCTTGCATGAACACTTCGTAGCCGGGGATTTCGATTTTCTGGTCGAACGGCATCATGCCGACAATCACAGTGGTGCCGCCCAGGCGTGACGCCGCCCACGCCTGCTCGCACGTCAGCTTGAGGCCGATGCACTCGAACGCGTAGTCGACGCCGCCGCCGGTCATCTCTTTGATGGCGACGACCGGGTCGCCGTCGTTGCCGTTGACCGTGTCGGTAGCGCCGACGGTTTTGGCGGTGGCGAGCTTGTCGTCGGTGACGTCGACGGCGATCACTCGACCGGCGCCGGCGATGCGTGCGCCCTGGATGGCGGAGAGGCCGATGCCGCCCGCCCCGAACACGGCGACGGTGCTGCCGGGCTCGATCTTGGCGGTCTTAAACACGGCGCCGAGGCCGGTGGTGACGCCGCAGCCGATCAGCGCGGCTCGGTCGAGCGGCATCTCGGGGTTGATCTTGACGACCGCGTTTTCGTGAATGAGCATCTCTTCGGCGAAGCCGCCCAAGCGGGCGAACTGGTCGACCTTCTCGTTGTCTGAGCCGCGGAACAGCCGGGGCGGGTCGTCTTTGCCGCGCGAGGTGGCGGCGCCGTTCGAGCAGATGTTGGGGCGGCCGGTGAGGCACTGCTCGCAGCGTCCGCAGAAGATCGACAAGCAGGTGATCACCCGGTCGCCGGGCGCGCAGTACGTGACGTCCGAGCCGACCGCCTGAATGACGCCGGCGCTCTCGTGCCCCATCACGGCTGGCAGCGGCAGCATCGTCCACTGCGCATCCATGAAGTGGAGGTCTGAGTGGCACAGGCCGGCGTTGGTGACCTGCACGACGACCTCGTTGGGCCCGGGGCCGTCGATGCCGATGTCTTCGATCTCGAGCTCGCCCGGGATCTCGTTGAGGACTGCTGCTTTCATTGGGTGGTTCCCCCCTTGGTTGGTGGCCTGTGCAGCGGCCGGTCTGGTGGCCTGCTTGGTTGCGTCACCCTAGCCTGGCGTTGGTAGACATCACCCTAGCCTGGTGCTGGCGCGGGCGCGGGCGACGATGTCGGGCTAGGGCCGCGTCGACTGCCCACATCGCCGACGGTCGCCGAGTAAGTCCCCGAGTCAACCATCGGTGTAGGGGTCGGGCGGCGTTGACTCACCGTCGCTGTTTGAGCCCCAGCAGGCGACCGTGCCGTCAGTCTTCACGCCACACGAATGCGTGTACGCGGCCGACACCTGCGTAAACGATCCACCAGGCGGTGTCGCCCGCCCACTGCCGTTGTTGCCCCAGCACGCGACCGTGCGGTCGGTCTTGACTGCGCACGAATGCCGGTCACCGGCCGACACCTGAGTAAACGCCACGCCCGGCATCAACGTCGGTGGAGTCGACTGCTTGCTCAAGTCGCTACCCCAGCACGCTACCGACCCGTCACTCTTCAAGCTGCACGAATGATTAAACCCAGCCGACACTTGGGTGAACCGCACTCCCTGCAGCGATGCTGGTAACGAAACTTGCCCGACCTCGTCGTTGCCCCAGCACACCACAGATTCATCGCTCTTCAGCCCACACGAATGCGCCGCACCAGCCGATACTTGGGTAAACGACACACCCTGGGCCAACGCTGGCAGCGACGTCTGCCTCAGCACGTCGTTGCCCCAGCAGGCGACGGTGCCGTTGTGCTTCAGGCCACACGCGTGCCCCTCGCCAGCCGAGACCTGAGTGAACGGTCCGGCTGGCGGCATCAACCGACCGTCAGCAGGGTCGCGGTCGCTGGCACCGTCAAAGCCCCAGCACACGACCGTACCATCGGCCTTGACTGCGCACGAATGCCGCTGACCAGCCGACACCTGCACAAACAACGCTGGCGGCGACGCTTGCTCGTGGCCGTTGTTGCCCCAGCAGGTCGCTGTGCCGTCGTTCTTGATGCCGCAGGTGTGCGAGTTGCCGGCGGAGACTTGGGTGAACGAAACGCCTGCCTCTAGTTCGGGCACTGTCGTTTGCTCGTCGTCGTCTGAGCCCCAGCAGGTCGCTGTGCCGTCGGTTTGGGTGCCGCAGGTGTGCGTGCCGCCGGCGGATATTTGGGTGAACGTCGCGTTTTGCGCCGCGGCGGGCAGGGTGGTTTGGCCGTCGGTGTTCGCGCCCCAGCAGGCGACGGTCTGGTCGGTTTTGACGGCGCAAGTGTGCTGCCCGCCTGCTGATACTTGGGTGTATGTCTCGCCTGCGGTCAGGGCGGGCGGCGCCGTGCGATCAGGGCTGCCGCGAAGACCCCAGCACGTAATCGTGCCGTCGCTTACGAGCGCGCAGGTGTGCGACGCGCCGGCCGACACCGCGGTGAACGTCTCGCCCTGCGGCGGCGCAGGCGGGGAGGCTTGCCCGTTGCCGTCGAAACCCCAGCATTCGACCGTGCCGTCGGACGCGCCGCCCGAACGAATGCCGCAGGTGTGGAACGCGCCGGCTGACACGTGGCTGAACGAGCCGTCCGGCGGGGTGGCCCGGCCGTCGGGGTTCGCGCCGCCGCCGTCGTTGCCCCAGCACGCGACCGTGCCGTCGTCTTTCAGCGCGCAGGTGTGCTCGCCGCCCGCCGATATCTGCGTGAACGTCTCGCCGGCTGCCAGCGTCGGCGGAGTGGTTCGGTCGTCGTCGTCTGAGCCCCAGCACACCACCGACCCAGCCTGTGTGAGCGCGCAGGAGTGCGCGTCGCCGGCGGAGATTTGAGTGAACGCGGCGTCGGGCAACTCGGGCATCGGCTCCGCGCCGGCGCTGCCAGACGGCACGGTGGTCGAGGTTGTGCTGCTCGACGTCGCGCCAGGCTGCCCGGGCACGGTGGTCGACGTCGCGCCGGACTGCCCGGGCGACGTGGTGGCGGGCGGGGTTGAGCGTCCGTTGCCGTTTGAGCCCCAGCACGCGACGGCGCCGGCTGGCTCGCCGTCGGGCCCGACGGCCGCACGCACCGCGCAGGCGTGGGACGCGCCGACCGACAGCTGGGCAAACGAGCCAGCCGGCGTCGACGACGTTCTGCCGTCGGTGTCGTTGCCCCAGCAGACGATCGTGGCGTCGGCCTTCAAACCGCAGGAGTGAGACCCGCCCGCGGCTACTTGGGTGAACGACGCGTTCGCCGGCGGCATCAGCTGGCCTTGCACGTCGTAGCCCCAGCAGACCGCCGTGCCGTCGGTCTTGACGGCGCACGAGTGCCGGTTACCGGCCGACACCTGGGTGAACGCACCCGACGGCGCGCTCGCTCGGCCGTCGCCGTTATTGCCCCAGCACGCCAGTGACCCGGCCGGCTCGCCGCCCGGCCCGACCGCGGCGCGGACGCCGCACGAATGCGTCCCGCCGGCGGACACCTGCGTGAACGAACCCGCCGGGGGCGACGACTGATGGAAGCCGTCCGGCCCCCAACACGCGACCGACCCGGCCGGGTCGCCGCCCGGCCCCACCGCCGCGCGCACGCCGCAGGAATGCTCACCCCTAGCCGACACCTGGGTGAACGACTGCCCCTGCGGCGGGGTGGCCCGGCCGTCGCCGTTGTCGCCCCAGCACGCCACCGACCCGACCGGCTCACCGCCCGGCCCCACCGCCGCGCGCACGCCGCACGTGTGCAACCGGCCCGCCGACACCTGCGCGAACGAACCCGTGGGCGGCGTCGCCTGACCCGCGAGCGTGCCATCACCACGCGCGTCAGAACCCCAACAAACCGCCGACCCGTCCGTCCGCACGCCGCACGAATGCGTGCTCCCAGCCGACACCTGCGCGAACGGCGCAACCGTCGTTGACGTGGTCGACGACGTGCCCGACTGACCAGGGGCGGTTGTCGACGAAGAAGAAGTGGGAGCACCCGACTGCCCCGGCACCGTCGACGACGTAGTCGCGGGCTCCGAAACCGTCACCGGCACCGTCGACGAAGTAGTAGACGACGACGTGGTAACCGCGGGAGTGCCGCCAGTCGGCGCGCCCGACGAAGGGCCCGTCGGAGTGCCAGCGGGCGGACGGCTAACACCGCCGCCGGAGCTAACCCGACGGCTCGAACCACCCCCACCGCCTGCAGCACGACTACCGCCAGACGAGCGAGCCGACCCGCCGTCCGAACTGCCGCCGACGCTGCGCGCCTCCGTCGTCGACGTCGTGTCCGCGGCGGCGGCTCGGACGACCGCGGCCTCGCCGATCAACCGCGCCGTATCCCAACGATCAACCCCGCCGATCCGCGTCAACTCGAACGCCGCGACCTTCGCATCAGGTACCGCCGCCTCACCGCCAACCACGTACCCCCCGGCAGCCCCAGCCGCGAGGCGCGCGAACTCATCAGTCGGCATCGGCACGCCCCGCGCGCCAGCCAACACGATGCAGCTCGTGTC
>CAYRJD010000079.1:0-8851 GCA_964424585.1 uncultured Acidimicrobiales bacterium | reverse complement strand
CGCTACACGATGCGCGACGTGCGATCGCCCCAGTAGGCGTCGCGCAGCAGTCGCTTGTAGAGCTTGCCGGTCTCGAGGCGCGGCAGCTCGTCCATGAAGTCGACGCTGCGCGGCACCTTGTAGTGCGCCAGATGTTCGCGGCAGTACTCCATCAGCTCGCGCCCCAGCTCGTCGGTGCCCTCGACGCCGCTCATCGGCTGCACCACCGCCTTCACCTCTTCGCCAAATTCTTCGTTGGGAATGCCGAACACGGCGACGTCGCCGACCGACGGGTGCAGCACCAGGCAATCTTCGATCTCTTGGGGATAGATGTTGACCCCGCCGGAGATGATCATGAAGCTCTGCCGGTCGGTGAGATACAAGAAACCCTCTTCGTCGACGCGCCCCATGTCGCCGAGCGTCGACCACAGGTTGTGGTCGGGGTGGCGACTGTCGGCCGTCTTTTGCGGGTCGTTGTGGTATTCGAACGCCTCGACGTCGCGCTCGAAGTAGATGGTGCCGACCTCGCCGGTGGGCACCTCGTTGCCGTCGTCGTCGCAGATGTGAATCACCCCGATCAGCGGCTTGCCGACCGTGCCGGGATGCGCCAGCCAGTCGTCAGAGTTGACGTAGCAGAACCCGTTCAACTCGGTGCCCGCGTAGTACTCGTGCAGGATCGGCCCCCACCAAGAGATCATCGCCTGCTTCACGCCGACCGGGCACGGCGCGGCGGCGTGCACGGCCACCTGATGGCTCGACAGGTCGTGCGCGGCGCGTGCCGCCTCGTCGAGCTTCAGCATCCGGCTGAACATCGTCGGCACCCACTGGCTGTGGGTGATGCTGAACTGCTCGATGTACCCCAGCGCGTCTTGCGGGTCGAACCTGTCCATCATCACCACCGTGCCGCCGAGCGACTGCGTGCCGGTCGTGAACGCGAGCGGCGCCGAGTGATACATCGGCGCGGGCGACAGGTAGACGCTGTCGGCGTTGAAGCCGAAGATGCCACCCAGCAGTAGCTCGCCGATGATGTCGTTCTCGGTGATGTCGCTGACCGTCGGCTGACGCTTGACGCCTTTGGGCTTGCCGGTGGTGCCCGAGCTGTAGAGCAGCGTCGAGCCGCGAGGCTGGCGCTCTAGCGACTCTGCTGGGTAGCTGGCGATGGTGGCCTCGTAGCTCTCGAACCCATCGGCCGGTTCGTCGAACATCAGCCTGATCGGCGCGCCCTCGAGCATCGGCAGCATCTCGACCGCCACGTCGCGCACCGCAGGCGACGCCAGCAGCACCTTCGCGCCGCAGTCGTTGACGATGTACGCCGCCTCCGGCGCGGTGAGGTAGCGGTTGATGGTCGTGAAGCACATGCCGCTGCGAGTGACTGCCCAGAACGCCTCCAGGTAGCTGCGGTGGTTGTCGGCGAAGATCGCCAGGGAGTCGTCGGGGCGCAGGCCTTGTTCGTACATGAACTGCGCGAAGCGAGCCGACGCCGCGTCGAGTTCGGCGTAGGTGATGATCTCGCCGGTAGCCGCCATGATGATGGCTGGCTTGTCGGGCGTGAGCGGGGCGAACGTTCCGGGGTAACTCATGGGCCAAACGCTATTTCACCAACAACGCAAACCTCAAACGAACTCGCCCCGACCCGCTTGTCGCTACGCGCCTGCGGGGCGCACCATCACGCCAGCGTCGGCTAGCGCGTGCTTGGCGTCGGCGACGGTGTGCTCGCCGAAGTGAAAGATCGACGCTGCCAGCAAGCCGTCTGCTCCGGTGTGCAGCGCACCTTCCACCAGGTGCCCGAGCGTGCCGACGCCGCCGCTCGCAATGACGGGCACCGGCACGGCGTCGCAGACGGTCCGCGTGAGGCGAAGGTCGTAGCCGCCGCGGGTGCCGTCGGCGTCCATCGACGTCAGCAGAATTTCGCCTGCACCTCGCTCGCACACCTCGGTCGCCCAACTCAGCGCGTCGACGCCGGTGTCGTCGCGACCGCCTCGCACGAACACGTTCCACGTGCCGTCGCCGTTGCTGCGCGCGTCGATGGCGACCACGGTGCACTGCGCGCCGAACTCTGCGCTGATCTCGTTGATGAGGTCGGGGCGAGCTACCGCCGCTGAGTTGATCGACACCTTGTCGGCGCCCGCTCGCAACAGCCGTCGGGTGTCGTCGACGCTGCGAATGCCGCCGCCGATGGTGAAGGGAATGAACACCTCCTCTGCGGCGCGGCTCGCGAGTTCGAGCACGTGGTCACGGGCGTGCGCGCTGGCGGTGATGTCTAAGAAGACGACCTCGTCCGCGCCTTGTGAGTCGTAGCGAGCTGCCAGCTCGACGGGGTCGCCGGCATCGCGCAGGTCGACGAAGTTGACGCCCTTGACGACCCGACCCTCGTCGACGTCGAGGCACGGAATGACGCGCACGGTCCTCACCGCTGCGACCTCATCGCGACGATCCCTCTCGCCCTCTCGTGCGTCGCGTCGCGCCCAAGGCTTCGTCAATCGTGAATGCGCCGTCGTGGAGCGCCTTGCCGCAGATGGCGCCAGCTAGTCGTTTACCGTCGGCTGTCAGCTCGGCGAGCTGGCTGATGTGATCGAGCTGGCCGATGCCGCCGCTCGCGATCACGTCGAGGCTCGTCGCAGCCAGCACCTCGCCCAAGCCGTCGACGTCGGGCCCCTCGCCCGTGCCGTCGCGACTGATTTGCGTGACGATCACCGCCTCAGCGCCGCGCTCGGCAGCCTCAGCCAGCACCTCGCCGGTGCGCAGGCCGCTGCTGCGCTCCCAGCCGTGAATGGCAACCTCGTCGCCGAGCGAGTCGACGCCCACGGCGACCGAGTGACCCTCGCTCACGAGTTCGCAAATCAACGCTGGTCGCTCGACCGCCGCGGTGCCGACGACCACCCGCGCCACCCCGACGTCAATGAGCCGACGCGCGGCCACGACCGACCGCACTCCCCCGCCGCACTGCACCGGCACGCGCACCGCCGCACACACCGCCGCGATCACATCCAGGTTCGCCGGTTGGCCGGTGCGGGCGGCGTCTAGGTCGACGACGTGCAGCCACGGCGCACCGGCCTCTGCGAAGCTGCGCGCGACGCTGACTGGGTCGTGGCTGTAGCGCACCTCGTCGTCAAACGACCCCCGAATGAGCCGCACGCAGCGGCCCTCCCGCAGGTCGATGGCCGGATACAAGTTCACGAGCGCACCCCGCTAACGGGCCCCGGCGAACGCACGCACAACCTCGACGAAGTTGGCGATCAGCTTGCCGCCCGAGCGGCCCGACTTCTCGGGGTGAAACTGCGTGCCCCACAGGTTGTCGCGCTGCACCATCGCCGTTATGGGCATCGGGTAGTCGCAGGTCGCGCTGACGAACGCATCGTCGGTGTCAGCCGCGTAGCCGTGGACGAAATACATCCACACGCCGTGCGGCAGCCCCTCTAGCAGCGTGGGCGCACCGGTGCCGCCTTCAGCGTCGACGGCTCGCGCGGCGAGCCCCGTTTCGGTGAGCCCTCTTTGCGTAAACCAAAGCTGGTTCCACTGCATCTGCGGACGAGGCAGCCCCTGAGGCAGCTGGCGCACCTCACCGGCTAGCACGCCCAGCCCGGCCACGCCGGGCGCTTCTTCGGATGCCTCGAACAGCATCTGCATGCCGACGCAGATCGCCAGGAACGGCTTGGCGTCGTCAGCCGCTTCGAGCGTGACGTCGACCAAGCCGCTCGCACGCAGGCGTTCGACGCAGGTGCCGAAGTGGCCGACGCCGGGCAGGGCGACGCCGTCGGCGCGCACGATCAGCTCGGGGTCGTCGGTCAGCTGCGCATCGGCACCCGCTCGCTGCAGCGCCTTCTGCGCAGAGCGCAGGTTGCCGATGCCGTAGTCGATGACTGCGACGAGCGGCGCGTCGCTCACCGCAGCGTGTTCGTCTCGACGGCGCCCATCACAGCACTCCCTTGGTAGAGGGCAGCACGTCGTCGACGACCTTCGCCGCGTCATGGAGCGCCCGAGCGAACCCCTTGAAGCTCGCCTCGATGACGTGGTGCGTGTTGCGGCCGCGCCGCATGACCAGGTGGAGGGTGATGTTCGCGGCGGTCACCAGCGCACGCCAAAACTCTTCGCACAGCTGCGGGTCGAACGGCGGCTCGCCGAGAATCTTCTCGCCCGGCGGCTCAACCTCATACACCAAGAACGGACGCCCCGACAGATCTAGCGTGACCTCGACCGACGCTTCGTCGAGCGGCACGACGATCGACGCGAACCGACGCACGCCGGTCTTGTCGCCCAGCGCGGCACCCAACGCCTGACCCAGCGCGATGCCGACGTCTTCAACCGTGTGGTGCGCGTCGATCTCGAGGTCGCCGCTGGCGGTCAGCTCGAGGTCGACACGAGAGTGCTTCGACAGCTGCGCCAGCATGTGGTCAAAGAAGGGAATGCCGGTCGAGACCTCGTTCGCGCCGGTGCCGTCGACGTCGAGCTTGACCGAGATTTGCGTCTCGGCGGTGTTGCGCTCTAGCTCGGCACGGCGCGCCTGGGGCTCACTCATGGTGAAAGTGTGCCCAACGCTTCGCCCAGCGCTTCGATGAGGCGCCGGTTTTCTTCGGGCACACCCACCGTCACCCGCAGGCAGTTGGCCAGACGAGGCCAGCCCGAGCAGTTGCGCACCAGCACCGACCGGTCGACGAGCGCCTGCCAGACGGCGTCGCCGGTTAGTCCGGTGGGCGTGGTGTCGATCAGCACGAAGTTGGCCTGCGACGGCCACACTCTCAACCCGAGTTCGGCCATCTGAGCCGAGATGCGGTCGCGTTCGTCAACCACCGCGGCGACACGCCGGTTCATGTCTGCGACGTAGTCGAGCGCGAGGCGGCCAGCTAGCTGGGTGTGCGCGTCGAGGTGGTACGGCAGCACCACCTTGGCTAGCTCGGCGATCACGTGCGGCGGCGCCAAACAGTAGCCGAGCCGCAAACCGGCGAGCGCCCACGTCTTCGAGAAGGTGCGAACCACCACCAGACGCTCGCGGCCTACGGAGGTGCTCGCGAGCTGCCACGCGCTCATCTGCGCGAACTGGCCGTACGCCTCATCGACGATCACCAGCCCGCGACAGCGTTCGAGGGCCGCCTCGATGGTCTCGATGCGCTCCGGAGTGCCGGTCGGGTTGTTGGGTGAGCAGAACACGACCAGGTGCGGATCGGCTCGGTCGAGCAGCTCGACGAGCGCGTCGGTGCTCGTGTTGAAGCTGTCGTCCCGCTGCGCAGCCGCGACGGTGGTGTTGGTGGCGCGGGCGATCTGGCCGTACATCGCGTAGGTCGGCTCGAACACACCCACCGCCCGGCCCGCTCCCCCGTAGGCGAGCATGAGCGTCTGCAGCACCTCATTTGAGCCGTTCGCGGCGAAGATGTGCTCGGCGGTCGCCAGCGGCCCGCTGCCGGTGACGTTGAAGCTGGCGATGGCCTCGCGCAGCGCCGAGCAGCTGCGATCGGGGTAGCGGTTCCAGTCGATGGCTCGGGCGGCCTCGGCGAGCGCGTCGGCGAAGCCCGCTGGCGGGCCTATCGGCGACTCGTTGGTGTTGAGCCTGACCTCGACGTCGATCTGCGGCGAGTGGTAGCCCGCCAGCTCGACGATGTCGTCGCGCGCCGCAGGACGTTTCACCGCCACTGGCGCACCTCGATTGACGCAGCGTGCGCGCACAGGCCTTCTGCGCGAGCGAGCGTGCCGACAGCGTCGATGAGTTCACCCGCCGCGCCGTCGGTGACCTCGATGGTCGCCACGCGCTTGGTGAACGCTTCGACGCCGAGCGCGCCAGCGAACCGAGCGCTCCTGCCGGTCGGCAGCACGTGCGACGGCCCGGCCACGTAGTCACCGACCGAAGCAGGCGAATGCGGCCCTACGAACACCGCGCCCGCGTTGCGCACCTTCGAGGCGAGCGCGCGCGCGTCGGCGCACATCAGTTGCAGGTGCTCAGGCGCGAACGCGTCGGCGACCTCGAGTGCCGCGGCCTCGTCGTCGACCAGCACCACGTAGCCGCCATCTGCCAGCGTGCGGCGCGTGACGTCGGCACGCTCCGAGCGAGCCAGCGTCGCGTCAACGGCCTCGACGACCGCCGCTGCGGTCGGCTCGTCAAACGTGATGAGCCACGCCCGACCGTCTGGGCCGTGCTCGGCTTGAAGCACCAAGTCGACCGCCGCGTAGTCGGGCGGGCAGGTGCCATCGACGATCAGCGCGATCTCCGACGGGCCAGCGTGCGCGGTCACCACGCCGACGACGCCGCTAGCGGCGACCTCGCGCTGCGCGGCCGATACCCACGCGTTGCCAGGGCCGGCGATGACGTCTACCGGCTTGATCGTTTCGGTGCCGTACGTCATCGCGGCGACCGCCTGTACGCCGCCGATCGCGTACACCTCATCGACTCCGGCGACTTCGGCCGCGGACAGTACGAGCGAGTTCACCTGCCCGTTCGCTCCCGGCGGACTGAACAGCGCGACTTCGCTCACGCCCGCGCAGCGCGCCGGCACAGCGGTCATCAGCACCGTCGAGGGATACGCAGCCAAGCCGCCCGGCACGTACAACCCGACGCGCTCGACCGGCACGAGACGCGACTCGACGCTCACGCCGTGCTCGTCGTAGGTGAACGCCTCGGGCGCTTCGTGGCGGTGGTACGCGACGATGCGACGGTGCGCCAAGGCGAGCGCGTCGCGCAGGTGAGCATCGAGCGCGCCCCACGCCACCGCTGTGGCATCAGGCTCGGCGCGAGGCCTCTCTACCGTGACGTTGTCGAAGCGCTGCGTGAGCTGCGCCACCGCCGCGTCGCCGCCGGTGCGCACCGCGTCGAGCAGCTCGCGCACCTGCTGCGCGTCGGGCGTCGCGGGGCCGCCATCACCTGCGCTGGCGGTGGGCTGACCGACGAACTCGCTCAGGTATTCGGCCAAGTGATCGCGGCCACGCAGGTCAAGCCGCTTCAGCACGACGGTTGAGGGTAGCGACGCACGTTCGCACGCCTGGGCGAGGTTCTAGCGTGTCGGGCTGTGGGCACCGATGAGAGTCTCGACGCCTATGAGATCGAGTCGCTGGCGACGGCCGTGGGCGAGCAAGCCGACCGGGTGGCGAAGATGGGCGAAGCAGCGCTGGCCGACGGCAAAGACACCGCATCTGCGGAGCTGTTCGATGCCGAACGACACTTCCGCTCTGCTGTGCGCTTGCTGTCGAGCGCGGCGGGCGAGCTGACCGACCGGTCTAGCTGACGGACTGGGCTAGAGCTAGCCGGCTGAGGCGGCCAGCGCCTCGGCAGCTTCAAGTATTCGCCGCGCTCGCGAGAGGTGCGGCACGTCGACCATCTGCCCTCTGAACGCGAACGCCATGCGCCCCTGCGCCTGGGCAACCTCGAACGCGGTCAGCAGCTCGCGCGCCTCGGCGACCTCATCATCTGACGGCGTGAACGCGTCGTTGACTACGTCGATCTGCGACGGGTGGATCGTGATCTTGCCGGTGAACCCCATCGCGGCCGATACCTCGCACTCGGCGCGCAAGCCGTCGGCGTCGTTCAAGTCGACGAACACGGTGTCGAGGGGCTGCTTGTGCCAGCTGGTGGCGCCCAGCAAGCACATGATGCGGGCGTACTCGAACACCGGCAGATACGCGCCGGTCGCGTCGCGGTTCGACTTCGCGCCGATGGCTGCAGATAGGTCTTCGGCACCCCAGCTCAGCGCGTCGACCCGTGGGTGACTCGCCAGCTCGCCGATGGCGAGCAAGCCCTGCGGGGTCTCGGTGCCGAGGATCAGCAGCTTGACGCTGTTGGGTTCGTGGCCGCCGACGGCCTCGTGACTGGCGACGATCGCGTCGATGCGTTCGATGTCCGCGAGCGAGTTCACCTTCGGCACGAGGTAGGCGTCGGGCGGGCTGGCCATCGTGGCTGCGAGGTCGTCTAGGCACCACGGCGTGTCGAGCGGGTTGATGCGCACGACGCGCTCTTGGCTGCGCTGCCCGCCCGTGAAGTCAACCTCTGCGAGCCATCTGGCTACGACCTCGCGGGCTTGCGCCTTGTTGTCGGGCGTAACCGAGTCTTCTAGGTCGAGCACCAACGCATCGGCGGCGGTGTCGAGCGCCTTGGTGAGCATCTTCTCATTGGCGCCGGGCACAAAGTGCGCGCTGCGACGGACGGTGGTGGTCATGGCTGGCTCTCCTCGCTCTATGGCTCGGTTGGTTTGAACGTTGATCTGAGTGCGGGTTGGGTCGGTTCAGGCGACAAGCTTGCTCACAGCGAGCCGAACGCCGAGGGGCAGAAGTCGGCGAGCACACAGCGATCGCAAGCCGGCTTGCGAGCAGCGCAGACCTGCCTGCCGTGGAGGATCAGCCGCAAGCTGAAGTCGCCACGCACAGATGCCGGGAGCATCTCATTGAGCGCCAGCTCGATCTTCACGGGGTCGTCGTGCTGGGTGAGATCGAGCCGGTGCGCGAGCCGGGTGACGTGCGTGTCGACCGGCAAGCCGGGCAAGTTGAACGCGACCGAGCGGATGACGTTGGCGGTCTTGCGGCCGACGCCCGCCAGCTTCACCAGGTCGGCGAGCTTTTGCGGCACCTCGCCATCGTGTCGCTCGACGAGCGCCTGCGCCATCGCGCGCAGGTTCTTGGCTTTAGAGCGATAGAAGCCGGTCGGGTGAACCAAGTCTTCGAGGCGCGCGAGGTCGGCACCTGCGAGCGCGAACGCGTCGGGGTAGGCGGCGAACACGGCCGGCGTGGTGAGGTTGACCCGAGCGTCGGTGCACTGCGCGGACAAGATCGTGGCGACCAGCAGCTGGAACGGATTCGCGTGGTCGAGCGCGCAGGTCGCGTCGTAGCAGTCGGCCAGTCGCTCGTGCGTCCGGCGGGCGCGCCCGGCGGGCGTGCGGGGTCTAGCCATCGGCTGGCG
>CAYRJD010000078.1:0-18656 GCA_964424585.1 uncultured Acidimicrobiales bacterium | reverse complement strand
GGCCCGTTCGCGCACGACGCGACGGGCGGCAACGGCGCAGACGACGACCCAGAGCGGTCGCTGTGGTTCTGGTCGTACAACCGAGCCAAGCGCAGCGTCGTGATCGACATCACCACGCCCGAAGGCCGGGAGGAGCTGCTGGCGTTAGCCGCGACCGCCGACGCCGTCATCACGTCGTGCGAGCCGGGCTACATGGAGAGCCTCGGCCTCGGCTACGCCGACCTCGCCGAGCAACACGGCCACCTCGTCTACACCGCGATAACGCCGTTCGGCTCTAGCGGGCCGAAGAGCGAGTGGCGAGCGACCGACCTGATCGTGTCGGCAGCGTCGATGCTGACGAGCGTGATGGGCGACGAAGACCGCCCGCCGCTGCGCATTCCGCTCGACCAGACGTTCCTGCACGCCTCCGCCGAAGCCGCCGTCGCCACGCTCATCGCGCTGCGCGAGCGCAAGCGCTCGGGGCAGGGACAGTTCGTCGACGTCAGCGCGCAGCAGGCGGTCACCCTCGCCACGCAGTCGACGTCGCTGTGCCACCTCTACAACTCACCGGAGAGCACCCGCATGAGCGGCGGCGCGAAGCTCGGCCCGTTCCGCATTCGCCTGCGGTCGCCGGCCGCGGATGGCTACGTGTCGGTCACCGTGCTGTTCGGCGAAGCCATCGGGCCGTTCGGCGAGCGCCTGTTCGACTACATGCACTCGCTCGGCGGCTGCGAAGAGTCAGACCTCGAGATCGACTGGATCAACTTCGTCGAAGGCGTGATGACCGGCCGCATCGAGCTGGGGGAGTACGACCGCATCCAAGACGTGGTGGCCGCCTTCACCGCCCAGCACACCAAGGCCGACCTGCTCGCCGCCGCGCTCGAGCACCGCCTGCTCATGGTGCCGATCACCACCGTCGAAGACGTGGTCGCCGACCCGCACTTCGCCGCACGTTCGTTCTGGCGTGACATCGACATCGGCGACACGCCGGGCGCACGATTTCCCGGGCCCATCGCCGTGTTTTCAAAGACGCCGATCGAGATGTCCGCGCCGCCGCCGCAACTGGGCGAGCACACCGCCGAGGTGCTGGCCGAGCAGCAGAGCGCCCGCCCGGCCGACAGCGGGCCGGTCGTGTCGCCCAGCGCGGGTTCGACGAACGACAGCGCAGCGCCGCTCGCCGGCCTGAAGGTGCTCGACTTCATGTGGGTGATGGCGGGCCCGGCGTCAACCCGCGCGCTCGCCGACTGGGGTGCCACCGTCGTGCGAGTCGAGTCGGCGAGCCGGGTCGAAACTGCCCGCACGCTGCAGCCGTTTCTCAACGACGAAGGCGGCGCCGACAACAGCGGCCTGTTCCAAAACATGAACGCCAACAAGCTCGGCATCACCATCAACCTCGCCAACGAGGCATCACGCGACCTAGTGCTCGATCTCGTCCGCTGGGCAGACGTGGTGTGCGAGTCTTTTTCACCAAAGGCGATGCGCTCGTGGGGCTACTCGTACGACGACCTGCGCAAGGTCAAGCCCGACATCATCATGATGTCGTCGTGCCTGTTCGGCCAGAGCGGCCCCCTGTCGCAGCTGGCAGGTTTCGGGTCGATGGGCGCGGCGATGAGCGGGTTCTATGAGATGACCGGCTGGCCAGATCGAGACCCGGCGGGCGTGTTCGGCGCGTATACCGACTACGTGTCGCCCAAGTTTCTCTCGGCAGCAATGTTGGCCGCGCTCGAACATCGTGATCGCACCGGCGAAGGCCAGTACATCGATCTCAGCCAAGCCGAAGCGTCGATGACGTTCCTGGCTCCGGCCGTGCTCGATTTCACCGTCAACGGCAACCTCCCGCCGAAGCTCGGCAACGATCACCCGACGATGAGCCCGCACGGCGTGTTTGCGTCTGCTGGCGACGACCGTTGGATCGCGATTGCCTGCGAGGGCGACCAGCAGTGGCGTGTGCTGTGCGGCGTCATTGGCGCCGACGACCTGGCCGACCTATCGGTAGGTGAACGCCGCGAACGAGCCGACGAAATCGCGCAGCGCATCACGAGTTTCACGTCAGCCACCGACGGCGAAACCGCGCAGCAGATCCTCCAAGACGCAGGCGTAGCCGCGCACGCCGTCGCCAGCTCGCACGGCCTCGCCGAAGATCCGCAGCTGGCGCACCGCAAGCACTTCCGCCTGCTGCCGCACGCGGTCAACGACGAGATGTGGGTGGAGGGGCCCCGATTTTCGATGTCTCGCAGCTCCGACGCGATGGCTAACGCCGCGCCGACCTACGGCCAGCACACCTTCGACGTGCTGGAGGGTTTGCTGGGTTACTCCGCCGACCAGGTCGCGGAGTTGGCGGTCGCCGGAGTGCTCGAATAGGCGCGCCGCTCAAGGCGCCAGCCAGCTAGCTCCCTGGCGGCGAGTCGGCCGCTTCGGCACCGGTGACGCCGGCGTAGTTGCGGTTCAAAAACCAGGTCTGATAGTCGTCGTAGGTGATCGGCTCGTACCTCGCGGGCGTCTCGTCGCTCACCGTCGTCGGCACCGGTTCGATCACCGCGCCCGCGTTCGCGCCGAAAAAGAACGGCACCGCGTAGCGGTCGACCGGCGACAGGTTGCGCGCACGGTGAGCGGTCGACAGGTACTCGTCGTTCGTCCAGCGCTTCAGCATGTCGCCCGAGTTGATGAGAAACGATTCGGGAATGTGCGGCGGCTCGATCCAGTCGTAGCCCTCGGGCCTGATCTCAAGCCCGGCGATGTCGTTCGTTGGCAAGAACGTAAACACCGAGCTGTCGGTGTGCGGTGCGAGCCCCCACTCGTTGTCTTCGTACGTCATCACCGGGTAGTGCGACATGCGCAGCGTCACCGCGGGCTCGGTGAACGACGCGTCGAAGTAGCCGGCGTCGAGCCCGAGCGACAGCGCGAGCGGCGCGAGCAGCCGGCGGGCGAGCGTCGTCATCGTGTCGATGTAGTGCTCGGCGCGAGCCTGAAAGTCGTCGAGGTCGTCGGGCCACTGGTTCGCGCCGCGGTAGCCGCGGTGCGCGAAGAACGCCTCGTTTTGGTTCGGCTTGCGCACCTCGCCTGCGATCTCCGACGCATACGACGTGCCGCCGCCCAGGTAGAGGTAGCCGCCCAGGTCGCCGGTCATCGCGATGGCGGTCTTGTGGTGCTCTTCCATCGAGTGAAGCCGCTGCGCTTGGTGGTAGATGTCCATCACCTGCTCGGGTGCCACGCCGTGGTTGACGACGAAGAAGAAGCCGGTCTCGCGCAGCGCACGGCCGAGCGCGTCGGCGAGCTGCTGGGCGGGCAGACTCATGTCGAGCACCGCGATGTCGGTGTTGCTCTTGTCGGCCATCGCTACATCTTGCCCCAGTTGCGCCGCGTTTGCCGGCGACAGCTCACCGGCTGTCGACGGTGACCTGGCGAGCGGTGAACCGCCAGCCGTCGTCGGTCTTCGCGAGCTGGTCGCGGTAGATGCCGGTGGCCCGCAGCTGCGCGTCGTCGGCGAGCCCCGCGCTGTAGGCGTTGAGGTAGGCCTGCATCGTCGCGGTCGGTCGGCCCTCGCTGTCTGGCGAACAGGCCGTGATGAGGGTGTTCCAGTTCCAGTGACGAGCCCGCCCCTGGTTGACGTCGTAGTGGCCCTGCGCGTAGGCGACCAGCGCGTCGCGCCCGGCGTGCGAGCCGCCCATCGGCGAGCCGTCCGGCAGCCCCAAGCACTCAAAGCTGCCGTCGGGCGTGAAGCAGTCGGCCCAGCCGTGAGTGTCGCCCAGGTCGATGGCGAAGTTGTATCGGCTCAGCAGGTCGAGAATTTCGCCTCGGTCTTCGGGGGAGACAGCTGTGGTCATGTTGCGCCTTTCGGTTGGGTGCCCAGCGAGGTTGCCAGGCACGCGAGCACCCCTCAACGTAGTCTCTTTCGCCATGTTGGCGTGGAGACTTAACGAACTGGGCGACCCGTGGGACGTCCTCAAGCTAGAAGATGTGCCGTCACCGGCGCCCGGCGCAGGCCAGGCGCGCATCACGGTGGAGGCGTGCGATTTGAACTTCGCAGACATCTTGCAGTGCCAGGGCACCTATCAAGAGCGGGCCGAACCGCCGTTCACGCCGGGCATGTCGGCCGCCGGAACGGTCGTCGAGGTCGGCGCCGACTGCACGCTCGCCGAAGGCGACCGGGTGATCGGGCTGGGGCACAAGGGCTGGGGTGGCTACGCCCAAGAAGCCGTCGTGACCTGCACGACGGTGCGGGCGGTGCCCGCCGACGTGCCGCTGCCGACCGCCGTTGCCGCCTACACGATCTTCGGCACCGCGTGGTTTTCGCTGGTGCGGCGCGGCCAGATGAAAGCGGGTGAGACGGTGCTGGTGTTGGCCGCCGCGGGCGGCGTCGGCTCGGCCGCGGTGTCGCTCGCGAAGGCGGCGGGCTGTCGGGTGATCGCGGCTGCTGGCGGCGCGGAGAAGGTCGAGGTGTGCCGCCAGCTGGGCGCGGACGTGGTCGTTGACTACGACGCCGACGACCTGCGCGACGCCGTGCTGAGCGCGACGAACGGGCGAGGCTGCGACATCGTCTACGACCCCGTCGGCGGCGACTACTTCGACGCGGCGCGCCGAGTGGTCGCGTGGGAAGGTCGGCTGCTGGTGGTCGGGTTTGCCTCGGGCACCATTCCGTCCGCGCCCGCCAACCACGTGCTCGTGAAGAACTACTCGGTCGTCGGGGTGCACATGGGCGGCTACCGCGGACGCATGGACGAAGTGCTCGATGAGTGCTTCGCCGAGCTGTGGCCGCAGATCGCCAGCGGCGACGTCGCGCCGCTCGTCAGCCGCGAGCTGACCCTCGCCGAGCTGCCTGACGGGCTGCGGGCGCTCGCCAATCGCCAGACGACAGGCCGGGTGCTGCTGCGCCCCGACTTGGGTTAGCCCCGCTCGGCCCTCTGTCGCTCGCTCGGGTTAGCCCCGAGCGACGATGTAACCCCCGACTCTCTGTCCCACGTGGCGTCGCCCACGCCCGCGTCGCGCAGTTGCTGCTTTTGCACCTTGCCCGAAGCGGTCGTCGGCAGCTGCTCGATGAACTCGACGAAGCGCGGCACGCTGTGGCGTGGCATCTGCGGCGTCGCCCAGTCGAGCAGCTCGACCGGATCGAGCGTCGCGCCGTCGCTCAGCGCGAGCACCGCCTTGATCTCGTCTTCGTTGCCCGCACCCTCGACCCGCACGCCGACCACCGCGCTCTCGACTATCGCGGGGTGCGAGTTGAGCACCTGTTCGATCTCGTAGCTTGAGATGTTCTCGCCGCGCCGCCGGATGCGGTCGTTGAGCCGGTCGACGTAGTAGAGCCGCCCCCGCTCGTCGAAGCGGCCAGCGTCGCCGGTGTGAAACCACAAGTTGCGCGCGGCCTCGGCAGTCTTCTCGGGCATCTTGTAGTAGCCGACGTTGAAGCAAAACGGCAGCTTGGGTCGCACGAGTATCTCGCCGATCTCACCGGCCAGCAGCTCACGGTCGGTTTCGGGCTGCGCGACGACCACCTCGAACGCTTCGCTCAGCACCGGCCCGCAGAGCCCCGCCTCCACCGGGTCGTCGAGGTCGGTGTAACACACGAGGTTGACCTCGGTCATGCCGAAGCCGCCCGCGATGCGCACCCCGAAGCGCCGCTCAAAGTCGGCCGCCCAGTCCGCGGCGACGGGAATGGCGACGATCGTGCGCAGCTGGTGATCTCGGTCGAGGTTGGTTGGCTCGCTGCGGTAGATGAACTCGGGCATCACGCCGAGCGCGTTGGTGAGCGTGGCGCCCTGCTCGCGCACCGTCGACAGCCACGTGCTGGTGCTGAAGCGCTTGGTGCAGTGCACCGACGCGCCCGCCAGTAGCGACGCGTAGACCTGCATGAACAACCCGTTCGCGTGAAACAGCGGCATGGCGCAGAAGTAGCGGTCGTCGGGCGTGATGTCGAGCGCGCCGACGGCGCTCAACCCGAACAGGTAGCAGTGCGCTTGGGGCATCATCACGCCCTTCGCCGGGCCGGTCGTGCCGGAGGTGTACATGATCGTGCACAGCTCCTCCGGCGTCGGCCGCAGCACCGCGCCGGGCGAGGCGTCGGTAGCCAGCAGCTCCGCCACCGTGTCGGTCGTGATGGTCGCGCCAATGTCAAGGTCGTCTAGGTCGACGTCGTCAAACCGGCTCAGCAGGTCTGCGTCGGCTACGACGATCTTGGGTTCGGCGTTGCGCACCTGGTGGGTCAAGAACGAGCCGCGGATTTCGGTGTTGACCGGCACGAACACGGCGCGGCGCTTGTGCGTGGCGATCATCAGGCACATGAACTCAGCCGAGTTCGAAGCCAGCGCCAGCAGCCGGTCGCCGGGCTCGAGCCCGAACTGCGCCAGCGCGGTCGCCAGCCGGTCGGTGAGTTGGTCGAAGCTCGCGAACGTGAGGCGGCTGCCGTCTTCGAAGCTCATGAACTCTCGCTCGCCGTGCAGCCTGGCGGCCTCGGCCACGGCGTCGGGCAGCGTCCAGCGGTCGCGGGGCAGCCGTGGCCCCAGCGAGTCGAGCGCGGGAAATGCGGCCATCGTCAAATCGTAGGATGAGCGCCGTATGCGAGTGGGCGTTCCTGTCGAAACGAAACCAGGCGAGCTGCGCGTCGGGCTCACGCCGGCGAGCGTGGCCGAGGTGGTGGCGCACGGCCACGAGGTGCTGATTGAGCGCGGCGCGGGTGCGGGCATCCGCGCCGACGACGCCGCTTACGAAGCGGCCGGCGCGCAGATGGTGGCAGACGCCGCGGACGTTTGGGCGAGCGCCGATCTGGTCGTCAAGGTGAAAGAGCCCCAGCCGGCCGAGCGCGCCCAGCTGCGGCGAGGGCAGATCGTGTTCGGCTACTTGCACCTCGCGCCCGACCCCGCGCAAACGGCCGACCTGCTGGCAAGCGGCGTCACGGGCGTCGCATACGAAACGGTCACCGACGCGCGCGGCGGGCTGCCGCTGCTGGCGCCGATGTCTCGCGTCGCGGGGCGGCTGGCGGTGCAGGCCGGAGCCGCCGCGCTCGAGTCGACGCACGGCGGTGCGGGGCTGCTGATTGGCGGGGTGCCGGGCGTGCCGCCCGCGCGGGTGGTGGTGATAGGTGGCGGCGCGGCGGGCGAGAACGCCGTAGAGATCGCCATCGGCATGGGCGGCGACGTGCGGGTGCTCGACATCAACCCGGCGACGCTCGATCACCTAGAGCAGCGTTTCGGCTCTGCGGTGGTGACGGTGACGTCGACGCGCCACACACTCGAACGTGAGGTGGTAGCCGCCGACCTCGTCATCGGCGCGGTGCTGGTGCCAGGCAGCGCGACGCCCAAGCTCGTCAGCGAAGAACACATCCGCCAGATGCGCAGCGGCTCGGTGGTGGTCGACGTCGCCATCGACCAGGGCGGCTGCTTCGCCACGTCGCGACCGACCACGCACGCCGAGCCCACGTTCATCGTCGACGGTGTCGTGCACTACTGCGTCGCCAACATGCCCGGCGCGGTGCCGACCACCGCGACGCAGGCGCTCAACGACGCCACCTTGCCGCGCGTGCTAGCGCTCGCCGATGGCGGCCTCGACGCGCTGCGCGCCGACGCGCACCTGCTGGCAGGGCTGAACGTGCACGAGGGCGTGCTCACCGAAGAGCACGTCGCAGCCGCGCTCGGCTACGACTGGGTCGAACCCGCCGTCGCGCTCAGCTGACGCACCGCCTGACCAGCGCCTCGGGCACTGGCGCGATGGTGCACCCTCTAGCGCGGCTTATCACCTTCTAGCGCGGCACTGCACCTTCTAGCGCGGCCCGTCACGTCTCCCGACACCGACAGACTAGGATGGTGCCATCACCAGGAGGTGGGCTAGTGCCGCGGGAGAGCCAACACGGGCCAACACCGTTCCGGCTACGTCCAGGTGCGCGCCAATCATTCCTTGGCGAGCGCGCTTCAGGAGGTCATCAAGCGAATGCTCGACAAGATGGAGTTGAGCCCAAAGGAGGAGCGGTGGGGCAAGGAGTTGAGTCTCGCTATTCCGCAGTTCGCAAGCGTGACGCTCAGGAAATCACCACGCGAACGCGATGCCGATGCGTCACCACTCTCGTCCATTTTTTCGGCACGCCGAACTTTCGGCCGCGGCTCAGTCGTTCTTCAAGCGGAGCGTGAAGCGGGCGTTGCCTCCGCTCGACTACAGGGATGCGTCCGCCGGATTGCGGCTTTACGCGAGCAGCGCTCAAGGACGCTTTACTGACGAGGCGTTGCACGGCGCGGCTGAGGCGGTAGCGGGCTCGCCTTACATGCTTCAACTGATTGGGCATCACTCTTGGCTGGCGAGTGAAGCACCAGACCGTCCAATTGACGTCGCTCACGTGCAGTATGCGATTGAAGTCGCCCAGGCGCTCTATCGGTCCGACGTCGGTAACTTGACCTTCAACGAGTTCAGTGACACTGAACACGAGATGCTGAGCCTTGTGCATCGCGAGCCCGGGCGTCTTGACGTGGCTCAGTTGGCTGGCCTGATAGCCAACCAGCAAGGCATTCAAGACCGCAGAGCACGATTGGTTGTCAACCGCTTGCGAGAGACCGATGTGTTGGTGCTCGATGCAGACAGGAAACTGCGTATCTCAAGCGGCAGCGGTCTCGGCGACCTCCTGCTCGACGAGATGTATGGAGAGACGGCGAGCACGCATGCTGTCCGGGCCAGCACGAGCGGCGAGCGCTGCCACAAGTGGATGACGCGCGCCCAGGCCAGATGCATCCGCATCCGTGGGCACAAGGGGCCCTGCCGAAGCAAGTAGTGGCTGGGGTTTCTAGCGGCCGAGGGTGAAGAATTCGTTGTTGGGTCGCATGGAGGTGAGGTGGGCCATGCGGTTGGAGAGGGCGAACAGCGCGGTGACGGCGCCGATGTCCCAGATGTCGTCGTCGGTGAGGCCGTGGTCGCGCAGCTGGTCGTGGTCGGCTGTGGTGATCGAGGCGGGGTGGGTGGCGAGTTTGAGGGCGAAGCCGATCATGGCGTGCTGGCGTTTGGTGATGTCGGCTTTGGCGGGGTCGATGGCGAGCTGGTCGGCGAGCTGCGGTTGTTTTGATCGGAGCCGCAAGATGGCGCCGTGCGCGACGACGCAGTAGCTGCAGTTGTTCGCGCCGCTGGTGGCGACGACGATCATTTCGCGTTCGGCTTTGGTGAGCCCGCTGTCGCGTTCCATGACGGCGTCGTGGTACGCCATGAAGGCGCGCAGTTCGTCGGGTCGGCGGGCGAGCGCGAGGAACACGTTGGGCACGAAGCCGGTCTTCGCGGCGATGGCTTCGACGCGCTCGCGCAGGTCGTCGGGTAGGTCGCTGGTGGCTGGCACGTCGAAGGTGGAGATGGCTGGCGTTGTCGTCACGGCGGGCGACGCTAGCCAACGAGTTGCGGGTTGGTTATGTTTGGTGCTATGTCTAGCGGTAGCCGAGGGGTTCGGCTGGCGGTGCTGGCGTGGGCGTTGGTTTGTTCGCTGCTGGTGGCGGTCGCGACGCCGGGTGCGGCTGGCGCGGCGGAGGTGAGCGAGGGCGCGCTCGATGAGTCTGGTGCGCGGGTGCTGGCGGGCGACACGCGGTACTCCACGGCGGTGGTGTTAGCGGAGCGTGCGACCAAGATGGGCGCGGGCACCGGCGGGGTGGTCGTGGTTTCGGGTGAGTCGCTGGTCGACGCGTTGAGCGCGGTGCCGCTGGCGGCGGCTCGCTCGCGCGTCGTGGTGCTGACGCAGACGGCCGAGCTGCCGGATGTGGTCGCGGAGTTCGTCCGCACGCACGGCGCGAGCGGCGTGTCGGTGGTGGGCGGCACGGCTGCGGTGTCAGCCGGCGTCGCAGCGCGGCTGAGCGAGCTGACCGGCGTCGACGAAGTGGAGCGGTTCGCGGGCGCCGATCGATATGAGACCGCGGTCGAAGTAGCGCGAGCCGCGGGCACGCCGGGTAGTTGGTGCGGCGAAGGCGGCCCGGCGGTGCTGCTGGTGAACGGCACCTCGCTGGTCGACGGCGTGCTGGCTGCGCCGGCCGCCTACGCGATGGACTTGCCGGTGCTGTTCACTCGCGCCGACGCGCTGCCGGACGTGGTGCGCGGCTACCTCACCGACGCTGGCGTCGCTCGTGCCGTGGTCATCGGCGGCGACGCAGAGATATCGCCCGCGGTCGTCGCCGAACTCGAGGGCATGAACATCGAGGTCGTTCCCGTCGACGGCGCGACGCCCGCCGCACGCTCGGTCGCGCTGGCCGATGCGGCAGCAGAGTGCGGGGCGACAGACGACCAGTTCGCACTCCTCGACGCGGCCGTGCCCGTCGACGGCGTCGCAGCGGCCGCGCTGCTCGCGGCCGGCATCGAACGCAACGCGACAGATCAGCCGACCGGCTCAACGCTGCAGACGCGCCTGGTGCCGGTGCTCGCCGTCGGCGAAGACCTGCCCGAGGACGTCGCCACACACCTGTCGAGTCGCGGCGACGCAACCGACGAGGTGACCCTCTACGCGCTCGGAGGGCCAGCCCGCATCACACCGCAGCTGATGAGCGACGCAATCAAGGTCGCGAAAGGCACGGGCACTCGCACTGTCGAAGTCGGCGACAGCCGCGACGAGCCGCGCACCCAGCGCGCGACGAGTCGCAGCAGCGGCCGCTCAGGCGGCGCGAGCAGCAATGTTGCGCGTTCGACAGGCATCGGTTCAGCAGGTGGCGTTCCCAGCGGCGGCACCTCGGGCGCAAGCCCGACGTCTGGTCAGCCCGCGACCACGAGCACGACGACGTTGCTGCCCACGACCACCACCGAGGCGGTGGTCGTGAGCGATGACGGGCCAGTCCAAAGCGTGGGCGGCGGCGCGACGCAAGCGATTGCGATACCCCGCGGCGCCGCGCCGGTCGGCATTGAAGTGTCGCCGGAGACCGATGAGTTGCCGCCGCTGGTGGTGGTGAAATCGCCCGTTGGGACGAACTCGCTGCGGGTGCTGACACTCGAAGAGCACCCGAGCGCTCAGCCTGCCGAAGCTCGGCTGGACGCGTCTGACCTCACCTTGGTGCTGAGCGGCACCGATGTCTCGGTGCGACCAGGTGGCAGCAACCCGTTCGGCATCAAGGTGTTCGACGCTGGCCGAGCAAACCTCATCGACGCCGGCTACTACTTGGTGCACATGGCCAACGGTGACGTGCACGCAGTTCCGGTCGCGTGGGGGCGGTTGTGGGACGTGGGCTGGGGCTGCGAGGCCAAAGACCAGAAGGTCGGCGACTGCGACGGGAGCCCGGCGCTCGCGTTCGGCGACCGCATAACTGTGGCTGCGGGCGCGCTCGTTGACCGCTTCGGCAACCGCAGCCTCCCCGAATACATCGCGCTCACCGACGTGAACGCGCCGACCACGACGACCGAAGCGACGTCGACAAGCTCCACATCGACAACGACCAGTTCGTCCACGACGACCTCAAGTTCGACCACCACTAGTTCGTCCACCACAACCTTAAGTTCAACGACGGCTCCTCCGCAGCCTTCGCCGACGACGATCGAACCTCCGCAAGCGCCCGAAGTCGACGTGACAGACAGCGGCCCGCCAAACCAGCCGCCTGCTGTGGGCACCACCAGCACAACCGTTCCGCCGACCACGACAACTCTTGTTCCTCCGCAGCAGTCAGCGAGCACGACTTCGACCCCGGCGGCTCCCACAACGACTTCGACAACGACGCCAGCATCTGCAGTTGACGCACCGCCGCTTAGCGCCGAGCGGTTCACGGCTGTGGCGGTTGGGCCAGCGAGCGCTTGCGGTCTGAAGGCAGACGGATCATTGGTCTGCTGGGGCGATGCGTATGAAGGGTCATTTTGGGATGAGTGGTTCGTTGGAGACTCGTCGCCGCCGCAGGTGACGTTCACGCAAGTGTCGCTTGGTCGTTACGTCGATGCTTGCGGTATCAAGACCGATGGCACGTTAGAGTGTTGGCACAAGTACAGCAAGCTCATCACCTACGGTGACGATCAAGATCCGCCATCAGGAACGTTCACATCGGTGTCGGCAGGAAGGTGGCATGCGTGTGGCGTGAGGACCGACGGTTCCGTGGTCTGCTGGGGTGGTTCTAATCTGCACGGAGAGGCGACCGCGCCACCGGGGTCGTTCACTCAGGTGGCAGTTGGAACGAACTACTCTTGCGGGTTGCGCACAGACGGTTCAGTGCTGTGCTGGGGCATCAGCGACGAAGTAGCGAGACCACCAGTTGGGTCGTTTACCCAGATCTCGGCGGGCTACGCGCATGCCTGCGGTCTGCGGGTTGCCGGGTCGATCGAGTGCTGGGGCTCGGATCGTTACGGTAAGGCGACGCCTCCCGCGGGGGTGTTTTTCCAGGTATCTGCTGGCTCCGGGCAGACGTGCGGACTGAAGACTGACGGGTCGGTGATTTGCTGGGGTCGGTCGGGCATTACGTCACCCAGGCCAGCAATCTCACCGGACGGAACGTTCGTACAGGTGGCCGCGGGTGGCGAGCAGGCGTGCGGAGTGAAGACCGATGGGTCGCTGGCGTGCTGGGGCCACCCCGATTACGGGCAGACCGAAGCACCAGATGGAACATTTTCCGCCTTGAGCAGCGGGTCTTATCACTCGTGCGGACTGAGAGCAGATGGCTCGGTCGAGTGCTGGGGCGACGACTCCGATGGCCAGTCGACGCCACCGTCAGGGGCGTTCACCCAGCTGTCGAGCAACATCCACCTGACCAACAACGGTCAGTGGAACTGTGGGCTAAGGACCGACGGTTCGGTAGCCTGTTGGGGCAAAGGCTGGTCTGTGCCAGCTGAACGCCATCAGGCCACGCCGCCTGACGACACGTTCACGCAAGTCTCCACAGGCCGTCTCTCGTGCGGCGTGCGGCGTGACCACACGGTAGCGTGTTGGGGCGGGGGTTATACCGGCCGCAGCTACCGCCGGAACGTGCCGCCCAAAGACGCGTTCAGGCAGATGGCGATCGGCGACCTTCACTCGTGCGGGATAAAGTCTGACGGCACGGTGCTTTGCTGGGGAGATAGCTGGGGAGGACAGGTAGACGCGCCGACGGGCACGTTCACCCAGGTGGTAGTCGGCGAAGAGCACTCGTGCGGCCTGAAGACCGACGGGTCGGTCGCGTGCTGGGGCTATGACTTCAGGGGCCGCGCCATGGCGCCGCCTGGCACGTTCACTCAACTGTCAGCTGGGCTTTACCACACTTGCGGCGTGCGCTCTGATGGCACGGTTGCATGTTGGGGCAAGAATCTCAGAGGTCAGTTGAATGCGCCATCGGGCACCTTCAGCGAAGTAGCCGCCGGACGTCACCACACCTGCGGTCTGCGAACCGACCGCACAGTCACGTGCTGGGGCCTAGAAAGCCCGTGGCTATCTGACGAAGTGCCGTCGTCAACCACCGACACTCTCAGCGACGGATGGCCGCTCGGGGACTGGGACTACCCCATGGATCGTGGGCAGGCGGATGCGCCAATCGGCTCGTTTTCCCAGGTTTCTAGCAGTTACTCAAACTCCTGCGCCATTACCACCGACGGGTCGGTGGAATGCTGGGGTCGCGACTACTCGTCTGACGGCGACTACTTGCGACGCAACGGAAACTACGACGTGCCCAGCACCCCGCTGAATGCGTTCGCCTCGGTGTCTGCTGGTGAAGAGCACGCGTGTGGTCTGAAGACCGACGGCACCGTGGAATGCTGGGGCCGTCGTTACGAGGGGCAAACCGTCGCGCCTGCGGGGACGTTCGTCTCGGTCTCATCGGGTACTCAGCACGCATGTGGTCTCAAGGCGGACGGCACTGTGGAGTGCTGGGGTAGCGACGCTTACGCTAGGTCGATCCCTCCATCGGGTTCCTTTGCTGCTGTGTCTGCAGGTGGGCGTCATACCTGCGGCGTGAAGACCGACGGGACGCTGGAGTGCTGGGGCACTGGCAACCGCGGGTCACATGCGCCGCCTGATGGGAAGTACACTTCTGTGTCTGCCGGAAGCTGGCACACGTGCGCTGTGAAGACTGACGGAACGGTGGCGTGCTGGCGCGTCGACAACACGACCCTTCCGGCGTTGATACCGGTGCGGCCTCCCACGGGCACGTTCACCTCGGTGTCCGCCGGTTACTGGCACACGTGCGGTGTGCGGACCGATGGTTCGGTGGCGTGCTGGGGCACCAACGAATACGGCCAGTTGAACGCACCTGCTGGCACGTTTACGTCGGTGTCCGCGGGGTGGGCGCACACCTGCGCGGTTCGCACCGACAACGCCGTCGTTTGCTGGGGTGTTGGTGCCAGCCCCGGGCCACCGTCGTCCACCACCACCACGACGACTGAACCGCCAGCAACTACGTCCTCTTCCACGACGACGACCACGACAGCGGCTCCGACGACCACATCCTCGACAACGACGTCCACTGAGCCGCCGCCGACTACTTCTCCGTCGACGACCGAACCTCCGCCGACCACCACCTCGACGATCGAGGCTCCGACGACGACGGTGCCACCGACCACCTCGACCGCGCCTCCTCCGGCACCGACAGCCACCGTCGCGCCAGCGGTTTCTGCGGGTGCGACGCACACGTGCGAGCTGGCTGCCGACGGCACGGTGACCTGCTGGGGGCAGAACAGTTACGGGCAGGCGTCGCCGCCAGCGGAGACGTTCAGTGACGTGTCGGCGGGTGCGTGGCACTCGTGCGGCGTCACACCAGACGGCACGGTGACGTGCTGGGGCCTCGATCACGTAGGGCAGGTGTCGGCGCCAGCTGGCCCGTTCAGCCAGGTGTCGGCCGACTGGCTACACACGTGCGGCGTGAAGGCTGATGGGTCGGTGGCGTGCTGGGGCGGCAACGAGTGGGGGCAGGCCGATGCGCCAGCCGGCTCGTTTACCCAGGTCGACACGGGCTACTGGCACTCGTGCGCGGTGCGCAGCGACGGCTCTGTTGCGTGCTGGGGCAACGACGCAGACGGCCAAGCGTCGCCACCAGCGGGCGCGTTCAGCCAGGTCGCTGCAGGCGGCAAGCACACCTGCGGCGTGAAAGACGACGGGTCGGTCGCCTGCTGGGGACTCGATCAGTTCGGCTCGACGGCTGCGCCAGCGGGTTCGTTCACCCAGGTAGCTGCGGGCAGTGGTCATTCGTGCGGGCTGCGCGCGGATGGCTCGGTGGTCTGCTGGGGTGCGAACGGGCACGGCCAGACCGATGCGCCAGCGGGTTCGTTCACTCAGATTTCGGCTGGCTACTGGCACACCTGCGGCGTGGCCGCCGACGGGTCGGTGACGTGCTGGGGTTCTGACTGGCGAGCGCTTGCGGCGGCAGACGAAGCGCCGGAAGAAGCCCCAGAAGAGCTGACGCTGGTCGAAGACGACGAGCCGCCGCTGGTGGTGATCGAAGCGGAGCGCGGCCGCAACTTCTTCCGCGTGCGTGTCGTCGAAGACAACCCGAGCGCCGCGGTCGAAGACGGCCTGGAGATCGACGAGTTTTGGATCATCCCGCTCGACGACACGATGTCGGCGTTCTGGGCGGATCACGACGGCAATCGCCGCACGCCTGAGGTGCTGCGCAACCGGTTCAACCTGAAGATGTTCCCCGGCACCGACGACTTCGGCGACTACGTCGACGTCACCTACGGCTGCTCTGCTCGCTCGACGAGTCCGGCGCAGTGCTCTGCCGAGACGTTCGCGGGCGACGAGGGCTTGGTGGTGTTGCCGGGCGCGTTCCGCGACCGAGCAGGCAACGCGAGCGAGACGACGAGCCGACACGTGCCCACCCAGCCCGACCCGTCAGAGCTGCTAGCGCCGCTGCCGTGCTCAATCGACACGCGCACTCGTCGCGCGGTGCTCGACGACAGCGGAGCGCCGGGCGAGTTCGCGCTGGCGTGGCACGGCAACGCGTGCAACCCCGGCCGGTTCACCGTGCGCTACGTGGTGTACGCGCTGCCGCACATCTCGCGCAACCGGGTCGACGCGCTGGTGCTGCGCCAGCACACCGAGCGGGTGGTGGGCACTGCCGATGCGCAGCACGTCTACCGCTTCTCGGTGCCGCGCAGCCCGTATCCGCTGGTCGTCAAGGTGCAGATCGGGCTGACCCACGGCGTTTACGTCAACCGCTACTTCACTCGGGTGATTTGCCCCAACGGCGACGGCTACGTCGAGGCGATGCGGGGCAACAAGGTTCGCCGCGGCAACGTGAAGGCGAGCGATCTGGCCGCCTACCGGCGGGTGTGCGGTGCCGAGCCGCCGACCCAGCCCGCTGGCCAGGCATCGCTCGACGTACCCGACCGGATGCCGAGCGCCGCGCCGCAGACGCCGGTGCGGGCGGTGACCGCGGGGCAGTTCTTCTCGTGCGCGCTGCGCGCCGATGGCACCGTCGAGTGCTGGGGCTACGACTGGGGCGGCACCGCGCCGCATGGCGCGTTCAGAGAGATCGCCTCGGGCAGCTGGCACTCGTGTGGCATCAGAGCCGACGGCTCGGTGGCTTGCTGGGGCGACAACTTGTACGGCCAGCTCGACGCGCCCTCTGGCACGTTCACCGCGGTCAGCGCCGGGCGGCATCACTCGTGCGGCGTCAAGATCGACGGCACCATCGCGTGCTGGGGACAGATGCCGCGCGACGAGGCGCCGCCGACGGGCACGTTCACGACGGTCGACGCGAGCGACCTGCACACCTGCGCGGTCGCGACGAACGGCGACGTCTCTTGCTGGGGCAGCAACGCGTACGGCCAGGCCAGCGGCCGCACGGGCAGCTTCTCCGATGTGACGACGGGCAACAGTCACACCTGCGGCCTTCGTGCCACTGGCCGGGTCATTTGCTGGGGCAACGGCAAGTACAGCCGCAAGAAGGTGCCCGCGGGCACCTACACGGCGGTGTCTGCAGGCTACGACCACACCTGCGCGCTCAAGGCGACAGGCGCAATCAAGTGTTGGGGTCGCAGCCGCTACGGCCAGCTCAACGCGCCGTCGGGCACGTTTACCAAGCTGTCTGTTGGCACTCATCACGCCTGCGCGCTGCGCACGGACGGCACGGTCGCCTGCTGGGGTTACGGCGGCTTCGGCCAGCTCGACGCACCTGTTGCCACTGTTGCGCCAGCGGCAGATCCGACGTCAGCGTCTGACGCCGACGACCCGTCACCGACGAGCACGGTGCCTCCCACGACCAGCAGTACTTTGCCCCCGAGCACCACCACGACGGTGCCGCCGACCACCACCACGACGCAGGCACCTTCGACGACCACCACGACCGTGCCGCCGAGCACCACCACGACGGTGCCGCCGACAACGACCACGACGCAGGCACCTCCCACGACGAGCACCACCGTGCCGACCCCATCTCCGGAGATCGCGTTCGAGGCAGACGTGTACATCAACGTGCCACCGCACCTCGCCGCGGATGGCGCGACGTCGGAGTACGCCGGTGCCGTGGTTGACGTCGTCATCGCTCCTGCCGCCGGCGCGCCAGCTGAGTGCATCGCCGCCAACCGAGTCAGCATCGTGCCCTTCATCGTCGGCGACGATGGCAGGGTCACGTCGAGCGACGGCACGCAGGTCACTCTCGTCGACCAACCGGCTGGATCAGACGCGAGCTGCGTCTACGAGGTCAACTTCCCAACCAGTGTCCCCGTGGTCGCCGCCGGTCGCACCGTCACGCTCGTGAGGGCCGCAGACGCACCCGTCAACCCCACTCTTTCGGCAACGTCTCGCACAGCGACCGCGACGTACCTCGCCGAGGCGCGCTTTGAAGCCGACGTGCACATCGAGATCGAAGGCGACACCGCCGGTGCCGGCGCGCCGTCTGCATACGCCGGAGCGACGTTCGTCGTCTACATCGCTCGCTTCGCCGACTCTCCCGCCGGGTGCAGCCAAGTCACCACGGTGACTCTCACGGTCGGCGACGACGGCAGCATCACGCACGGCGCTGAGGCAGTCCACCTCGTCGACCGACCCGCCGGCGTAGATGAACGCTGTCTCTACGAGGTCACCTTCCCCGCCAACGTCTCCGTTCCGGCCAACCACCAGGGCGCAGCAGCCGAACTCGTGCCCACGGGCGCACCCGCCGATGCCATTATCAACGTCGCCAGCCCCGCCGTCGTCGCCACCTACACCCCCAGCACCTCCTAGCCAGCCGGTACCGGTAGCCCGCGACGAGCGCGCGGCGGACTGTAAGATGTCCTCATGGCATTTCGACGCAAGAGCAGACGATCAGCGAACGACACAGCCGAGCAAGTGGCTGATGTGACTGAGCAAGCTGAGTCACCCCAGGAAGACATCAAGCCGGAGTACCGAGCCGTGGTCACGACGTTTGACCCGAGCAAGGGTGCTGGCGGCTTCCGCTCCGACAGGTAGTGGACTGGGAATGGCTGCTGGCCATCCCTGCTTCGTCGACCGCAGTCGCCACCGGCTGGGTCATAGCGAGGGCGAGCAACTCCACGCTGCAGGTCAGCAAAGAGGCTGACTACAAGCGGATAGAAGCGGGCAAGTTTGAGCGCCTGTTGCGCGAGGGGCGGCTGGAGCAGTACGTCGTCGACACTTTGTTTCCTACCCGCTGGTGGTGGCGACCAGCAGAGGTCACGCGCTTTCGGCGCGATCTTCGCCGGTACGTCGGGATCGCCTTCTTCTTCGACCCGGTTGCCAAGACCGTCACCCAAACGCTGTTGCTTGAGAAGCGGCGCACCGACGCGGCGGCGGTGTTTCATTCCATTCGAGACATCATCGGCATCCGCCCGGAGGTCAGAGCCCTGTTCCCGCCGGGCAAGCACGA
>CAYRJD010000077.1:0-7615 GCA_964424585.1 uncultured Acidimicrobiales bacterium | reverse complement strand
AGCACCCGCGCCGCGGCGAACGCGTCGACCCCGAACGTGCCTTCGCTCATCAGCACCGTCGTCGCGCCTTCCGGCGAAACCGACAGCACCTGGCCGGTGCGGCCCGGCATCAGCCCAGATGCTTCCAAAAAGTCGAGCTGGCCCGGCGCGAACTCGAGCTCTTCGGGAATGCGCTCGACGACGAAGCGCGCGTCGACGCCCGCTTCGACGAGCGGCATCGCGTCGCCCGGCGGCGTGTAGTCGCTGCCAGGAATCGGGTTGCCGTGCGGGCACGTGCTCGGGCTGTCGAGCAGCTTGACGAGCGCCGCTTCGGTCTTGTCGGAGATGACGTGCTCCCACACGCCTGCCTCGGCGTGAGCATCGGCCCAGCTGAGCTTGAGCACGTCGGTGAGAAAGCGCTCGGCCAGGCGATGCCGCCGCACCACGGTCGTGGCGATCGAGCGCCCCGCACCCGTCAGCTTTATCGCGTGGCCGTCGACGGCTACCAGCCCGTCTTCGGCCATGCGGCGGATCATCGACGACACCGCCGGGCGAGACACCCCCATCCGCTCGGCGATGCGCGCCTGGATGACCTCGACCCCGTCTTCAGCTAGCTCGTAGATCGTCTCGGTGTACTCCTCGACCGCGGGGTGGTGCTCGACCGGTTCATACGCCATCGCACGCGAGCGTAGTGAGAGGGTGGGACGCGCCTAGCACTAGTTTCACGGCCATGGATTTGCAGCTCGCCAGCGCCAACGTGCTGGTGACCGGCGCGTCGGCGAGAGCCGGCTGGCTGGCGTCGCCGCGGTCGGGCTGGATCACCGGCCAGACGGTGTCGGTCAACGGCGGCTACTCGATGGTGTGAGCGACCCGTCGTGAGCGCTGGCACAGCTGGCGCGCCGTTCGGCGAGGCAGTGACGCGCCTCGAAGACGCGCGCCTGCTCACCGGTCGCGGCACCTATGTCGCGAACGTGCGACTGGCCGGTCAGCTGCACGTCGCGTTCGTGCGCTCGACCGTGGCGCACGCGAAGGTGCTGCGCGTCGACACACACGCAGCCGCTCGCGCGCCCGGCGTGGTGAGCGTCGCGACCGGCAACGACGACGACATCCGCGGTCACGTGCTGGTCGCGCAATCAGAGCTGCCAGGAATAGTCGTGACGCGCCAACCCGTGCTCGCTGCTGACGTGGTGCGTCACGTCGGCGAGGCCGTCGCGGCAGTGGTCGCTCACAGCCAGTCCGCAGCCGTCGACGCGGCCGAGATGATCGACGTCAGCTACGAGCCGGTCGAGGTGCACGTCGACGCGACCAAAGCGCACGGGTCTGTGGATGGGCCGCCCGCCGCGCATCCTGTTCATAACGCCGCGCCCGACAACCTCGCGCTGAGCCGCACGTTCACCGCCGGCGACGTCGACGCGGCGCTCGCGCAAGCCACCGTCGTCATCGACCGCACGTTCGTCACCAACCGGCACGGCGGCGTGCCGCTCGAAGGTCGCGGCGTGGTCGCGCAGTGGAGCGAGCGCGGCCGGCTCACCGTTCACGCGACGAGCCAAGTGCCGTACCTGCACCGCCGCGCGCTGGCCGCCGCGCTGGGCATGTCTGAGGGCGACATTCGGGTGCTGGTGGGCGACGTCGGCGGCGGGTTCGGCATCAAGGCGTCGACGTATCCCGAAGACGTGGTCGTGCCGTTGCTGGCTCGGCGCGTCGGCGCGCCGGTCGGCTGGGCCGAGACCCGCAGCGAGCACATGGTCGCCTCGATGCACGCCCGCGACCATCACTACTCGATCAAGGCGGGTTTTGCCGCCGACGGCGAGCTGCTGGCGGTCGACGCGACCCTCCACGCGAACGTCGGCGCGTACAGCACCGCGCCGTGGACGGCGGGCATCGAGCCGCTGATGGCAGGCGGGCTGCTGACCGGCCCCTACAAGCTGAGCCACTACCGGTGCGACGTGCGCGGCGTGTTCACCAACACGGCTGCGACGGGCCCGTTCCGTGGGGTCGCCCGGCCGGCGACTGTCTACGTGATGGAGCGCGTGATGGACGAAGCGGCGGCTGCGCTCGGTGTTGACCGAGTCGAGCTGCGGCGACGCAACCTCGTCGCGGCGAGCGACGTTCCCTACACCGCGCCGACGCGGCTGGTGCACGACTCGACGACCTACGTCGACTGCCTCGACGCGGTGGTCGAGCGCGTCGGCGACGTGTCGCAGCTGCGCGCCGAACTTGGTGCCGACGTGGGGCCCGATGCGCGTCCCGACCGGCTCATCGGCGTCGGCTTCGCCTGTTACAACGAACTCACCGGTTTGGGTCAGAAGGCGTCGGCCGGGCCGCGCCTTCCGTTCCGCACCGGACACGAGTGCGCAGCCGTGCGCATCGCGCCCGACGGCACGGTGCACCTCACCACCGGCGTGACGTCGCAGGGGCAGGGCACCGAGACGACGATGGCGCAGGTGGCGGCCGCCGAGCTGGGCGTCGCGCACACCGACGTGCGGGTCGTGATGGGCGACACCGACGCGCTCGCCTACGGGCTGGGCGCGTTCGCCAGCCGGCAGGGCATCATCGGGTCGGGCGCGGTCACGCTCGCGGCGCGGGCGGTCGCGGACAAGGTTCGCCGCATCGCCGGTCACCTGATGGAAGCCGACCCCGAGTGGCTGACCATCAGCGACGGCTTGGTGCACACCGCCGACGCGCCGTCGGTCGGGGTGACGCTCGCCGAGGTCGCCGAAGCTGCTTACCTGATGCCGCAGCGTCTTGGTGACGACGTCGAGCCGGGCCTGGAAGAGACCCGCTTCTACGATCCGATGACCGGCACGTTCGCGGCTGGCGCGCAGGGCGCGGTGGTGGCCGTCGACCGTGACACCGGCGAGGTCGAGGTGCTGCGGCTGGTGTGCGCGGAAGACACCGGTCGCATGATCAACCCGACCGTCGTGACGGGCCAGGTCGTCGGTGCTGTCGCTCACGGCGTCAGCGGCGCGCTGTTTGAGCACTTCGTCTACGACGACGACGGGCAGCTGTTGACCGGCACGCTGCTGGACTACCAGATCGCTTCGGCTGCGGAGATGCCGCCGATCGAGGTCGCCCACATCTGTGAGCCAGCGCACAATCTGAACGGCATTCGCGGGGTCGGCGAAGGTGGCACGCTGGGGCCGTATGCGGCGATAGCGAACGCGGTGTGCGACGCGCTGGCGCCGCTCGGGGTGACGCTCGACGCGCTGCCGCTCACGCCGGCGGTGGTCGCGCAAGCCATCGCTCGGAGCGCGTCGGCCCAGAGCGCGTCGGCCCGAGGCGCGTCGGCCCGGAGCGCGTCGCGCAGTTGAGCGTCGCGCCTTCGACGTTGCCAGACGCATCGGTTGCCACGTGGCGCACCCGGCGGGCGTGGCTGTACGTGGGCGGCGTGATGGGTCCGTTTGGGGCGGGCGTGCTGACGCCGATGGTGCCGGAGATTCGCGACAACTTCGACGCCTCCACCGGCGCGGTCGCGTGGGGGTTCACCGTGTATCTGCTTCCGTTCGCTGCGTTCTTGCTGGTGTCGGGCACGCTGGGCGAGCGGTGGGGCGTCAACCGCACGCTGCGGCTGGCGTTCGCGCTCTATGCGCCGGTGACGCTGGCTTGTGCGCTGGCGCCGACGTTTGCAGTGTTTTTGGCGGCTCGGGCGGGCCAGGGCGTGCTCAACGCGTTCATGACGCCGCTGCTGTTGGCCGCGCTGGCAGACGGCATTGCGCAGCGCCGACTGGGACGGGTGATTGGCGCCTACGCCGCGTTCCAGGCGCTTGGGCAGCTGCTGGCGCCGTTTGTCGGCGGAGTCGCGGCCGACGTCGACTGGCGGTGGGCGTTCGTCGCGGTGATGGCGACGTCGCTGATGGTGGCGGCCGGCGTGCCGCCCGCTGGCGCGGCTGGCGCCGGTGCTGCCCGCTCTCGCCCAGCCACCGCCGCCTCGCCGAACCTGTCGGGCGCGCTGCGTGCGCTGCTGGCGCGCCCGACGCTGCTGCTGGGCGCGACCGCTCTGCTGGCTGCCGCCGGGCCGCTCGGCGCGTCGGTGCTGGTGGGCGTGACGGCGCGCGACACGTTCGGCCTCACTGGCGGCCAAGCGGGCTTGCTGCTGCTCGTCGGAGCCGCCGCCGCGATGGTGCTGGTGCAGCCGTGGGGCAGGGTCGTCGACAGCTGGGGTGGCTGCCGCGCGATGGTCGCGTCGCTGCTGGCGGCGGGCGCTGCGGTCGGCGCCATCGCTGGCGTCAACACCGTGTGGCTGCTGGTGGCGCTGTGGGCTGCGGCTGGCGCGGCGACCCAGTTCGTGGTCGTCGGGTTTCAGGCGCTCGCGGCGACGTCGGGCACCGCCAACCGAGCGGGCGTGATGAGCTTCACGCTGTCGCACCGCTTCTTCGGGCACAGCCTCGGCGCCGTCATCTGGCTACCCGTGCTTGAGGCCAACTCGACCGTCGCGTATGTCGGCTCCGCTTCCGTCGCGCTGCTAGCCGTCGCAGCCGCCCTCGCCTCCGGCCTCGGCCGCCGCTAACCGCGTAGGACACTTTTGTCCCTTCGCGACAAAGGGGACACTTTTGTCCTCTCTCCGGGAATAGGACACTTTTGTCCCCTCGCCGGCAATAGGACATTTGTGTCCGTTTCCGCGCCTCGTCAGGCCAGCTCGGCAAACTCTTCGACCACCCGCCTCGCGGTCTCAGCGCGGCTTTCCACCGCGACCACGTACTTCGATGCCTCGGGCAGGTTCGCGAACTCCGGCTCAAGCGCTTCGTGTGCGGCCAGCGCGCTCGGCAGCACCGAGCCAACGATGCGCTCCATTGACGCCAGCGCCTCCGAGCGCTTAACCCCGCACATGGCCGACGTGTCGACCCACGCCCGCGCCACGTCAAAGTCCGCGACCCTGCGACCCTGAGCGCCCGCTTGCATCACCAGACCGACCTCCTCAGCACGATCGATGGGTGCGTAAGGCAGCGCCGAGATGACGTCGTACAGCGGAGCCAACGCCGCAGTCTCAGCGGTCAGCAGGATCGAGTAGTTCTTCGCGTGCGCGTCGCTGCCTGCGATGACCCAGTTGAATACCAGGGCCTCAAAAAAGCGCCGGGCGCTCTCGCTGCTGACTTCCTGCAGCTGGCGGGTGACCTTCCGAGTGCTCGGGCCTCCATGATCCTCAAACTTCTCACTCGGGTCAACGTCGAGCGCCTGACACAGGTCTTCCTGGTGAAGGCGCAGCACCACGCCGTTCTCGGAGATGCGGTCATATCGCTCGACCACGATTGCTTGAACGTCACCGAACCGCCTCAACTGCGTCGCGGCGACGGGCATGCCGCAACCCCGAGCAGTTGCCATCGTTAGATGTTCGACCACCACCAGGTTTGGCCACCCCGAACGGTCTCGGTCGGTCGGCAGCGTGATGCTCTGCGGCTTGATGATGTGCGTGGAAGGTTCGCTGGCAGACGGCAAGTACCAGCGTTGCTTGCTTGGCTCAAGTCCTAATGCCACCTTGGGTTGCGCACCTGCGAGGACGAATCGGCGTGCGCCCTTGGTCGCGACCAGAGTGTCGGTGTCTCGAAACGCTGTGGCGGTGACGAGCCGCGCGACGTCATCGGAAGTCACGTGCTCACGCTGGCTGGTTGCATGTGAGTTGGATAGCAGTGCTGGATCGAGCGCGCACTGCACGGCACCAGCGCAGTCGAGGCCTGCAGGCGTGCCGAGCCGGTGGAACGCGGCCCCACGAAGTATCCCGCGACGCAGTCCGCTGAACGCCCAAAACGCTTCGTTTTCGGACACGAGATTCGCGAACCAGTTGTCTGCGACGTGTGTTCGATCTCCGCCGTCAGGCGACCACAGCATGCTCAACGGCACCACGCGCTCGGACGAACCGTAGGTGCCGTTGTAGCGGAACGTCAGCCGATCGTCCGTCGCGCAAGTCAGCGTGCCAGCCAACACGCCGCCAATGGCCACGTGGAGCACTGGGTCGGTCCGCGTGTTCACGACCGCTGGGTCGGGCCGCGGGTGTGGACCAGGTCAGCGAGCTGGCCTGCGACTCTGGTCGCCGTGTTGGCTCGGTTCTCGACGGCCTCGACGTACCTTTTGGCCTCTGGCAAGCTCGCGAACTCAGGCTCTAGCGCGTGGTAAGCATCGAGCGCGCCCGCATGCACCGAACCGACGATCCGCTCCATCGATGCCAGGGCTTCGGCGGGTGGAACGCCGCAAATGTCAGCGGTGTTGACCCACGCCTCAGCGTTGTCAAAGTCATCCAGGTAGTGATTGCTGGCACCGGCCCGCATGGCCAGGTCGACTCGGCCGATCGCTTGTGGCATCTCATAAGGCAACCTTGACGTGAGGTCGTACACGGGAGCCAGTATTGCGGTGGCCGGGCCCAGCAAGAGGATCGAGTAGTTCTTGGCGTGCGCGTCATCACCGACGATCACCCAGTTGAAGATCAACGCTTCGAGGAAGCGCTCTGCGCTGTCATTGCCGATGTGTTGGAGCAGTCGGGCGGTGGATTGCGCCGTGGGCCCTCCGTCCACTTCGTACTTCTGCTTAGGGTGGATGTCGAGCGCCTGGCAGAGGTCCTCCTGGTGAAGACGTAGTACGACGTCGCCGTGACGTCTTCGGTCGTATCGCAGGATGACGATTGCTGTGGCCTCGCCAAACTGTTCCAGCGAGGTCGGCGGTGTGATCAGCCCACATTGCTCAGCGGTTGCCATGGTGAGGTGTTCTACGACGCCGAGATTTGGCCATGGCGAGCTGTCGTCCGATCTCGGACCGCGCTGGCGAATCGGTTTGATGATGTGCGTCGATGGTTCGCTTAGCGACGGGAGATACCAGTTGGCCGTCTCCGGATCCCATCCAAGGGCGAGCTTGTGCTGGAAGCCAGCGAGGCTGAACCGATCGGCGCCAAAGGGGAACATGGTCTCATCGAGCTGTCTGCGCGCGATCTTCGTTACCGCATTCGTGACCGTCGTCGACGCGACGTAATCGCGTGATTGAGGCACATGGGGCTCCGCTAGCAGGTCTGGGTCGGTGGCGAACTGCACGGCCCCAGCGCAGTCGAGCCCGATCTGTGTGCTCAGCAGGTCGAAGGCGGCTGGCGTAGGTGCCCCAGATTCGCGACGCAACGCCCGACGAACCGCCTTGTCCTCGGGCATCACGTTCTCGATCCACTTGTCAGCGACGTGATCCTCGGCACCTCCGTCAGGAGGCCACCGAATGCTGAGTGGTACAGCAGGCCCGCTTGACCCGTACGACTCGTGGTATCGAAAGCGAACTTGGCCGCCCTCTGTCCGTGTCAGCGTGCCCGCAGGCTGGCCGCAGATGGCGACCCAGAGTGTTTGGCTATCTGCCACGGTCGCGTTTGGTCAGCGAGCGGAGCAAGCGTTGCGGAGGTTCGTCGGTGTCTGAGGCAGGGGGCGGCTCCAGTGACACTCGAAGATCGAGTGCCTGGGCAATCGCGATCAGGTTGGTGCAACTGACCCGCCCAGTTGCTTCGGCGCGGATGACCGTCTTGGCTGACAGCCCAGCAGCGTCGGCGACAGCGGCTTGGGTCATGCCCTGTTCGTGGCGCGCATCAGCCAGAGCGGCACCCACGAGCGAGGTTGACCAGAGGTTGAGATAGCCCCGGCCGAATCGGTGGTAGACCGCCGGAAGGAGGGATGCCATG
>CAYRJD010000076.1:0-46538 GCA_964424585.1 uncultured Acidimicrobiales bacterium | reverse complement strand
ACGATGGCGTCGAGCAGCCGGTTGCCGAGCTTGCGGCGCAGCCAGCGCAGGTGCGCGATGGCGTCGGCGTCGGCGGCCGCGCTGAGCTTGGCTTCGACCGCCACTATGCGGCCGTCACGTCGCTGCACGATGATGTCGATCTCGTGGCCGCCGTCTCGGGTGCGCAAGCCCCACACTGTCGCGCTGGCCGCTTGAGCGTATACCCGCACCGACTGAACGAGCAGCGACTCGAACAACCGGCAGAGCAGCGTGCCTTCATGCTCCGTAGCGAATGACCCCTCTTCGCCCGCGAGCAGGCCGTCCAGGTCGATGTCCAACAGCGGCGGCACGAGCGCCGGGTCGACCAGGTGGTGAACCGGCGAAGCCAGCAACTTGCCGAGCGGATTTGACCTTGGCCGCCACGGCTCCAAGCTATCCACGACCTTCAGCAGGGTGAGCGCCGTGTGGTACTTCTCATAGGTCGGCCGTGAGGGGGTCTCGCCGGTGAGCGACTCTGCCGTCCGAGCGATCTTCGTGTAGTCGGTGCGGGTCGCCGTCGCATCGGCAAACGAGGCGAGCCACTGCCGGAAGAGTTCGGGGTCTCGCACGCCGTAACCCGCCGCAGCCAGGTCGTGATGGGCGATGTTGGTCACGTAGCTCTCCAGCTGCCCCGCACGAAGTTCGGGTGGCAGGGTGCGAATGCCCGGAAACCCAGACCACACGATCTCATTCACGTAGTCGCGGAGCGTGACGTCGGTGCCGCCGCCAAGCTCGGCCATGTCGCCGCGCAGCAGCCCGGCCAGTGACACCGTCGGGCCGTCGAGCCTCCGTTCGGCCAGCGACATCGGCCGCATCTCGACGATGCGGATGCGTCCGGCGCCAGGGTGGGTCTGACTGCGAGGTGGCCTCGCAGAACCAGTGAGGATGAAACTGCCCGGTCGGTTGTGCTCGTCCACCGCTCGCCGGACGAGATCCCACGACGGCTCGTAGCGCTGCCACTCATCCACCAGCACCGGCGGATCGCCCTCCGTCAGCATGTCCGGGTGCGCGTGGACCTGCTCGAGGACGAGGGGATGGTCGAGCTGGTACGTGGTGCGGGCATGCCGCCTGCTACTGTCCGCTGTGAGACTTACAAATTGCGGGCTGCTTTACAGATGGAGGCACTTGAACTTTACAGATCGTCGCAAAGTTTACAAATGGACGGTGTTGAACTTTACAATCCGTCCGTTTCTTTACAAATGGCGAGTTTCGGTGTATGCTGTGTTGTGTGTGGAGTGAGCGGAAGGTGAGCGGGGCGTGGTAGTTGGGTTTTCGCTGCCGTTCGGCGTGGGCGACACGGTGCGACTCGCCTCGACCGCCAACGCGGACCGAGAGCGACTGGTGGGTCGCACGGGGCAGGTGGTAGCCGTTCAGCCCGGCAGCCGCCGCGTGCTGGCCGAGGTCGATTTCGACGACGATGAGCGCTCGGTCGCGCTCGTTCACGGCGTCGACGAACTCGAGCTCATCGAGCGCTACAGCCACTACCGTCGAAGCACCTGATGTGGCTTGGCTGCTGGGTTTCAGCCGATTGCGGCGAGTGCCGTGGTCTTCACTCATTTCTGCCGTAGTCTTCACTGAAACTTGCCGTAGCCTTCACTGACTTGCGCCGTAGCCTTCACTGACAGCGCTCAGATGGAGCCTCCGCTTACGACCCCGCCAGCCGTCCCGACCGAAGTGAGCCCGCCATGACCGACGTGACGATCTTCAAGCACCCATCCGACCCTGACGTCGTTGAGCGCGGCGCGCTCCGCACGCTCACGGAACGTCTGGCGGACTACCCAGTGGTGCGCCTGCGGGGCTCGCGGATGGTCGGCAAGACGACGCTAGCCCGACAAGTCCGCAACTCCGAGTGGTCGTTGTTCAACGCGCAGCACCGGGCGCTGTTCGAGCGCGACGCTGAGACGGTGCTGCTGGAGTCTCCAAAGCCCGTGCTGGTGGATGAGTGGCAAGCCTTTCCTGAGGTCATCCCCACCGGCAAGGAACTGGTCGACCGCAAGCTGCTGTCGGGCGTCATCATGGCGGGCTCGGCCGAGCCTCGCGAGGGCGCGTGGGGGCTGACCACGCAAGACCCGCTGGGAGGACGCAGCGCCACCATCACGCTGTGGCCGCTGTCAGTTGCGGAGCGTCGGGGAACGCACCGTCCGGCATTGGCGGAAGAGTTGTTCGGCAGCCTGAGCACGACATCGGCGACGGCGAAGAGAGCAGACGTACCGAGGCAACTCACGCTGGGCTGATGCGGTTTGCTGTGGGCTACGCGAGCCAGTCGGGGCGGTCTACGACCATGAACAAGCTCGCCAAGCGCACGAGCAGTCATCCCCAAACAGCCCAGCGTTACAGCGATTTGCTACAGCGCTCGCACCTCGTCTGCCCCGCCCCGACCTGGCGACGTCTCGCGTCGATGCTGCCGACCACGCAACGGAAGCTGTTCGTCGCGGAAGCCGCGATGATTCCCGCGTTCACGCGCATAACCGACGACAGGCTGATCTCTGACGACGCGCTGCTGGGCGGCGCGATCGAGACGTTCGTTAACGCGCAGCTACGTGCGCTGCGCACGGCGAGTTCGGTGAGCTTTGAAATCGAGACTTACGACCTCGCTCGCAGCAGCCGAGTGTCAGTCAGCCGAACGGCTACGGGCGATATCACCGCGCAGTTTCCTGCGAACGAGATCGACTTCCTGCTCCGCACGACCGACACTGCGCCCGAGCGGATCGTCGCGATAGAGGTGAAATCTGCCAAGCACCCAGACGTCGAGCACCTGGTCAAGCTCGGCGAGATACGCGACGCGTTCGACAACCTGCGTCGAGGCGACCCGACCGCATCAGTCTTTAGCGCCGGACTGCTGTTGGGCTGCGGCGACATCGACACCCAGCGAGTGTCCGACCGCCTCTGGATCGCGCCGCTCTCCGTGCTCTGGGCCTAACCACGCCAGCACCAGGCGTTCGCAGAGAAAGCTGGTTAGTGGGCGGGGCCGACGATTATGGGTTCGACTCGGTCGACAGCCCACAGGTCGGCGGCGGTGCCGGTGCTGTTGGGAAGGGCGAGGGTGGCGTTGTTGCGGGGGCTCAGCAGTACTCGGCCTGCGGGCCAGAAGTCAGTGCCGGGTAGCGCGGAGGGCACGGCCAGGTTGACCGCCACCGAGCCGTCCGCGCACAACTCGGGCTCGCCCGCAACCACAATCTCCTCGATGGCGACGCTGGAAAAGTCGCACCGAAGCCCTGCCGCCAGGCGCTCTAGGAACGCCTCCAGGTCGGCGGGGTCGGCCAGCGACTGACCGATGCGCTGGGCGGTCACCCGATCTAGCCCGCTCGACACCGCCACGTTCAGCACCGCCTCTCGACCGCGCTCGCTCAGCAACTCCCAGATGCGCCCGCGTTCGTCCCAAGTGATCGCCCGGACGAAGCTGAGCGCGCACTCCGCAGCGCCAGCTGCAAGCGTCACGGTCGCACCCAGCCGTGGGCAGCCAGCAGGTCGCGCACGCGCACCCGCTGCGGGCCGAACAGCTTGTCGTGGATCACTTCGTCGACCGTCCGGCTGAACGTCGCGGCTTCGGGCCCGTTCACGCTCGCGCCAGCCAGCTGCGCGCAAGCTGCTTCCAACACTTGGTCAGGCAACTCCATCAGCACGCCGATGAAGCTCTCCAGCAACTCGCGCACCTCTTCTGGTCGGAGGCGTGCGAACGCAGCCACCAACGCGCGCAGTTCCGCCGTGAGGCGAACGTCGGGCCCCGCAGCGCACCGAGCCATTCGTTCACGCAGATGCGACGTGCGCTCCGCGGCATCGACGCGCAACAGCGCGGCCACCACGCGGTCGTGACGCTCCGGCGCCCCCGACGAGGCACCGCTGGCTAGCTGGCGGTCGAACTCAGCCTCGTAGCGCGCCAGCGCCTCAGCGCTCGCGCGCCACTGAGTCGAGTGCAGGCGCGGATCGAACACAGCCGTGGCGGCTTCGGCCGCGAGCAGCGCTCGGCCCACGTCGCCGCTCGCTTTGCGTCTCGCATACGCCACCGACAGGCTGTGCTTGGCGACGGCGTGCTGAAACGGAAAAGAGCCGAGCGTGAAGATGCCCAGCGCGCGGTTGAACGCATCAATCGCCAGACCGACGTGACTAGAGGGCGCAGGGACAGCTCGCGCGTCAGCGTCGGCACCGCGGCGCTGGTGCAGCTCTAGGTGCGTCGCGCCAAGGCCGTGAGCCGCCAACCCCTCTTGCGGCGACGCGGCTGGCGCAAGCGCCAAAGCCGAGTCGTAGTCGGCCAGCGCCGCGTCGAGCGCGCTCTCACCGCCGATTGCTTGGTGGGCCTGCGCCCGGTTGAGATGAGCCGACGACAGCAATCGGTCGTCGTCGGCGAGTGAGCCGATCGCCTCGGTCAGGGGAGCGAGTGCGGCGGCGGGGTTGCCGACATCGCACCGAGCCAAGCCGACGTTGATGAGCGCCGCCGCTACCTCGTTCGTGGGTGCTCCCGTTCGGGCTAGGGCGCACGCTCGCTCGAACAGTTCCAGCGCCGCCGCGTGCGCACCGGTCGCGCGCCGGCACTGAGCGGTTGCGGTCAAGATGCGGCCGTGCTCGATCGGCGCTCGGTCGGCGGTGAGCACCCGCGAGGCACTCGTAAGCAGATCGGCGGCGGCCTCAAGATCGGCCGTGTTGGCAGCGAGTTCGCTGCGCGCCACGCCCAAGCGGTAAGCGGCTAGCGCCCATCCGTCGCGGTCGCCTGCTTGCTGGCGTTCGCGCATCTCTTCTTCCAGAGGCGCGAGGTCGCGCAAACCGTCAGCCGAGTCGGCACCCAAACTGGCGCTCAAGTGGGTGCCTCGCCGTCGCAAGCGCCACGCAGTTCACCCAGCAGCGACTCCAACTCGTCGACGGCCGCGTCGACCGCTGGCGTCAGGCGCTCGCTCACCCCGACGCGCAGTTGCTCCACGTCGAAGGGCTGGCAGCCGAAAATGATGGTGCGCTCGGGTAGCACTCCAACCGCGCGGGCGACCATCAGCGCGCGCTGCGGCGTCGCGAGGTGCATGTCTGCCAATGCGTCGTGGCGCTCGGTGGGTCCGAGCGCGTCGACGTCGGTGACGTCGGCGTCAATCACCATCAGCGTTCCCGGCGGCTTGCCTCGGTCGACGGTGTCTACGACGACCACCGTGTCGTAGCCAGCCATCAACTCGTGCACCAGATGAATGCCGCCGATCCCGGTCTCGGCCACCTTCACCCCAGCAGGCAGCTTGCGGTCGGCCAACCGGCGGACAACCTCAACGCCGAAGCCGTCGTCGCCGTGCAAGACGTTCCCCACGCCAGCCACTAGGACGCGCAGCTCGGTGCTCCGTTGATCTCGCCCGCTCGCAGGCTGTAGCCGTGCACGAGCCACCACGTGAGGTAGGTCGCCAGCTCGTCCCATGCGTCGTCGCTCAGCTGCTCGCGCATGTGCTCGACGCGCTTGTCGAGTTCGCTCGCCACCAGCGCGTCGAGCGCTTCGACCACCACGCTCGCGGGCAGCAGACAGACCGCCTCGGGGTCGCCCAAGCGCAGGTGCCAGCTGACCTGGTGGGCCGCCTCAGCGAACTGAGCGTGCGAGGCATCGTCGACAGACATCTCGGTGGCAACAGTCCCAGCGAGCTGCTCCTCAGACCGACGCAGGCAGTAGCCCACAACGAACGCCGTCGCGGCCCAGTCGGCGGCCTCGACGTTGGGCTGGCTCGCCCGCTCTCGCTCGAAGCACTCCTGGCGGTAGCGGAACGCTGCCGGCGTCAGCGGATGGGTCTGCGCTAGCGCTCGCGCCCGAAAGCACAAGTCGTCGACGTTCACCGGTTCTTCGATGTGATCTCTAGGCCCGTAACCACGTGACCTCCGGCTCCCGTGTCGTTGGGGGGAGGAGGATGCGCCGGCGCGGTGGGCTCTTCGGTGTCCACCCGCCGGAAGTCGACCCACTGCTCGCGCAGCGCCACCTCGATCAGCCGGGTGACGGTGTCGTTGGCTGCGGTGCAGCCGTCGCACGTTCCGTGCATGCGAAGCGTCACCACGCCGTCGACGATGGAGCGCACCTCGATCTCGCCGCCGTGCGAGTGCACGTACGGGCGAACGCTGTCGAGCGCGACCTGCACCTGCCGGTTGGCTTCGGCGGTGTCGGCGTCGACGCCCAGCCCGTAGGTCGACAACAGCTCGCCCACAATCGGATCGAGAGCAGCCTGTTCAAGAAATATCTCGCCACGCCACTGACGCACCATCTCGACGAACCGCCCCAGGCCTTCTCGGTGAAACACGTCGAGCCAATCGACGATCTCTTCCATCGCAGACGTCGTCGACGGGTCGGCTTTGTCGCGCAGCGTCTCGAGCAGCTCAGCGACGCGGTCGAGAATGTCGCGGTAGTCGAGTTCGTCGCTCACCGCGCTGCCTCGGCTTGCGCCATGTCGATGACGTGCTCGATGGCCTCTTGCACGGGCGGCGAAAAGCCCCAGCCAAACTCGCGGTCTGCGGGCTCGACCTCGATCACCACGGTGTCCGCGGGCAGCGCGCCCCAGTGGCGGCACACCACCAACGTGTGGTCTAAGTCGATGATGCCGCCGACCGCCTCGGCGATGCGTTCTTGCACTTCCTCCGGCGTAGGCGGCGGCGTGTCGTAGAGGTTGTAGCGGCGAACAGCACCCGCAGCGTCAGTGCCTCGCGGCGTGCAGCCAACCAGCACTGCACGCCCAGGTCGCAGCTCTTCCAACCGGTGCATCACGCGGTGCGCGGCGTAGGAGAGGTCTTCGAGTACCACCTCAGGTGGCCACGAACGCTGTGCGGCCTGCGCCAGCCAGTTCGTCCCGAAGTCGAGGTCGCGCAGCCACGGCAACCCGACGCCGCCGATCAAGGTGCACCCCGGGCGTTCAGCCGAAGGCGGCGTTAGTCGGGCACCCGCTCCGAGCAGCGTGTCGAGAGCGACGTCGCGGTCGTCGTTCAGTCGAGCGTGCACCCGCACGAGTTGACCTCGCGGGTGATGATCCCGCGGCCGGTGTCCATGTGTGTGGTGCACGGCATGCACGGGTCGAAGCTGCGGATGGCCCGCAGAATGTCGATCCCCTTGATGTCGTCGTCGCGGACGCTCTCAAGAATTGGGGTGCCGACGATGGCCTCTTCGTAGGGGCCGGGCTGACCAAACGGGTCTCGGGGCGACGCGTTCCACGTAGATGGGGTGTTGATCTGGTAGTTGACGAGCTTCCCGCCGTCCATGTGCATGTGGTGCGTCAGGTAGCCGCGCCCGGCTTCCCAAAACCCAGCCGACACTCGCTCGTCGCGCGGCACCTTGAACGGGGTCGACACTTTCGTCTCGCCTTTCCGCCAATACTCGAACGCCTGCATCAGGCAGATCATCCCGATGGCGGCGGTGAAGGCGACGCCATACGCCCGGCCACGGTTCCGCTCGAACGCGTTCAGCTTCTCCGGCACGTGCCACTCGAGTTCCATCTCCGGGAGGTCGTGCGCGGGCAGCAGCATCTTCAAACTCGACCCGGTCGCCTCCAAGTAAGGGTTGTCGGGCAGCTGGCGCGCCAACGCTGTCGTCCACATGCGGCCGTAGACGCCGGTTTCCATGGTCATGCGATCCCAGCGTGGTGCGGTCGACCACGAGTACTTCTCCTTGAAGTTCTTGCCGACCGGCTTGGGGATCGTCTCTTTGTTCCACGCGTGGTACGGCGACAGCGGGTTGCCGAGCGAGTCGGTGGCGAACCGCGCGCTGCTATCAGTCCAGTCGTCGTAGTAGGAGTGCTCGACGAACTCCTCGATGCCCATGTTGATCTTCGTCAAATCGGTCGTGACCAGCTCGCCGTCAGCCACGATGCCAGGCGCGGAGTAGCGGGCGTGACCCCAGGCGTCGATGTTGTCGAACGTCGCGTCGTAGACCTCCGGGTTGTCCCAGATGCCGGTCTGAATCAGGTTGGACGGTCGCAGCCCGACGTCGGCATACGCCGGCGACACCGCCAAGAAGAAGTCGCAGATGTCGTCCCAGATGCCCGCCAGGCGCTTCGCGTAGTCGAAGATCTTGCCCAAGTTCGCGTAGTACTCGTTGAACGTCGTCGTGCTGATGGTCGTCGACACGCCGCCCGGCACCAGCGTGGACGGGTGCGGGTACTTGCCGAACATAAGCGTGCACATCGTCCGCGCGATGCGCGTGTAGGTGAGCGCTTCTAAGTAGATCGAGCCCTCCAGCGGGTTGAAGCCGTCCATCAGGTCTTTGACCGTGCGGTAGCCGTGAACGTCCGCGTGCGGCGCGGGCGTGCGCTCTGCCAAGTCGACCAGCTCGGGGTTGGTGACCGACACGATGGCGGTCGAGTAGTCGGGGCCGGCGAGCAAACCCAGGTGCAGCGGGTGGTCGTAAAACATCTCAGCCACCTCGCCCAAGTTGCGCACACACACGCCCAGCGGCGGCGGAGCGATACCGAACGCCATCTCGATGCCGAGCGACGACACGCTCGAGTGAACGCCGCCGCACACGCCACACGCGCGCGAAGAAATGTCGATCGCGTCGCGCGGGTCGCGCCCTTTGAGAATCACCTCGTAGCCGCGAAACAGCATCGCCATCGAGTGAGCTTCGACGGCTTGTCGGGTGCCCAAGTCGAGCACGGTGTGAACCGCCAGCGCGCCGGCGACGCGCGTGACCGGGTCGATGCTCCACTCACGCAGCTGAGGCGGGGCTGCGAGGGCGCCCGCACTCGTTCGGCTCAGCGCCCCCCGGACGTAGTCCTTCGGCTCGGCAACCGCCACCGCATACGGGTCGCCGAAGCCTTCGACGAGCGTCGCTGCGCCGCGTTCGTCAAACTCGATCGGAAGATTCTTGAAACACACGGCCCTTAGTTCCCTCCTTCGTGCGAGTGCTGTTTGCGCGCGTACAAGCGGTGAACCAGCCGCTCGGCGCCCACCGGCTGCGTCTTGTAGCGCTGCCAGCCGCTGGGCAGATGACGGTCATCTGACCAGCGCGTCGATCTCATCTTGTCGCGCTGAGACAGGTAGCGCATGCGCCGTATGAAGCCGCCGAACACCCTGTTGGTGTTGGTCGACAGCAGGGCCCCTGGCGGGCGTTCGTAGATCGGCGAAAATTTGTCGGGGAAGCCCGGCATGGTGCAGCCGATGCAGATGCCGCCCATGTTCATGCATCCGCCGTGACCGTCCGCGATGCCTCGCTCGGCGATGTTGCACTGCACCACCGGACCCCAGCAGCCCAGCTCGACCAGGCACTCCTTGTCGCCGTATGAGTGAGCGAAGACTCCTTCCTCGTAGTAGCCGGCTCTCGGGCAGTGCCGATGAACGGTCTCGGTGAACAGCCACGCCGGGCGGCCCAGCTCGTCGAACTCGGGCAGCGGCGCCAGTCCGTTGAGAAACAGCAGCGCCGCGGCCGCGGTCTCGGTGATGTTGTCGCCCACCGGCGAGCATCCGGGAATGTTGACGACCGGCAAGCCGAGCGTCGACCGGTAGTCCTTGCCTAAGTGGTCCATTACGCCCATCGCGTTGGTCGGGTTGTTCGCGGCGGCGGGAATGCCGCCCCAGCACGCGCACGTGCCGATGGCCAGCACCGCGGCCGCGCCCGGCGCCATTTCGTCGAGCCACTCGAGGCTCGTGATCTGGCGTCCGTCGGTCGGGTCTTCGCCGAGGCCCATCCAGTAGCCGTATTCGCCCGAGTAGGTCTCGTCCATGATCGAGCCCTCCCAGGCGATGATGTAGGGCGCGTCGAGCTTGCCCTCCGCGGCGAGCCGCAGGTTCTCGACCCACTCTTGCCCCGACTCGACCGACAGCACGGTGTGAACGAGTTCGATGCGAGGCAAGCCGGGCACCCGGCCGTTGAGCAGGTCTTCGACCGGAGGATGTGTCGCACCGGAGATTGCAATCGTGCAGCCGTCGCAGCTCGCGCCGACGATCCAAAACAGGTACACCTTTTCGAGCGGCCCTTGTGAGATGACGCTGTCGACGCGCTCGCGCAGCCCGCTGCGCAGCGCCACCGGCGCGAGCGGATCGGCCGGGTCGGTGATCATCGGCTTGGCTTCGATCTCACCGTGCGTGACGTCTGGGTTGACCTTCGTGTACTTCGTCATCGCTGTTGATGCTATCGCAAGGTGCAGTTCGCACATAGCGACCCGCGTCGTTTATGCTCAAGGCACTATGAGCGGCTGGGTCATCGGCTACATCGTCGGCACCGTCATCGTCGCGGCCGTGGTCGTGCTGCTGCTGCTGATGATCCGCGGCGCGTGGCGTGCCGCGACGAACGCAGAAGCCATCCTCGCGGCGCTCGAACAAACCCGCGACAACACCGCGCCCCTGTGGGCGGTGAACGACGTCAACGGCGCGATCGAACGCATCACCGGAGCGGCGGCTGCGGTCCGAACGCACCTCGCCGCCAAAGCAGCTGCCGGTGCCAGCGATGCGAGCGAAGGCAAGGACGCGTCGTGAGCACCGAGGCGTGGTGGTGGCTGACGCTCGCGCTGGGGCTGGTTGTTGCCGTCGTCGCGGTCGTGCTGCTGGCGATCTTCTACCGACTGGTGCGACGCATCGAGCGCGGCGCCGATGCCATCTGGGAGACCGGCAAGCAGGTCGCGCGCAACACCGCGACAACCTGGATGCTCCACCAGACGACCGTTCGCCTCGACGGCCTGACCGATGAGGCGTTAGCACACGACGCGTTCCTCGATGCTGCTGCTGGAGAGACCGGCGCGGCCGGCGAAGCCGAAGCGCCGCCTGCCGACGAAGGCTTGACCGAGGAACCAGCCCGATGAGGGTGCTGCTGATCGTTCTCACCGTCGTCGAGATCTTGGTGCTGGTGGGCGCGCTCGCCGCTTACCTGGTTGCCATCGCTCGATCGCTGCGGCGCATCTCGGCGAAGCTCGGCAAGGTCACCTTCGGCGTGCGCGCGATTGAGACGCAGTGCTCGAGCGTCGGGCCGTCGGTCACGCGCATCAACGAGCAGCTGCGCGTCATCGCAGGCGCTCTCGGAACGCTGGCCGACAAGGCGAAGAAGCTGGTGCGGTCGTCGTGACTTCGGCCGGCCCGAAGACCTCCGCGCTCGCGGCGCTGTATTGGCGCAGCGAGATTCTCCAAGTCATGTATTGGCTCAAAGGCGAGGGGCTGGGCGACTTGGTCGACGCCGAGTTGCTGGAGCGGTTCTTGGGCGTCGACGCCAAGATCGGCATTACCTACCTCGACCGGCTGGTCGAAGAGGGATACCTGGTGCGAGACGGCGTCTGGTATTCGTTGTCGGCGTTCGGCCAGCAAGAAGGTGCCCGCGAGTTTGCCGACGCGTTCTCCGACCTCACCAAACCAGCTCACGGCGAGTGCAGCGACGACTGCTGGTGTCACGCCTCGGTCGACGAAGCCGAAGCGTGCTTGGCGCATCGCTCGTTCGGACACGACCATGACCACTGACCCGACCTCTCGACCGTCGGGTGAGGCGATCCCGCGACGCCTGTTGAAGTCGTACCTGCTGCTGGCGCTGCGCCGCGCGCACACGTCGTACGGGTATGTGCTGTTCGAGCAGGTCAAGGCTTACGGGCTGGCTGCCGACCTAGCCGCCGTCTACCGCGCCTTGCGGAACATGGATCGCGCGGATCTGGTCGAGACGTCTTGGGTGTCATCCGCGCAAGGCCCGAACCGGCGGCTGTATTCGCTGACCGCCGACGGCGAGCGAGCAGCCGATCTCGCGGCTGGCGAACTCCTTGCGTTGCGTCGCGCGCTCGACGTGGCGATCGAGTCGTTCGGCCTGGCTGAGATCGCCAGCTCTGCGAGCTAGGCGAGCCGCAATGAAGGTCGCGGTTGCAGGCAAAGGGGGAGCGGGCAAGACCACCATCGCGGCCACGGCCGCGCTGCATCTGGCACGCGCTGGCCGACAGGTCGTCGCGATCGACGGCGACAGCAACCCGAATCTCCACGTCGCGCTCGGGTTGTCGCCGCAGCCAGCAGCCGACGTGCTGGCGCCGCTGCCGACGAGCATCGTGTCGAGAAAGTTCGATGGCCCGCGCCTGACGATATCGATCGAAGAGCTCCTGGGCGAGTTTGCGGTAACCAGCCCCGACGGCGTGAGCCTCCTGCGGATGGGCTCACCGCAGCACCCCGACGAAGGTTGCCTGTGCTCTGCGCACGCGGTGGTGAGCGCCGTGATGGCAGACCTAGCTGACGTCGACGGCCTCACCACCTTCCTCGACCTCGAGGCGTCACCCGAGCACCTGAGTCGCGGCACAGCCCGCCACGCCGACATCCTCGTGCTGGTCGCCGAGCCGTACTTCAGATCGCTCGAAGCCGCCCGCTTGCAAGCGTCGCTGGCGGCGCGCTCATCGGTGCGCCGAGTGACGGTGCTCGCCAACAAGTGCAGGGCGGCCCAAGACGAAGCCGCGATCGCCGAGTTCTGCGAACGACACGGGCTCGACCTGGCGGGCTGTCTGCCGTGGTCAGACGCCGTGCTGGATGCCGACGCCGCCCAAGTTCCAATCACAGACTTTCGCGCCGACGACGGATTCGTCGCGGCGTTGGGGGCGCTCGCCGACGGCCTCGCCTCCTCGATGGTGGCCAGCTGATGTGCGTCGGCATTCCCGCGCAGGTCGTGGAGGTTGAGCCGTCGGGCCCGCACACCGCCGTCGTCACCGTCGCCGGTGTTCGCCGAGAGATCAACACGATGCTGATCGACGACGAGCCGTTGGGCGTCGACGAGTGGGTGCTCGTTCACGTCGGCTTCGCGATGGCTCGCGTCGACGCGCAAGAAGCGGCGGAGACGTTGGAGTTCATGCGCGAGTTGGGCTCGGTGTACGACGAAGAACTAGAAGCGCTGCGCCAGGCCGAGCTGTGACCATCGACTGCGCGGCGTCACCGGTCGACGCCGCGGTGATGCTGGCACGCGGCTTTGCTGCTGGCCGCCAGCTGGTCGTCTGCGCGCCCGCCGCGGTCGACCACGCGCACCACGTCGCGGTGGAGTTCGTGCACCCCGTCATCGCGGGCACCAAGGCGCTGCCAGCGGTCGCGGTCGACGAACCCGTGCGCCAAGCACCCGACGACGTGCTGTTGATGGTCGCCAGCGCCCCTGCTGCCGAGCGCGCGGGTGCAGACCTGCTCATCGCCAGCACGCAGCCCGACGTCGCGATCATGGCTGCCTACCACCTGCTGTGGGAACTCACCCAAGCGGCGCTCGGCGGATTATCGGGCGGCTGCGCGCAAGCGTCGAGCCCCGATGCCGATCGACCGTGCGTCGAAGATCACACCGGCTTTCTCTATCCCGCGCTGTCCAGCCGCCAAGACCTGCACGCCGACGCTGCACTGACCGACGCGCTCGCCGCATCGGCGCGAGCCAAGCAGGCCGAAGTAGAGCAACTGAAGGCGAGCACTCTGCGCGCGAACGCTGGCGCCATCGAAGCGGTCGCGGCGGTGTTGGAGAGCGCGAGCCGCCGAGGCGGCCGGGTGTTCACGATGGGCAACGGCGGCAGCGCGACCGATGCCGCGAGGGTGGCGCGACTGCTGCGCTCGCTGCCGGTCGACGCGAAGTCGCTGGCGGCCGACTACGCCATCCTCACCGCGCTCGCCAACGACGTAGGCGCCGAGCGGATCTTCGTTCGCCAACTAGAAGCCTTCGGGCGCGCGACCGACGTGCTCATCGGGTTCAGCACCAGCGGCAGTTCGCCGAACCTGCTGGTGGCGTTCGATCTAGCGAAGCGCCGAGAAATGACCACCGTGGGTGTGTGCGGCTACGGCGGCGGCTCGTTCGCGAAGCATGAGAGCGTCGAGCATCTGCTGGCGGTGAAATCGACGTCGGTGCACCGCATCCAAGAAGCCCAAGCCGCGCTCATCGGCGAGCTGATCGATGGGCTCACCAGCGCAACCGGCAGGCGGTCGTGAAGTTCGTTGATGAGTTCCGCGACCCGGCCGCAGCCCGGGTGCTGCTCGACGAGATCAAGCAGCTAGCCGCAGCGCAGCCCGCTCGCAAGTTCATGGAGGTGTGCGGCGGACACACCCACTCGATCTACCGCCACGGGTTGGAAACGCTGCTAGAGGGCACGGTCGCGCTGGTTCATGGTCCCGGGTGTCCGGTCTGCGTCATCCCGATGGGGCGAATAGACGACGCCATCGCCATCGCCAGCAGTCCAGGCGTCACGATGTGCTGCTTCGGCGACCTGCTGCGCGTGCCGGGCAGCGAGAGCACCCTGCTCAACGCCAAAGCCAAAGGCGCTGACGTGCGGGTCGTCTACTCACCGCTCGACGCGCTGAGACTGGCCCGTGCCCAGCCCGACCTTCAGGTGGTGTTCTTGGCAGTCGGTTTCGAGACGACCGCTCCATCGACCGCGGTGACGTTGCTAGAGGCGCGAGCAGAGCAGATCACCAACTTCAGCGTGATGTGCAACCACGTCACGATCATTCCTCCCATCAAAGCCATCTTGGATTCACCGGGCTGCGACCTCGACGGGTTCATCGGGCCTGGGCACGTCTCTACGGTCGTCGGCACCCGGCCGTATCGCTTCGTGCCGCAGCAGTACGAGCGTCCGCTGGTCGCCGCGGGCTTCGAGCCGATCGACATTCTCCAGGCAGTGCTGATGCTGCTCGCTCAGCTGCGCGACAACAGGTGTGAGGTAGAAAACCAATACGGTCGGGTGGTCGCCGAAGATGGCAACCCGCGGGCGCTCGAGCTGATGAGCCAGGTGTTTGTGCTGCGCCCGCACTTTGAGTGGCGCGGGCTGGGCTTCATCCCTCAGAGCGCGCTCGGCATCGGGCCCGACTTCGGCGACTGGGATGCAGAGCTGCGCTATGAGGTGCCCGGGCTCCGCGTCGCCGACCCGAAGGCGTGCCAGTGCGGGGAAGTGCTGAAGGGGGCGCTGCGGCCGTGGGAGTGCAAGGTCTTCGGCACTGCGTGCACGCCCGAAACGCCCATCGGAACCTGCATGGTTTCTTCCGAAGGAGCTTGCGCCGCGTACTACAACTACGGACGCCACAACGTCGCGGTCGGCATCGCAAAGTAGCGAACCAGGTGACCGACGAAGACCGCCGAGCAGACGTGCTCGCCCGGGTGGAGCAGTGGCGACGACGAGCGCCCAAGCTCACCGACGACACCATCAGCACCGCGCACGGCGCTGGCGGGCGGGCCAGCCAGGCGCTGTATGAGGCGCTCATCAAGCCGAAGTTCGGCAACGAACACCTCGATCGTCTCGACGACGCCGTGGCCCTCTCGGTGCCGCCCGGCCATCGCGTCGTGGTCAGCACCGACGCGTTCGTCGTGACGCCGAGACGATTTTCGGGCGGATCGATCGGGCATCTCGCCGTCAACGGAACCGTCAACGACCTGGCTTGTCTCGGAGCTGCGCCCGCCTGGCTGACGCTCGCGGTCGTCGCCGAGGAGGGGCTAGCCGTCGACGAGCTGAGCGGCATACTCGACGACGTCGCAGCAGCTTGTGAGGCGGCTGGCGTTCAGGTGGTCGGCGGCGACACAAAGGTCGTCGAACGCGGCGCCGCCGATGGCTGCTACCTGACGACGACCGGCATCGGGTTCGTGCGCGACGACGTGCGTCTGTGCGCCGAAGCGGTCACGCCCGGCGACGCCGTCTTGTTGTCTGGCCCGATGGGCGATCACGGCATAGCCGTGATGCTGGCGAGAGGCGAGCTGGCGCTGGCTGCCGACGTGACCTCCGACACAGCGCCTCTTCACCGGCTGGTCGCGGCGCTCCTCGACGCTGTTCCCAGCACCCGCTGGCTGCGCGACCCCACCCGAGGAGGCGTGGCGTCAGCGCTGAACGAACTCACCCACGCCTGCGGCTTAGGAGTGACGCTGGCCGAGCAGCAGCTGCCGGTCAGAGACGAAGTGGCTGGTGCCTGTGAACTGCTGGGCCTCGATCCGCTCTATGTCGCCAACGAAGGACGAATGATCGCGGTGGTGCCCCAAGCCGAAGTCGACCCTGCGCTCGACGCCCTGCGCTCGCTGCCCGAAGGGGCGAACGCCGCTCGCATCGGCGAAATCAGCGAAGACCCTGCTGGCTTGGTGGTCCTGCGCACCGCAATGGGCGGGAGCAGGGTCGTCGACATGCTGGTAGGCGACCCGTTGCCGCGAATCTGCTAGCTCAAGCGGGTGCGCCAGCGGTCGCCAGCAGCCGCTCCGCGATGTCGGACACGCCCTGCCACATCTGCGCGGAGGTGGAACTCTCAACCGGAAGTCCCAGCCGGTCGGCCGCGGCCAGCTCGTCGTCGAGGCTCAGCATCACGTCAAGCGGCACGTCGTAATCGGAGCAGAAGTCAGCGAGCGCTCCCGCGTGCTCGTTCGTCACCTTGTTCGCCACGCCCAAGAAGCGTTCGATGCCCAGGTCCACGGCCAGGTCGATGGTGCGGCGGGCCGTGATGACGGCCTTGCGGCTCGGCTCAAACACCAGCACCAGCACGTCTGCGTGCGCCAGCGTTCCGCCCGAGCGACTGAGGTGCTCGATGCCTGCCTCCATGTCGATGATCGTGTCGTCGAGGCGAGTCTGGAGCGCCTCGCCCAGCATGCTTCGCACCGACGCGTGACCCCCGCATGTGCAGCCCGCGCCCGCCTCGGTCACTCGCAGCGCCGACATCAGCGAGACACCTTCGGGAGTGGGCACCGTGTAGTCAGCCAGCAGTTCATCGACGGTCACGTCGCCGCGCTCGCCAACCACCATCGAGCGAGGAATGGCAGGCACCGCCTCTGTTTGCGCCGCGCTCAAGCCCAACGACAAACCCAGGTTGGGGTTCGAGTCGGTGTCGACGGCCAGCACCCGTCGGCCTCGTTGCGCGAGCGACCGCGCCAGCAGTGCCGAAATGGTGGTCTTGCCGACTCCGCCCTTGCCAACTACGCCGATCTTCATCGCCCACGCTCCCTCTCGTTGCTCAGGCGTTACGGCGCAGCATCGTACGAGGGCAACCCTCCTTCTCGCTGCTTTCGCGCACGAGCGACGACGGCTTGGCCGAGCGAGATCCCGCCATCGTTCGGAGGCACCCGGCGGTGCTGTAGCACCACGAAGCCAGCTTCGCTCAGGGTGCTCGCTGAAGTTTCGCTCAGCAGTCGATTTTGGAACACGCCGCCCGTTAGCGCCACCGTGTCGGTGTCGTGCTGAGCGGCCAGGCGCTTGGCAACCAGCACCACCGTGTCGCACACCCAACGGTGAAACGCGCCAGCGACCGCGGCGGGTTCGATGCCACGCACCAGGTCGTCGGTGATCGCGTCCATCAGCCCCACGTAGTCGACGACTATCGGGTCGTCGCCAATCAGCTGCACCTCATAGCGGGCTGACGGTCCGCCGGCGCGTTCACCGGCGCGCTCGCCAGCTAACTGCTCGAGTCGAATGGCGGCTTGAGCTTCGTAGCTGATGTCGTCGCCGACGCCGCACAGCACCGCAACCGCGTCGAAGAGCCTGCCGACAGCAGACGTGACGAGATCGCGGCCGTGTCGTCGGTCGGCTGCTAGCTGATCGACTAGCTGGCCGACGCTGGCGCTCGCCGTCGCGACGACGCTTCGGGTAGCAGGTATCTCACCGATGCGCGCCAGCAGCTCGGCCTCGTGCAGGTACGACACAGCCATGCGCCAAGGTTCAACAACTGCCCGGCTGCCGCCGATGAGCGGGGCGGTCGCCAGGTGAGCGCCTCTGGTGAACCCGCTCGCGTCACCGCACAGAAACTCCCCGCCCCAGCTGGTGCCGTCGAGCCCCCACCCGAAGCCGTCGAACGTGACGCCGATGGCGTCGCCCTCACGGCTGTTCTCAGCCAGGCACGCAGCGAGGTGGGCGTGATGATGCTGCACGGCGACGGTCGGAGCCAGCGCGGCGGAGGTCGCGAACTTCGTTGACACGTACTCGGGGTGCAGGTCGTGCGCGACCAGGTCGACCTGCGCGCCGTTGAAATCGATCAGGTCAGCCACGGCTTCCTCAAAGGCCTCGACCGATGCGGGGTGCTCGAGGTCGCCCAGATGAACCGACAGGTGGGCGCGACGGCCTTGCGCGAGACAAACGGTGTTCTTCAGTTCGGCTCCCACCGCCAGCACCGTCGGCCCGTCGTGCGCCAGCGCCAGCGGCGCAGGAGCGAACCCCCGCGCCCGCCGCAGCAGCTGAAACTCACCGCCGCTGACGTGGCCAACCGAGTCGTCGGCCCGACGAGCGATCCGACGATTGTGACCGAGCCGGAAATCTGCGATGGCGTCCAGGTGCTCTTGAGCCAGCTCGTCGTCGATGACGATCGGCTCGCCGCTGTAGTTGCCGCTCGTACAAACGAGCGGCACGCCGCCCATCGCGTCGGACAGCATCTGATGGGCGGGAGTGGCGGGCAGCATCACGCCCAGCAGTTCGGTGTCTGGCGCGACGTTGCGGGCGACCGGCGCGCTGGCTAGCCGCGATGCCAGCACGATCGGCGCAGCAGGCGACGCGAGCGCGCTTAGTGCCGGGCCGTCAAGCGCCACCAGCTTTCGAGCCGCTTCCACCGAGTTCACCAGCAAGGCGAACGGCCTCGCGTCACGACGCTTGCGCCGCCGCAGCTCCGCTACCACGGCCTCGTCGTCTGCCCGACACACGAGCTGGTAACCGCCTAGTCCCTTGATCGCACCGATCTGACCTTCCGTTAGCCAGCGCGCCACGTCGACGATTGACGCGTCGAGCTGCGGGCCGCAGGCAGGGCAGCACACCGCTTGAGCGTGGTAACGCCGGTCGCCCGGGTCGTCGTGTTCGGACCGGCACGCCTCGCACATCAAGAACGGAGCCATCGTCGTCTGGCTGCGGTCATACGGCACGCCCTCGATGACCGTGTAGCGCGGCCCGCAGTCGACGCAGCACGTGAACGCGTAGCCGTAGCGGCGGTTGGCGCGGTCTGCCACCTCTCGCCGACACTCGCCACAAGGCGCCACGTCAGCGGGAATGGCGGTCGACGTCTGCTGGTCGTGACCCGAACTTTGTCCGATGAAAAACGGAGGGTCGCCCTCGACGACAGCAGCCTCGTGGCCCGTGACCGACTCGACGTGAGCCAGCGGCGGGGGGCGGTCGGTGAGCGCCCGTTTGAACTTGGCGATGGCCGCGCCGTCGCCTTGCACCTCACCGACCACGCCTGTTGCATCGTTGGCAACGAAGCCCGTGAGCAAAAGCCGTTGAGCAAGGCGCGCGACGAAGGGCCGAAAGCCGACACCTTGAACGGTGCCGGTGACGCGGAATGCCCAACGTTTCAGCACGACACTCTCACCGCGCGCTGCGCCAGAGAACACCGAGCCGCGGTGTTGATCACCAGAGTTGCGTGAAAGACAGGCGCGGTAGCTATCTTGCCGTGCGGCTGTGCGCCAGGGCGGACATTTTGAACGCTCTCGTGAGCCACGACAACCCCCCAACCCTCCACGGAGAAGGAACCAGTGAAACGACTCATCATTGCGCTGAGCGCCAGCTTGGCTCTGCTGTTCGCGAGCGCGTGCAGCGACGATAACGACGACGCTGCCGACGAAGGCGCGACAACCACGACCGAAGCGAGCGAGCAGACGTCTACTCCCACCACGGCAGCCGCTTCGTCACAGGACGTGGCCGAAGAACCCGACGACGAGCCCGCTGACGACCCGCCCTCTGAAACCGATGCGCCCTCGCCTGTGCGGGGCGGCACGTTCGTGGCAGCGATAACCGATGACCCCGGCCACTTCAACCCGGCCATCACCACCGGGTTCAACGTTCACGCCGTAACCGGTTCGATCTTCAACGGGCTGGTCGAGCTGGCAGCCGACGCGCAGCCGGTGCCAGACCTGGCGGACAGCTGGGACGTGAGCGACGAGGCCACGCAGTACACGTTCTACCTCAACCCGAACGCGCGCTGGCACGACGGCGAAGACGTGACCTCCGAAGACGTCAAGTTCACCTTTGAGAACATCTTGTTGCAGTACCACTCGCGGACCAAGGGCGGCCTCGAGAACATCTTGTCGTCCATTGACACGCCAGACGATCACACTGTGGTCTTCAACTTCAGCCAGCCCTACTCGGCGTTGCTGCAGCGCCTCAACTCCACCGAAGCCCCGATCCTGCCCGAGCACATCTACGCAGGCGTCGAAGACATTCAGATGGCGGAGGAAAACTCGAGCCCGATTGGCTCCGGGCCGTTCAAGCTCGACAGCTACTCGGTCGACGAAGAGGTGGTGCTCGTTCGCAACGACGACTACTTCAAGGCTGGTCAGCCGTACGTCGATCGGGTGGTCATGCGCGTCATCCCAGACCAGAACACGCAGGTCGCGGCGCTTGAGAGCGGCGAGGTCGACTACATCTGGCGGCTGCCAGCACCAGACATCGCTCGCCTCAACGACGACCCAGGCATCGAGACTCACCGGGTCAGCATGGGCCCAGGCGGAGGCTTCTGCCTTCCCTCGCTGGCGTTCAACCACGACCGCGAGTTGTTCCAGAATCCGCTCGTGCGTCAAGCCATCGCGCACGCCATCGACCGAGACGAGCTGAACGAGAAGGCGACGTTCGGAGAGGGGCACCCGGCGACGGGGCCCATCTCGAGCGCGCTCTCGCTGTTCTACAGCGCCGATGTCACCGAGTATCCCCACGACGTCGACCGCGCAAACGCGTTGCTCGACGAAGCTGGCTACGACACCGACGGCACCCGGTTCTCCATCGACCTGCTGCTGTTCCCCAACTTCGCCACGTGGGGCGAGGTCATCCGCGAGCAGCTCAGTCAGGTCGGCATCGACGTGGCGGTCACGCCGCTCGATCGCAGCGCCTTCCTTCCGAGGGTGTTCGACGAGCGCGACTGGGACACCAACATTATCAGCTGCTGCAACAACACCGACCCATCGATTGGTGTGGCGCGGATGTACTTGTCGAGCAACATCGGCGACATCCCGTTCTCCAACGCGGCGGGTTACGTCAATGAGCAGGTCGATGAGCTGTTTGAGTCTGCGGCGAGCACCGCCGACCCGAACGAACGGGCTCAGCTGTACGCCGAGGTTCAGCAAGTGCTCAGCGACGACCTGCCGTACGTCTGGCTGGTCGAAACCACCAACTCGGCTGGGTCGCGCTCAGGTGTCCAAGACCTACAACCCCACTCGGGTCACTTCGCTGAGACCGTGTGGTTCAACTAGAGCCGACCTTGGCGTTCTAGCTTCGCTGGTGACGGCCGGTGAGTGAGACAGCGTGACTCGCTACACCCTTCGCCGCCTCGCACAAGCGGTCCCGTTGGTGCTCGGAGCATCGATCATCACGTGGACGCTCATTCACGTGGCACCAGGCGACCCCATCGTCGCGCTCGCAGGCGAAGACGGCGACGCCGGCTACTACGCGATGATGCGAGAGCGGTTCGGGCTCGATCGTCCGTTGGTGGAGCAGCTGTTCGTCTACCTGGGTCGCCTGGCCCAGGGCGACCTGGGTTTCTCGTTTCGTCAGAACCAGTCAGCTGTCGCCGTCATCGCCGGACAGGTGCCAGCGACGTTGCTGTTGCTGGTGCCCGCCGTCGTGGTGTCGTCGGTGCTGGGCATCGGTGCCGGCACGCTGGCGGCCGCCAGGCGTCACACGGGTGTTGACGCCAGCGTGCGCGTGGTGACGCTGCTGGGTCACGCCGTGCCGGTGTTCTGGCTGTCGCAAATCTTGCTGCTGGTGTTCGCGCTGCGCTTCGGCTGGTTTCCGGTTCAAGGGATGGAGACGGCGCGGGCCCAATACGTGGGTCTGACGCGCGTGGCTGACATCGCGCATCACATGGTGTTGCCGGTCTGCGCGCTGGTCTCGATGTACACGCCGGCGGTCATGCGGGTTACCCGGGCGTCGCTCATTGAGAACCTCGATGCGCCCTACGTTCGTGCCGCTAGGGCGCGCGGCTTGTCGGCCAACCAGGCGCTGTTCAAGCACGCGCTGCCCAACGCGCTGTTGCCGGTGGTCACGGTCATCAACACGCAGTTCGCCTTCATCGTCGCCGGATCGGTGCTGGTGGAAACGGTGTTCGCTTGGCCCGGACTGGGCCGGTTGCTGCTGAGCGCGATGGTCAATCGCGACTTTCCCATCATCACGTCGATGCTGCTGCTTTTGGCGATCGCCATCATCGTGATCAACCTGGTCACCGACCTCCTCTACGGCGTTCTAGACCCGAGGGTGCGAAGTGCGTATCGCTAAGCGAGCACGCGCGGTGCTGTTGGGTTCGCTGCCGGCTTCGCTCGGCACGACACTGACCGTGGCTTTCGTGCTCGTGGCGGTGTTCGCCGACCTGCTGGCGCCGCACGACCCGTTCTCGTTCGCGGGCAGCTCGTTTGAGCCGCCGCTAGGCGACTACCTGCTGGGCACCGACAACCTCGGCCGTGACTTGCTGTCGGGGGTGATCTACGGAGCGCGCACCAGCCTGATTGTCGGGCTCTGCGTCGCTGTGGCTTCGCTGGTCATTGGCACGCTCATCGGCGGGCTGGCTGGTTTTGTTGGCGGATGGGTCGACGAGGCGTTGATGCGCTTTACCGAGCTGGTTCAGGTGATGCCGCGCTTCTTCATGGCGCTGGCTGTCGTCGCGCTGTTCGGGCCGAGCTTGACGAACCTGGTGGCGATTCTCGCGCTCACCTCGTGGGAGTTGACTGCACGGGTGGCGCGGTCTTCGGTGCTGTCGATCAGAGAGCGAGGCTTTGTGGTCGCTGCTGAGGTGCTGGGATCGTCTCGATTCCGCAACCTCGCGGTGCACGTCATTCCCAACGTGTTCGCACCCGTCGTCGCGCTCGCATCGCTGCAAGTGGGCGGCGCGATCTTGATTGAAGCCGGGCTGAGCTTCTTGGGCTTGGGCGACCCGAACGTGATCAGCTGGGGCTACATGCTCAACAACGCGCAGGCGTTCGTGCGAACCGCTTGGTGGATGTCGGTGTTTCCTGGCGTCGCCGTGGCGCTCGCGACGCTCGGAGTGAACCTGCTGGGCGACACGCTTACGGAGTCGTCTGCGCCGAGGTTGCGAGCGGTCCGTGAGGCGGCATCGTGACGAACGACGTGCTCTGCGTGCGTGGCCTCACCACGACGTTCGACACTCCCGAAGGCCTGCTGACGGCCGTCGACGGCGTCGATCTCAGCGTCGGCCGAGGGGAGATGCTGGGCATCGTCGGCGAGTCGGGCTGCGGCAAGAGCGTCTTCGCGCTGTCTGTGATGGGGCTGGTCGATCACCCGGGCACGGTGACGGGTTCGGTTCGCTTAGGAGAAATGGAACTCGTGGGCGCGCCCGCATCGCAGCTCAATCGCATCCGGGGTAGCGACATCGCGATGATCTTTCAGCACCCCAAGTCGGCGCTCGACCCGGTCATGTCGATCGGACGCCAGGTGGCACAGGCGCTCGAGACTGGCCTCGGTCGCCAAGCTCGCCGCGAGCGCGTCGTCGAGCTGCTCGAACAAGTCGGCATAGGCGAGCCGCACGTGCGCGCACGCGGCTTCGCTCACCAGCTCTCCGGCGGGATGGCGCAGCGCGTGATGATCGCCGGTGCGCTGGCGGGCGCGCCGAGCCTGCTCATCGCGGACGAACCGACCACGGCGCTCGACGTCACCGTTCAAGCTCAGGTGCTTGAGCTGCTGGTGCGACTTCGTGACGAACGCGGCCTGTCGGTGGTGTTGATCAGCCACGACCTAGATCTCGTGGGTTCGGTGACCGACCGCATCGCGGTCATGTACGCGGGCCAGGTCGTCGAGCTGGGCGAGACGTCTGCTGTGCTGAACCACCCGCAGCATCCGTACACGCAAGCGCTGCTGCGCTCGCGACCCGCGTTCGTCGACGCTGGAGGCGAAACGGGCGACGGTTCGGTTGGCGACACGTCTCCCGTTCATCTCGGCAAGCTCGCCACCATCGCCGGCACGGTGCCCCGGCTGATCGACCTGCCGCCCGGCTGCCGGTTCGCGCCCCGCTGTGAGCGAGCAGCGGAGGTGGTGGGCGACCGCTGCATCGAAATCACGCCAGCCCTCCGACGCACAGCCGGCGACCATCAAGTGAGGTGTTGGCTGCATGACTGAGCACGCGGCGCAGCCGCTGCTGGTCGTCAGCGACCTCGTGACGTCGTACGACCGCGGCGGCCGCTTCTTTGGCGCGCGCAACCAGCTTCGGGCGGTCGACGGCGTCAGCTTGACACTTGAGCCCGGCGAAACCGTTGCCGTCGTCGGAGAATCAGGTTGCGGCAAGACCACTTTGGCGTCCAGCATTCTCGGCCTCGTGCGCACCAGCAGCGGCCAGGTTCGTCTCGACGGGCACGACGTGACGAGCGCCACGCGGTCGCAGCTGCGTCACCTGCGGCGCACGATGCAGATCGTCCTCCAAGACCCGCTCGAAGCGCTAGACCCGAGAAAGACCGTCGGCACCAGCGTCGGCGAAGGCTTGGTCGTTCAGTCGAGCGCCACGAAAGCCGAAGTCGCCCAACGGACCAGCGAAGCGCTAGCGAGCGTCGGTCTGTCGGACGAGCAAGGCAAGAGGTTTCCGCACGAGCTCTCAGGCGGTCAACTCCAGCGAGCGTGTCTAGCTCGGGCGCTCATCGTCAATCCGAAACTGCTGGTGTGTGACGAGCCGCTCAGCGCGCTCGACGTTTCCATCCAGGCGCAGATCGTCAACCTTCTGGTCGAACTTCAGCGTGAGCGCGGCCTCGCGTACCTGTTCATCTCACACGACCTGAGCGTCGTACGGCACCTCGCCCACCGCGTGCTCGTCATGTATCTGGGGCGAGTGGTGGAGTCGGGCAGCACCTCGCAGATATTCGCCGACCCGCGCCACCCCTACACCAAGGCTTTGCTCGCGTCGGTGCCGAAGCGACACGCCGACGGCGAAACGGCGACGCTCCGAGGTGAAGTCACCCGCACTGGCGCCGCAGCGTGGGATGGCCAGGGCTGCGCCTTCGCGCCCAGATGCCCGAGCGTCACCGAGATGTGCACAGACAAGACGCCGGTTTCGGTGCAGATCGCGAGCGGCCACGTGGCCGACTGCTGGCACGTCGAGTCGTCCGCTAGAAGTGCGTCGTGATCAGGGTTGCGTTCGTCGGCAAGGGAGGTTCCGGCAAGTCGACCATCTCTGGCAGCTTCGCGCGGCTGTTAGCGCGACAGCGGTCGTCGGTGCTGGCGCTCGACTCCGACCCGCTTCCAGGCATGGCTTACTCGTTGGGGGTCGGCGTCGACGACGCGCCGCTGCCAGACGACTTGGTGGTAGCAGGCGGCGACGACGAGCCTCAGTGGGTGCTGCGCTCCGGGCTCGACGCCGAGCAGGTAGTTGCCGACTACGCGGTCGTCGGGCCCGACAACGTTCGCTACCTGCAGTTCGGCAACCTGTGGGGGCACCTGATGACCCTTGCGCGAGCGCAGCACGCTTGGAGTCAGGTCGTGCGCGAACTCGATGAGAGCAAGTGGAACTTGGTGGGCGACTTGCCGGGCGGCACTCGTCAGCCGATGTTCGGTTGGGTCAAGTACGCGCGCGTGGTGTGCCTCGTGGTAGAGCCGACCCCGAAGTCGCTTCACACCGCCGCGCGGCTGCTGCGCTTGCGCGAAGCGAGCTGGGCTCCGGAGCACCTGGTGGTGGTGGCGAACAAGGTGCGAACAAGAGATGACGTGCGGTCGATCGCGCGGCGACTCGAGATGCGCGTGACGGCCTCGGTGCTGGCCGACGACGAGGTAGCTCAGGCAGATCGCGTCGGGCTCGCGCCGCTCGATGCTGCGCCCGCCGGTAACTTCGCGACGGCAGTAAGTTCGTTGGTCGAAAGCGTGAGCCGCGTAGGTTGACGGCTTGCGCAGCTACCCGGGAGGTTGTGCGATGAAGGTTGCCGTCGTCGGCAAGGGCGGATCGGGCAAGACGACCACGTCTGCCGTGCTCGCTCGGGCGCTGTCGGTGCGCGGACATGAGGTGCTTGCGCTTGACTGCGACACCAACCCCAATCTCGGCCTGTCGTTGGGGGTCGGCGACACCGAGACCGAGCGCCTCGCCACGCTGCGACAGCGCCTCGACGAAGGCGACGGCGAGCACGCGGTGAGTTGGGCCGATGTTGTCGAGCGCTACGGCATCGATGCCCCAGACGGAGTCAGGTTGTCGGTCATCACGCGCATCGAAAACCCAGAGCCCGGCTGACCCTGATGCGGCGGCGTTTCGGCCGAGCAGTTGCTCGGCTCCGTTGACGAAGGCGACACGGTGGTTGTTGCCGACATGGAAGCAGGCATCGGAACGCTCACTCGTTTGGGAGAGCAGGCCGTTGACCACGCGGTCGTGGTAGTTGAGCCGACGCCGCGCTCCATCGATGTCGCCCGACGAGCGGTCGCGGTCGCAACCGAGCGCAAGTGCGGACAGGTGGTCGTCGTAGCCAACAAGGTCGCCGACTCAGATGACCGCGCCAGGGTCGCCGACGCGTTCAGCGGCTTGCCCATCGTCGAGGTGCCTGCGGATGCCACCGTCGATGAGGCCGACCGGCTGGGACGCTCGCCGTGCGACGTCGACGCAGGTTCGCCGGCGGTGACGGCGCTAGCCGAGTTAGCTGAGTTGGTGGCTGGCCGCTAGGTGCAGTTCGCACATTGTGAGATGCGCGCGGCTAGCCTTGGTGTTGATGTGGCTGTGGTGGATCGCTAACGCAGTGTTGCTGCTAGCAGTTGTGCCTGTCGTGCTGCTGCTGGCGAACCGGGTGATGCGCCCAGCCACCGAGATTCGCCACTACGCGGATGACATTCTCACGCACGGTGACATCCTCGCCGAGCACCTAACACCGGTGGCAGCCGTCGCCGACACACGCGAACTTGTGTCTGCCGCCAAGGGTTTGGCGGTTGACTACGTCACCGCCGCCAAGCCGCTGCTGTAAGCGCCATGCCTGCTGCTGCGATCGTCACGATTGTCATTGCGCTGGTGGTAGCCGCGGCGCTGGCGTACTACCTCATTCGCGTCGTGGTCGTGTTGCGAGCCGTCAACGACGCGCTCGGCAAGGTGAAGCTCGGCGTTCGCGCGATAGCTCAGCGCACCGAGCCGCTCGCCGAGCTGCTCACGCCGGTGCGCGACGATCTCACAGAGTTGGCCGACACGATGGACGCCGTCGTAGCGGAGACGCAGAGCTAGCTGTCTGTTCGTTCGCCATTTTGAGCGAACAGCCACTCGCACGGGGCGACGGCCCGCCAGCCGCACGACGTGCCGAACGCGCCGTAGTCGCTGTTCGGCGGGCCGTGCGTCACCAGCGCGGCGCAGGCGGGTGCAGAGCGTTCGGCGCAACGCTGCCACAGCGTGTCGAGGTAGGTGTCGTCTCCGGGCGCGCGTGCGTCGGGCGACTTGCCGTCGAGCGCCGGCGGCGAGCCGTCGTCACCCAACAGTGCGGCGCAGTGCCCCAGCGTCCGGCCGCCGCACGTGTGCCCGAAGGTCGCGTAGTCGCTGCCTGCTGGCGCCACCAGCGCGAGCTGCGCGCACGCCGCTGCGCTGGCCTGCGCGCAGCGTGTCCACCAGTCGTCTAGCTCGGCGTCGGCACCAGGCGTCGGGCTCTGCGGCGTGAGTTCGGTCGCCAGCACAGAGCCGTCGTCGTCGCCACCCAGCAACGAAGCGCAGTCGACGTTTTCTCGGCCGCCGCAGCTGAAGCCGAACGACTCATAGCTCGACTCGGTGGGCGCCAGGTCGAACAAGGTGTCGCACGCCAGCGCCTCGCCATCGCCGCAGCTCACCCACAGCTCATCGAGCGTCGCGTCGTCGCCTGGCGCAGGGCTTTCAGGCGCGAACCGGCCGGGCGCATCCACCAGACGCGTAGGCAGTGAGGCGTCGCGGTCGGTCGCCGGGTCGCCCGACGACACCACGCCATCGGTAGCCGACGGCTTGATGCCGAGCGTGTGACGGAACTCACACGCCTGGATGGCCGCGCGCAGCGCTCCTTCGTCGGATGCGCCGGTGAGCTGGCCATCAGAAGACAGATTGCCGTCGGTCAACACCTGATCGGTGTCGGCCGTGCCCAAGCGACCAGCGACGCAGTCACGAAGGTGCGCGGGCACCGCTTCGGCAGCCACGGTGCTGGCGGGCTGCTCTTCGCTCGACGAGCACGCCGCCAGCGCCGTCAGCAGGAGCGCCGCGAGCAGGGCCGTCACTACTCGGGCCACCGCTGTTCGGGCCGCCGCCAACGCAACCACCCGCGCCCATCGCACTCGTGGCTACGCCAGCTTGGCGGCGATGCTGTCGACCGACGCCAGCGCGGTGCCGTCTGCCCCGGCGGTGCTGAACGTGCGCTGCGGGCCCCGCTCAGCTTCGTCGATGAGATCCGCGAGCAGTTCGCTAAACGTCAACCCACGCTCGCTCCACAAATACCAGCTCAGCGAACCGGGGATCGTGTTGACCTCGTTGATCCACAACCCGTCGACGCCCGCCGCGAGGTCGCACAGAAAGTCGACGCGCGCCACCGATCGCAGCATCGCTGGTTCGACGATGCGGCGCGCGGCGTCCCGGATAGCTGCGGTGATGTCGTCGGGTATCTGCGCAGGCAGCTCACGAGGTGCGCTCGCCATGCCTTGAGGCCCAGCCAGATACTTGTCGTTGTAGCTGTAGATCGCAGCCCCGGCGTCGCTCTGGGGCCGCAGCGGACGCTCGACCGCAGACAGCTCGACCTGCGGCCACGTTCGCACCGAGATGTTCAAGTCGATGGCGTTCGCCAGATACGGCTGCACCACCGCGCCATCGGCGAAGGCTGGAGCGGCACCTACGAGCGCTCGAGCGGTCGCGAAGTCGTCGACGATCTCGATGCCGATAGATGAGCCACCAAAACGCGGCTTGACGATGAGCGGCCCGCTCGCCGCGTCGCCCAGCCCTGTCTCGCCCAGCCCTGCCTCGCCCAACGCTGTGTCGACGTTCGCCGCCGGCGGCGAGCCGTCTCGGGCGATGTGGCCGGTCGGCAGCGTCGGCAGGCCCACCGCGGCGGCCGTCGCGGTGAACGCGAGCTTGTCCATTCCCAGCGTCGCGCCCCAAAACGACGGGCCGGTGTACCGCACGCCAGCCACGTCGAACAGCCCGCACAGCGTGCCGTCTTCGCCGGGCCCGCCGTGACAGCAGTTGACCGCCACCGACACGTCGAGTGCCGACCGGCGCAAGCCAGACCGCGCGAACCCTCCGCCGGGTTCGGTGACGAAGCTGAGCGGCGCGGCACGCCGAGGCACCCCGTCCGCGAAGTCGGCCGGCTCGCAGCTCGGCGACACGAGGTGCCACTCGCCGGCGCGCGACCAGTAGATCGCGAGCGGGTCGCGGTCGCCCTCAACTAGCGCGCGCACCGCCTGCAGCCCCGTCAAGATCGAGATGTCGTGCTCGGGCGATGCCCCACCGAACACCACCGCAGGTTGCGCGCTCACTCATCTCCGCTGACTGTAGGCTCCGCACACCACCGCGCCCGAATTCGCTCAAGCCCGTCCAGCGTCGATTCTGGAAGGTCCAACAACTCCACTAGTAGAGCATGGTCAAGTTCCAGGCGCGCCGGATCGGTGCCAGCGCTCGCTGCAGGAAGAAAGTGCCGCTGGGAGATTCTGTTGTAGATGTCTTCAGCACGATCCAATTGTTCTGTTGAAAGCCTTCTCGGATCCAACACCCGCAGATCAGGGAGGCGCGATATAGTCCAGGTGCCGCGTGAGCCTTGTGACTTGTTGCTCGAGCGCCACCATGACATCATGCCCAGAGTTGAGTTCACCCAAAGCAGCACCGGATAGACCCAAGACATGCGTTCCGTCGCGCGCTTCATCATAGCGCTCTTCTCTCTCTCGCTCAGTTGGTCCACTTGCCTATCGCTTCCTCCAAGTTCGTCCCAGCTAAACAGCTTGTAGCTTGGCCAACTCCGGCCGCCCAAGGACTCCTCGGGCGTGAGGCATGCAATCAAGGGCTGAAGTTGCCAACTCGACTCCAAGGCCAGATGAAGTCGAGTAGCGGTTTTCCATTGGTTTTGGGCTTTGGACTTCATAGCACTGCGCACAAGAGCTTCAGCGTTAGGCTCAACTTCAAACGTTGAGTGCACTTCCGACTTGAGCCACCAAAGCGTCGGATAGTCAGCCGCCGAGTGTGCCCAGCCTTGCTTGCGCTCTTCGATATCAAAGGGTCCTCTGGGGGGTTGAGCTCTTATGTCTAGGTGGTACAATCCGCGATGACCTATCGCGCCTAGCCTGCAAAGGTTGAAGGAGATGGTGTCTGAAGCGCGTGGCAAAGCAATGACAGGAGCGTCTTGCTCTATCAGTGAGTCAGTTATGTCCATAAGACTAGTATCTTGAATTTGAGAATAGCGCGAGGAAGATGAGCCGAGACGTACTCGGCCTACAGCGTTACTTCCTAACTTTAGTGCGCCGTCTTCTAGTGGTGCTTGAACAATGGCCTTAGCTGTTTGCACTGCTTCCACAACGCTTGAAGGCTTATGGTCTAAGGTAACCCAGGTCCAAGTTGATTTGCTGGTCTCCGTCTTGGTGCCGCGTCGCGGAGTCTTCCTTCGAGTAGCTAGCACGAGTACTTCTGCTAGGTCCGTGTCTGCGGAGAAGGACGATTCCTTGGCGGTTGGCCCAGAGATGCTTACAACACAGACGTCGTCATAGTGGGTTCGAAGCAACTCTCTTGCGCTATGCCAGTCGCTTCCAGCGGTTAATGATGAAGGTAAGACAAATGCCAGGACACCGCCGCGCCTCAACTTGCGTGTGGCGAGATCGAGGAAGTGAGAACCTAGGCCGACGTTGCCGTGCCCGGCTGGAGAGAAGGGCACCTTGCCATACAGTTGTTCAAGTTGCTTTGCCATGAGTCTCTGTTCCTGTTCCGCGGTTCCAAAGCCCGCGAACGTGGGTATAGGGACTCCCTGCGACTCAGCGTCGTGCTTGGTCGAGCGCGTGAAAGGTGGATTCATTATAGCGAGGTTGAGCGAGTTATGAGGGCACTCTAGTTGGCGTGTTGGTCGTGTGTTGGTGCCAGACACCTGAAGCGAACCCGTGCCGAAGAAGAGACTTGGTGACTTTGGGTCTTGGATGAGCTTCAGTGAACCGATCGCGACACTGCCATTTGGTTGCTTGCCGTACGGCATAATGTGTGTCCGCGTGTCCCTGTATGGAATAGTAGGTTGCTCGGCGGAGAGTGCCGCCGTCGTTAGGTGCACCGCGGCGGGCATGATGTCGGCACCGATAAAGCAGTCCTCTATCAGTTTGGCATGAACGTCGCGAGGCTCTAGTCCTGCACCACGACAGCGTGAGGCCACACGGCGATAGACAGCGGCCAATAGTGTACCCGTTCCACACGCGAGGTCAGCGATGCGTAGTGACCCCACCGACCTCCTGGATCCCCAGTCATTCGACAACCGACTGCAAGCCAACTCCGCCAGGAGTGCCGCCGACGCTGGTCGCGTGTAGAACGTAGCTAGGAACTTTCTGTCTGAGATTAGCCTCCCGAATACTTGGCCACCCAGATCTTGTGTCCCATGAGGACCACTTACGCTCAGCTGTTGAGCTCCAGTCCAAAGTCGTGTCAACACCGAGGTAGCGTCAGTAGCACTGGGAATGCAGTTCACGATGTCCTTGGCAAGTCCGAAAATTGGCCAGTAATCTACTTTGAGTATACTATTCCAAGCCTCGAGGAGTTCATCACGATGCAGGAGTGCTTCAGCGGCATCGGTCAGTTGGCCTGGAGACTGCACGACCTCTAGCTGTGGGGCAATGGCATCATGCGTCACTAGCGCATTGAGAATGATGCTCATGGCCATCTTCGACGTCTGCTCACCCTTTTCTTGATGAAGCAGATTTGCAACTGCTGATACGAAACTGCCCGCGGCATCGCCGCCCGATGCCAAGTGGTGCGCCGCGCCATTGACAGCGGACATATACCGCTCTAGAACGGCGCTCATCTTCCGCTCAGCTTGAGCTACCAATTCAACAAAGTCGATGAGATCGTTCACGGATCCGCTTAGCCACCCATCAAAGGGAAATCGAACCGCCTCTCCCGAAGATCTCGGGCCCTCCGCTACTACCGCGAAGTCCAGAATGGCATCCTTGAGTCGAGGCGTGAGGTCGCTGCTGCTATCTGTCTTCAGTTCATCGGGGTACACTACCATTATCACCTGCTCCACCACAAAGACACCGGGAGCGGTTTGGCCGTAGGCCAACTCGCGGCCGAGGTGGCTTTTTGCCTGCTTGTCGAGGTCACGCCTGCTCGCCTTGTACTTGCACTCTGCGAGCAGCGTTTGACCATCGGGTCGACGGAATAGCATGTCCGGTGTTTTTGTTGATTGGACGAACACATTGTTGGGATGGGGTTGGACATCCCAGTTGCTCATGCGGGCGTGAAGAAGTTTGGCCAGCAGTGTGTTGAGGTCGGGCTCTTCGTGGGTGATGGGAGTCACGTGTCCTCCAGTGTGACGGTGCGACGGGCGGTCTATGGCGGTGCCTAGGTCAATGTGTACCACGCAGTCGAGGTCTGGGCGTGGCACTGCGGGCGGCTCACGGGTAGTGGTCGGGCAGGTCGTTCTCATACAGCACCGCGTCGCCCGAGCGCAGGTTGTGTCGCACCCAGCGGACGGCGGCGTCGCGGTTGGGCGCGTAGTGCACCGCGCAGCGTCCCGCTGCAGCGCCCGAGGTGAGCGAGGCGCGGTTGGTTTCGTTCACGATCACGAGGTGGTCGGCCACATTAGCCGCAGCCGCCGCGAACGCGGCGTTCGCCCGCGTCTGCTCCGAACCCAGCTCGACCATCCCCGGCGTCACGACCGCTCGTTGGGCCGCTTCGAGCGAGTCGAGCAGATCGAGCGCGGCCGCCGCGCCGAGCGGATTCGAGTTGTAGGTGTCGTCGACGACGGTGACGCCCGACGCGCTCAGGCTCACCGCGCGACGGTTGGGCGTGGTGGGAAGGTCGGCCAAGCGGGTGGCAATGACGTCGGGCGGCACGGCCAGCGCGCACGCGGCAGCCACCGCGCACGCCACGTTCGTCGGCGAGACCTCCGCCGACGCGAACGTGCCCAGCACGCTGCCGCGCACCACCACCGCGGCTTCGCCTGAGCCGTTCGCGTTGCCCCACGGGCCGACGTAGACGTCGGCGTCGGTGTGGTCGACCGCCGAGCAGCGCCACACGTCGATGCCCGACGCCGCCAGACGGTCAGCCTCAAACGCCACCATCGGCGCGTCGACGTTCACGACCGCGGTGGTCGACGTCGCGAAGATCTCGCACTTCGCCGCGACGATGGCCTCGAGCGTGCCGAAGCGCTCGAGATGCACCGGGCCGATGCCGGTCAGCACCGACACGCTCGGCGCGACCCAGCGCGCCATGGCTGCGATCTCGCCTCGGCCGTACGTGCCCATCTCGGCGACGAACACCTGCGTGCCAGCCGTCAGGTGCTCGTTCACGGTGCGACACAGCCCGGCCGTGTTGTTGAAGCTGGCTGGCGTCGCGACCGTCGCGAACGCGCCTTCCAGCAGGTGCCGTAGGTAGTTCTTCACGGTCGTCTTGCCGTACGAGCCGGTGATCGCGACGCGGGCTGGGTTGACGCGGTTCAGCCGCTGCGTCGCGCTCGTCAGCCAGCGGCGCGCCAGCAGGGTCTCGACCGGCTTGAGCAGCGCGGCCAGCGCGTCGCAGATCAGCGGCAACGTCACCGCCGCGACGGCAACCGCAGGCGCCGCCCAGCCGAGCGCCGCGCACAACCACAGCGCCAGCCCGCCGAGGGTTGCCAGCGCGAACGTCAACAGCCCCAGGCGTCGCGTCCAGACCAAGCGCGACGTGCGACCCCGCAGCTTCAGCCCTTGCGGGCCCATCGCCGCACCTGCCGCAGCCAGCAGCGCGAGCGGCCAGAAGAAGTAGCTCCCCGCCGCGGCGAGCGCCATCGCAGCGAAGATTGCGCGGTTGGTGCCGTGCAGCTTCCACCAGCGCCACGCGAACCGAGACACCGCACCCGCGATGTAGTGCTCGCGCTGACTGACCCGCAGCCAGCGCCCCAACCCCACCACGGTCGCGGCGACGGCGACCAGCAGCACGACCTGACGGAACAGCTCCACGGGCCCTACTGCGCGAGGTGTCGCAGGCTGCGTTCGACCGCAGCAGCCAAATCGGTGGGCGCTTTGGTAGGCAGCAGGTGACCTACGTTGGAGATGATGGTGAGCCGAGCATCCGCCAGCAACGACTCGGCCTGGGTGGCCTGCGCGGGCGGCGCGTCTGTGTCTCGCTCGCCCCACACCAGCTCAACCGGCATCGGCAGGTCGCCCAGCATCGCCTCGTACGACTCGTTCACCGCCGCGACTAACACGTCGCGCATCACGCCGGTGGCGTTGCGGTAGTCGATGCTGCCGTGACGCTGGCGAGCCGCTTCGAGCCGGTCGCTCGCCATCAGCCCGTGCTTGGCCGCCCAGCGCAGCATGCGGTAGCTGAGCGGAGACTTGGGTGCCGAGCCGGATGTGCGAACGAGCGGCACGCCGGTCAGCACCAGCGCGGCGACGTCTGCCGGGCGCTCGTGCGCGAGCGCGACGGCGACCCGGCCGCCGAAGCTGTGTCCTACCAGCACCACCGGCGTCGCGCAGGCTTCGTCTAGCAGCGGCTCGATGAGGTTCGCGTACGCGATCGCCCCGCCCGGCTGCGGCGGCGCCGGAGACGTGCCGAACCCGGGCAGGTCGATAGCGAGGCAAGCTGGCGCCGTCGGCTGTCGCTCGCGCAGCGCCGCGCGCGTGGCGTCGAAGTCGTGGAGGCGGCGGTCCCAGCCGTGCAGGTACACGACGCGCACGTCGCCGTCGCCGTGGACGGTGCCGAACAGCTTTCCGTCAGCGAACGATCGAAGCGGCAACGAAGCCACAGAGCCAACAGCCACGTCGCTAAGCGTGCCGTGCCGCCGCGGTGTTCGGCGGATTAGTTCGTCGGTTCGCGCTAGCGCTCGTCGTCGCCCGAGCGCGCCAGCGCCCGGTTGATCGCGGAGAGCAACGCCATGAAGCCTGCCGTCACGATGTTCGGGTTGAGCCCGACGCCCCAGTACACGTCCAGGTCGGCCGTCTCGATTTCGACGTACGCCGCCGCCGTCGCGTCGGCGCCGGCGCCCACCGCGTGCTCGTGGTAGTCGACGAGCGTGATGGCGTCTAAGTCGAGCCCCTCATTCAGCGCCTCCTTGAACGCAGCCAGCGGGCCGTTGCCGCTGCCCTTCACCTCGACCTCACCTTGTGCGGTCATGATCGTCGCACGCACGTGTGAGTCGAGCGACGACGCCGAGTCGAAGTGCGAGCTGTGCCCCACGTACGAGTAAGGCTTGTCGGTGTTCAGATACGTCTCGTCGAACGTCTTCTTGATCGCGTCCGGCAGTATCTCGCCGCCTTCGTCGGTGATGTCTTGGATGACGCCGCTGAACTCGATCTGTAAGCGCCGCGGCAAATCCAGCCCGAAGCTGTTCTTCATGACGTACGCCACGCCGCCCTTGCCCGATTGCGAGTTGACCCGAATGACGTCCTGGTAGGTGCGCCCCACGTGTGCGGGGTCGATCGGCAGGTACGGCACCTCCCAGAGGTCGTAGTCGTCAGCCAGCGCCTCAAAGCCCTTCTTGATCGCGTCTTGGTGACTGCCCGAGAACGCGGTGTAGACGAGGTCGCCGCCGTACGGGTGGCGCGGGTGCACCGGCAGCTGGTTGCAATACTCGGCGATGCGACGCAGGTGGTCGATGTGGCTGATGTCGAGTTCGGGGTCGACGCCCTGGCTGAACAGGTTCATCGCCAGCGTGACGATGTCGACGTTGCCGGTTCGTTCGCCGTTGCCGAACAGCGTGCCTTCTACTCGGTCGGCGCCCGCCATCACGCCGAACTCTGCCGCCGCGACGCCGCAGCCGCGGTCGTTGTGCGGATGCAACGAAAGCACCACCGCGTCGCGGTTGGCGACGTTGCGACCGAAGTACTCGATGAGGTCGCCGTAGATGTTGGGCGTCGACATCTCCACCGTCGCGGGCAGGTTCAAGATGATCGGGTCGTCGGCCGTCGCGCCCCACACCTCGGTCACCGCGTCGCACACTTCGACGGCGTACGGCACCTCGGTGCCGGTGAAGCTCTCTGGTGAGTATTCGAACCGCACGTTGGTGTCGCCCATCGTTTCGCGCAGCGCCCGGCACTGCTCGGTGCCGTCGGTGGCGATGCGCTTGATGCCCGCCTTGTCCAGCCCGTAGACCACCCTGCGCTGCAGCACCGACGTCGGGTTGTAGAGGTGGATGATGACGTTCTTCGCGCCTCGCACCGACTCGAACGTGCGCTCGATCAGCTCGGGACGGCTCTGGGTGAGCACCTGAATCCAAACGTCGTCTGGCACCAGGTCGTCTTCCACCAGCATGCGGCAGAACTCAAAATCTGGCGCGGAAGCCGACGGGAAGCCGACCTCGATTTCAACGAAACCCATCTCGACGAGCGCCTCAAACATGCGCTGCTTGCGGGGCACGTCCATCGGGTCGATGAGCGCCTGGTTGCCGTCGCGCAAGTCGACCGAGCACCACAGCGGCGCTTGCGTGATCTGCGCGTCAGGCCAGGTGCGGTCGGCCATGTCGGGCGCAAACGGGTAGGGGATGTAGCGGTCGTACGGCATCGCGCTGCGGCGTTGCCGGCTGATTCGCTTGACGTCGGCCATGGTTGGTCTCTTTCTCTAGTTGGGGGGCAGTTGCCGGGGTGAAGGGCGGAGGACGGGTTGAGCGTGAAGGTCTTGGGATACGAAAAAGCCCCCTGGCCCGGTGGGGCGCAGGAGGCTCGGCGAGGGCGGTATGTGGCCTTCGCCTACGTCAGCAGCAGCAGTCGGTGATAGCTCGTTGAACTCACGAGCCGAACTATAGGCGCTCGCGCGCCGCCTTGCGTGCGGCCCGCTCATAACGGTTGATCAGCAGCGGGTGGAGCGGCTTGCCGGCGATGTACTCCCACTCGCCTGACGCGCCTAGCTCCCAGCGCGCGATCTTGGGGTTGCGGTAGGCGTTGACGACCGACGTGAGCCGAGCGGTGAGATGAGGGTCGGTGACCGGCACCACCGCTTCGACCCGTCGCTGCAGGTTGCGGGGCATCACGTCGCCCGAACCCAGCAGGTAGGTGAACGGCCGGTCTTTGCCGTCGCCGAAGCGGAACAGGCGGCTGTGCTCTAAGAACTGCCCGACGACGCTGCGAACGACGATGTTGTCAGACAGCCCCTCCACCTGGGGCACCAGACAGCAGATGCCGCGCACGATCAGCTCGACGTCAACGCCGGCGGCTGACGCCGCGTAGAGCAGGCCGATGAACTCACGGTCGACGAGCGCGTTGACCTTCCAGAAGATCTGTCCGTTGGGTGCGGCCATCTCCTGCTCGATCAACTCGCGCAGCGTCGACCCGAACGAGTGCGGCGCCACCACCAGCCGGCGGTGCTCTTGCTGGCGCGAGTAGCCGGTCAGCGTGTTGAACAGGTCGGCGACGTCCGCGGTGATCGCTTCGTCGGAGGTGAGTAGCCCGAAGTCTTCGTAGTAGCGAGCCGTGTCCGCGTTGTAGTTGCCGGTGCCGATGTGGGCGTAGCGGGCGATCTGCGCGCCACGGGGGCCTTGCCGTCGAACCACGAGCGCGAGCTTGCAGTGCGTCTTCAGCCCGAGCAGTCCGTAAGAGACATGCACCCCGGCCCGCTCTAGCTGGTCGGCCCACTCGATGTTGGCGTGCTCGTCGAACCGAGCCTTCAGCTCGACCACGACGACCACCTGCTTGCCCGACTCTGCTGCCCGAATGAGCGACTCGACGAGCCGGGTGCGTTCAGACGTTCGATACATCGTCATCTTGATGGCGAGCACGTCGGGGTCGTCTGCCGCGAGCCGAATGAAGCGCTCGACGCTGTCGGTGAACGACTCATACGGCAGGTGCACCAGCGCGTCGTGGCTCGCCAGCATCGCAAACATCTCTGCTGGCGACTCCGCGGCGGTGCCTCGGTCGGTCAGCAGCGAGTTGGGCACCAGCGGCTTGTGCCGGCGGTACTTCAGCTCGGGGCGGTCGAGCCCGGACAGCTCGACGAGGTCGGCGGCGTTGAGCAGCCCGCGCACGCTCACGACCCCGTCCGCGTCCAAGTTGAGTTCGCGCGTCAGCGTGCGCAGCGCTTCCTCGTCTAGCTCGTCTGACACTTCCAGCCGGACGGCGGCCCCGAACCGCCGTTGGCTCAGCTCTTGCTTGAGCAGCTGCAGCACGTCGTCGGCTTCGGTGTCGTCGATTTCGATGTCGGCGTCGCGGGTGACCCGGAACATCGCGTGCGACAGCACGTTGACGCCCGGAAACAGCGCGCCCAGGTTGGCGGCGATGATCGACTCGAGCGGCACGAACTGGCCCGCGTCAGGCAGCTCGATGAAGCGCGGGAGTATCTGCGGCACCTTCACCCGCGCGAACGAGGCAGCCCCTTCGGCGAGTTCGACCGACACCGCCAGGTTTAGCGAGAGGTCGCTGATGTAGGGAAACGGCCGGGCGGGGTCGACCGCCATCGGCGTGAGCACGGGGTAGACGGCTTCGTGGAACTGACGTTCGATGAAGCCGGCCGCGGCGCCGCTCACGTCTTGGGCGCGAGTGATGGTGACGCCTTCGGCAGCCAGCGCGGGGCGAAGCTCGTCGTTGAACAGCGCGGCGGCACGGTGCAGCTGATCAGCGGCGGTCGCTCGAACCTGCTTGAGCGTCGCTCGGCGACTGGTTTGCCCATTGCGGCTGTCGAGGCCGGCGGTGATCGACTCAATGAGGCTCGACACCCTGACCTGAAAGAACTCATCCAGGTTCGCCGCGTGAATGGCGACGAACTTGACGCGTTCCAGCAGCGGTGTGTTTGGGTCTTGCGCTAGCGCGAGAACTCGTTGGTTGAAATCCAGCCAGGAAAGTTCGCGGTCGAGAAAAACTGGTTTGGGTGCGGTTGCTGTCTTTGAGGGCATCGGGGTGTCTGTTTGGCCTGAGACGGCTAGGTGAGCAAGAGCCTAAAGTCGGCGCTGACCTCCGCGTCGGTGCCGACGTGCTCGACGCTCATCAGCGCCGACATGACGTCCGGGTCGTCGCTGGTCGCCCACTGGCGTGCGCCGCTTGGTGCTCGCACGGCGGCCAGCGCGGTTTGCGGCCCGTCGGCGCCGTGCATCACCGTGTAGCCCTCGAGGCGCGCCGGGCCCGCATACGTCGCGTCAAGCTCGACCGGCGTCACCTGGTCGATTTCGGTTTGGCAGTCTTCGTGCGCGAAGCCGTCGGTCGGCGGGTCGGTTGAGTAGATGCCGAACGCGTGCTTGGTGAGGTATCCGCCGTTCGCGCTGCACAGCCCGAGCGACCCAGGTTCGTCGCGCAGCAACCCGGTCATCGTGGCCACCGAGTGGGTGACGTAGTTGTTGAGCGGCCCGCCGGCGAACGGCATTCCGCCGGTCACGGTGAGCGGCCGGTCGAGGCCGAGTCGCAGCTCGGTCGCCGAGATCTGCACCGCCGAGGGAAAGCAGCTGTAGAGGTCGACGTGCGCGACGTCGTCGGTGCTGATGCCAGCCAGCTCGAACGCCCGCTTGCCTGCCACGCCGATGGCGGGTGAGCTGTGCAGGTCGCGGCGGTTCGACACGTACTGGGTGTCTGACCCGTCGGTGCCCGCGTGCGCGAACACCCACCGATCGGTCGGCACGCCGGCGTCGCTGGCTGCTTGAGCCGAGCAGATGATCAGGGCCGCGGCTTGGTCTAAGTCCCAGTTCGAGTTCATCGCCTTGGTGTAGGGGAAGCCGACCATGCGGTTCTCCGCGCTGGGGTTGCGGATGTCGGCCGCGCTCATCGGTTTGCGCACCCAGCCGTACGGGTTGTCGAGCGACGTCTGGTTGAAGCGCTCCCAGAAGGCCGCCAACCGGTCTCGGTGCGCGTCGATGGTTTCGTCGCGCGACGCTCTGAACGCGCTCTCGAACACCGGATACAAGTTGATCGGCATCCGCAAGCCGCGCTCGAGTTCGACCTCGTTGTTCATGCTGACGTCTTTGCCCAGCAGCTCGTCGGGCGCGCCGTTCGGCTCATCCGCGCTCTGGCTCGTGTAGGGGATGCGCTCGTTCGCTCGGCGAGCCCGGCGCCTGCTCCAGATGCCTTCGGCGCCGACGATCAGCACGGCGGCTGCGTCGCCCGCCGCGATCTTCACGCACGCCTTGTTGATGAGCGCTTGGGGCGTGTTGCCGCCGTCGGCAGACAGGCCGGTGCGGGCGGTCGCGCCGAAACGTTCGTTCAGCAGCGCGGCGGGGTTGGTGTACGGCCAAGCACCCTTCACCACCCACGTGTGCGTGAGCTTGGCGAGCAAGCCGCTCGCGCCTGCGTCGGCTGCCGCTCGCTGCGCGGCCTCCGCCATCATCGCCAGCGGCTCGAGCGCCTCGGTCGGCACGTCTGGTCGCTGAATGAACTGCCCGACGCCGACCACCACCGGCGCGTCAGGCGAGACTCCTGGTGGAACTGCCATGGCACGAACCTAGCAGCTGTGCTGCCGTCTCAGGCGGTCGTCACAGTGGAGGCTCGCGTGCGCCCACCGTCGGCAGGGAGCGGAGCGGTGTCTCGTTCGTCTAGTCCGTTCCAGAGTAGCCCTGGTCGTGGGAGGCTGTAGTACCTCTGTTCTTTCTTGCCTGCGCCGCTTCGGGGCGGGGTTGCTGTCGTTTCGGACTCTGTGAATCTGCCCAACGCGCCTGCCAGATAGCGCTCGTGAAGTTCTACGCATACCCACTTCCGTTGCAGGCGTTCGGCAACTTCGCCCGTCGTGCAGCTGCCTGCGAACGGATCAAGCACGAAATCACTTGGGTCTGTCAGCATTCGGATAAAGTACTCCGGCAATGCCGCAGGGAACCGAGCGGGGTGTATCTCAATGCCATGCTCGTTGCAGTATCGAAGATAGCTGCTGTTGCTCTCTGTGTTCGGAATGGCAATAAGGTTGGGCGGAATCGCTGCACCATTGTTCGTCAAAAAGTTGTCGCTGATGTCATGTCCTGATGGGCGGGTCATCGCCTTGTAACCAGTCTCGATCAAAGACTTCATGCTATCACTATACGGTTGCAGCACTCGTCGGTTCGTTGCCTTTGGCCAGGGTGACTTGGAAAGCCACCAAACCGTGTTGATGCCGTCCTTGACACGAATGCGGCGAACCGTCACCCATTCTGCTGGCGAAGGTAGCTTAGAAGGGTTCCACCAGTAGAACTCCTGCGCCAGGTGGAAACCAAACTCCTCACAAAGCATGATAAGTAGCTTGAACTGATACAGGCTTCGAACCGGCACGCCAGGCCTCCAAGCTCCACCTAGATCTATGACAAGGCTTCCATCATCTGCCAGAACTCGCATAAACTGTTTGGCAAAGGGTCGAAACCACTCGAGGTAGGCATCCTCCTGTTCGTTGCCGTAGTCTTTCTTCCGCGTAAGGGCAAAGGGAGGACTGGTCATAATGAGGTTTACCGAGCCGCGCTTCCTCTTCTTCATGACGTCTAGACTGTTCGCTCGATAGATTCTACCTTTACGCGTAGACCAGTACACGTCCATAGTATTGTGGGGCATGACGTAACCTCCTAGAGATTTAGACGCTTGCGTTTGGCGGTGTTTGTCGCCTCGTGACTTAGGTGCCTAGCGATCCTGGTTGGCTGCTGACATATGTCAAGCACAGCCTGGCCATCGAGAAGAACTACCGCAAGGTTAGACTCAACAGTTACATGCCGAGCGTAGTTGCGGGCCTCCTCACTGATTGAACCAGTGGTGATGACGACGATTACATTTGGCTTCACAAGATGCTGAAGCCCGATTTCTCTGGCAACGTCACCGAGCGACACGGCTTTGGCATTCTTGCACTGAACCTGCCAGCGAGAGTAAGCCAAGACCGTGCTCTCAAAGACGAGGTCGACTTCCGCTCCTCCTGTCTGCTCAGCGCGAAGGCGGGTGCCCACATACGTTAGATTAAGGAGCCGCATTAGCTTGAACGCCAAAGCTTCCAAGGCTAGGCCGGAGCGATATCGATCTTCAATGGTTAGTTCCTGTAGAATCGATTCTAGCGGTGTCCGTAGCAGTTTGACTAGCTGAGGATCGGTTTGGGCGGCTAGCTGCTCAAGAAGTGGGTTGATGATGTCGGCGTGTAGTTTGTCAGTAGCCTGTACAAAAAAGGGTTTCGCGCCGCGGCCTGATGTGGACTTGGTGGTGGTAATGTAGCCTGCGTGCTCCAGAGCCTTCAGGACGAGGTTTGGCAAGCTCTTTTCGGGGAATTCAATGTTGTAAGTGATAGATGCCAGGCGGGCTACTTCGTTGGAACGATGCGGCCCGGGTTCATCGAGGTTAGCGAGGGTACGTAGGAAGGCACGTTGGTGTGGCGAGAACTCAGAGAGTACATCAAGGTCGCTTGAACTTACGCCTGCAATGTCTTCAACCCGCAGCCAATCGATGTTCCAGCGCTTGTCGGTAAAGATTCCAACTTTGGCTAGCCATAGCCTCATTATGCTCGGATGTTTGCCACCTCGCGGGTAGTGTATGTCGCGTTCTTTGAGGGCCTGCCGAAGTGTGGTTAGATTGACAGTCTCACCGCTGTCTTGCATGTCGCGAATGCAACTTAGCAGCGTCATGCCGTAGAGGTTCAACAGTATGTGCCGCGCTAGTCGTTCGTATAGCACGTCGAGGCAAGATATCAGTGAAAGGAGTTCGCGACCCAAGTCGGTCAGATGCGCCGACTCGTCAATGAGCCCGTATGCCTTCATACCCAGCCGGGCGTTCATTGCGAGCTTGGCGCGATTGGACGCGCTCGTGTTGTTTGAGGAGAAGTATGCGGCCAGAATGGCATTCTCCAACGCGGGCTGGTTGCCGTTATGTGTCTGCGCAAGGCTGAGGATCTGCACCAGGTCAACATTGGAGGGGGAGAACTCGCTACCGAACGGAAGGTCACTGGATGTCACGTATGGCTGCCTCGCTGCGACGGAAGAGTGGTGGGCGACGACGGACACGGCGTGTGCCCGCCGTGAGACATCGGACGGAGGGACGCCCAAGCGTGGGCGCGTGGTCCGAACGAGCTAGACGATAGTGACTGCGGGATTGCGGTTCGCGGCAATCGTGGGTGGTGGTGCATTCGGAGGTTCCTGGGCGGGAGGCACGGACGAAGGGTGCAAGTGAACACCAGGGGTGGGACACTGGCGGTGTGGCTGCGCGTGAGGCGACGCATTACGAGACGTTGGGCGTGAGCACTGGCGCGTCGGCCGACGAGATTCGTGAAGCGTGGCTGGCTGGCGCTCGCCAGCACCACCCCGACGCCGCGCTCACACACGACGGCGCGTCGCAGCCTCACGCCCACGAGCAGATGGCGCGGCTGAACGAGGCGTGGCGGGTGCTCGGCTCACCGCAGCTGCGGACTGCCTACGACGCGCAGCTCGCGGCCAGCGGGCGAGCACGGGCCGACCGCGAAGCCGCCGCGTCGTCTGGCGCGCAGCACTTCGCGCACGACCCGCTGGCCGACGACCACACGGACGTCGACGAGCCTCGCGGCTTGGGCGGCTTCGTCGTCCGCAGTCGCGGCGCGTCGGTCGCGCTGCGGGTGCTGCCGTGGATGGCGCTGGCGGCGATCGGGCTCGCGATCTTCATCTTCAGCGCGTTCGCCGGCCAAAACACCAACCCGGCGCCGCGGTCTGGCCCGCCGGGCGAAGGCGCGTGCGTGCGGGTCGCAAAAGATGGCGACCTGTTGGTCGTGCCGTGCGACCGCCCCAACGACGGGATGATCGACGAGATCATCGGGCTGTCGCCCGGCGCGCGATGCGACGACCCTGCAGCCGTGCCGTTCGAGGTCGCGGCCAACCGCCGCTACTGCATCGTGCCTTATGTGCCGTAGAGGTCGCGCAGCTCGCGCTTGAGCACCTTGCCTGTCGCGTTGTGCGGAATTTCGTCGACGAACAGCACCGACTGTGGCACCTTGTAGCGAGCGAGGTTCTGTCGGCAGTGGTTGATGACCTCCGCCTCGGTGAGCGTCTCGCCTTCCTTGCGCACGACGATCGCCCGCCCGACCTCGACCCACTTCTCGTCGGGCACGCCGATCACCGCGGCTTCGCCGACCTGAGGCAGCGCAAAGATGACGCTCTCGACCTCAGCTGGGTAGACGTTCTCGCCGCCGGAGATGTACATGTCTTTCCAGCGGTCGACGATGTAGTAGAAGCCATCCGCGTCTCGCCTCGCCGCGTCGCCGGTCTTGAGCCAGCCGTCGGTGAACGCGTCGGCTGTCTCGTCGGGCTTGTTCCAGTAGCCGGGCGTGATGTTCGGCCCGCGCAGCCACAGCTCGCCGTTTTCGTCGACCGCGGCGTCGCTGCCGTCTTCGGTGACGATGCGAATCTCGACGTGCATCACCGGCACGCCTGCTGAGCCGATCTTTTCGGTGCACTTGTCGGCGGGCAGCGCCAGCACGACCGGGCTGGTTTCGGTCATGCCGTAGGCCTGCTGCAGCGGCAGCCCCTTCGCCGCCCACGTCTCGATCAGCGGCAGCGGCGTCGGTGAGCCGCCGACGCCCGCCATCTCGAGCGTCGGGAACGTCGCCGTCTCAAACTCGGGAATCTGGCTCATGAACAGCCAGTTCGCCGGCACGCCCAGCAGGTGCGTGATGCCGACCGACGCGTCTGTCAGCAGCTCGAGCGTTCGCTGCGGTTCGAACGTGCGCATCACCAGGTTCGTGCCGCCGAAGTGAAACGCGGGGTTGGCGTACACGTTCAGGCCTCCGGTGTGAAACAGCGGCAGCACTGCCAGGTTGACCATCTCGGAGTTGATGTTGTAGAACTCGACGCAGTTGACGGCGTTCCAAAACGTCATCCCCTGGGTCATGATCGCGCCCTTGGGGTGACCGGTGGTGCCGGAGGTGTACATGATCGTCACCGGCGTCGAGTGGGTGCTGCGCACCGCTCGGGCGAGCGGGCTGGCCGCGGCGAGCACGTCTTCGTAGCTCGCGACGTCGCCGCTCGCGGCCGTGCCCCACGTGATGCGATGGGTGATGCGGCAGATCTCCGCCAGCTTCGTCGCGTTGTCGGCGAAGGCGTCGTCGTGGATGATCACGCTCGGGCTGGCGTCGCTGAGGATGTACTCGAGCTCGGGAATGGTGAGCCGCCAGTTGAGCGGAACGAAGATCGCGCCCAGCTTCCAGCAGGCGAACTGCACCTCAAAGCAGCTGGTGTCGTTTTCTGCCAGCACCGCGACGCGGTCGCCGGTCGAGATGTCGAAGTCGTCGGCCAGCGCGCGTGCCAGCCGGGACGTGCGGTCGTTCATCTCGCGGTAGGTGAAGGTGCGGTCGGAGTCGAGGTCGACCATCGCCACTTTGTCGGGACGGGTGCCGGCGTGGCGGGCGATCCAGTCGAACGAGGGCGTGTCAGTTCCGTATGGGGTAGGAGCGGGCATGGTGAAACGCTAGCCTTGGCGCGCCGCGGGCTTGCCCCGGGCGATTAGCTCAGTTGGCTAGAGCGCTGCCTTCACACGGCAGAGGTCGCTGGTTCGAGTCCAGCATCGCCCACAGACGACGCGCTGGCCCAAACTCCGCGCTCGCCCACTCGCCGCTCAGTCCCATTCGAGCCACAGCTGCTGCGGGCCGCGGAACGTGATGTTCGGATACATCTCATACGGCTGTTCCGGCAGCCGCAGCGACGGCAGCTTCGCCGACAACAGCTCGAGCCCGATGCGCGCCTCCATGCGAGCGAGGTTGGCACCCAGGCAAAAGTGAATGCCCTTGCCGAAGCTGATGTGCTTGGTCGCGTCGTCGCGAAAGATGTCGAACGTCTCCGGCAGTCCGAACGTCGCCGGGTCGCGGTTGGCGCCAGCGAAGTTCAAGAAGATGCGTGTGCCCTCCGGCAGCCTTATGCCAGCCAGCTCGGTGTCGCACGTGGTGACGCGCCGCCAGGCAATCTGGCTCGACTCATACCGCAGCGTTTCTTCCACCGCCGCGGTGATGAGCGACGTATCCGCGCAAACGGCATCCCACTGGTCGCGCCGGGGTAGCAGGCACAGCAGCGTGTTGCACAACAAGTTGGTGACCGGGTCGTGACCGGCGAACGAGATGCCGTAGATGACCGACTCGACCTCGTGGTAGGTGATGCCCTCGCCGTCGTTCGTCGGCTCGGGGTGCGCCCGGTGGTCGGCCAGCAGCTCGGAGGTGTAGTCGTCGGCGGGCTCGTCCCACCGCTGCGCCACGAAGCGCTGGCAGTAGCGCCAGTATTTGACCATCGCGTGAGCGATCTCGGCTTGCTGCGCTGGCGTCGGCTGGCTCCAGGCGAACGCTTTGCGGTTGGTGCACCACTCCTTGAGCTGTAGGTCGTCGCTCGGTGGAAAGCCGATGAGCCGGAAGATGATCTCCGCGGGCAGCGGAAACGCGACCTTGGCGACGTACTCCGCGGGCGAGCCTTCGGCGATCATCTCGTCGATCAGCTCGGTCGCTCGTGCGCGCATGTAGTCCTCGAGCGTCCGCAGCCGCCGCACCGAAAACCCCTTGCGGGTGTACTGGCGGATGCGCCCGTGGGCTGGTTCGGGGCGGTTCGACATCACCGCTTCGGGCGTGAAGTCGCCTGCTGACAGCACCTCGGCGGCTTCGGGCGCGAGCGGCACCAGCATGTCTTGCACGTTGGTTGAGGCGTAGGTGTCGGGGTCGGTGAAGACGGCCTCGATGTCTTCCATCTTCGTGACGACGACGTGGCCGATTTCTTTGGCGAAGAACACTGGGTGGTCTTCACGCAGCTGCGCGGCGATGGGGTAGGGGTCGGCGAGGTAGTCGTCAGACAGCGGCGACCA
>CAYRJD010000075.1:0-34783 GCA_964424585.1 uncultured Acidimicrobiales bacterium | reverse complement strand
GTTCGCCGCTGCGCAGACCGACGAGGTTGGGCTCGACGACGCTGGCCGCAGCTACGTCGAGCTGACGTGGAGCGAAGACGCCGCCGCCTTCAGCCTCGCGCCCACCCTCGCCTGCGAGCCGGGGTAGCCCGACGGCGCACTCGCTGGCGCGGGCGGTAGGCTGCGAGCATGTCCAGCCAAACCGCCTTCAGAGAACTCCTCACTCGCCTGCCAGCGCGTCCGGTGCCGCTGTTCCCCGACGATGTCGTGAGGATCATCGAGTCGGGCACGGCGTCCGACCTGCAGATCACCTCATTCGAGATTCAGGCGGTGATCCGTGGCCTCCGCCAACCAGAGAGATGGAAGCAGCGCGACGACCACTACGACTCCGTGTGCTGGTGGATGGGCCAGCGTGAATTCCAATGCCAGTGGTACCCAGATGGAAACTACCTGGTCTTCACAGAGCGGGCATTCCACACGGCCTGTGACTGCGGCTGGGAGGACGACGAGATCGTCATCTTCTCGCATGTGCCCGAAGGCCGGAGTCTGTCCGACCTAGTAGCGCGTGAAGAAGGCAGCGTTCCAGTTCATCAAGCTGTGTCGATTGAAGCGGGAAACAGTCACGCGGTCGACACACACGCCGCCACGCAACACAAACTTAGTCTGGAATCTGACGGAACGCTGGGCGGCTCCGTGCGGAAGATCACTAGATTAGTGGTCTGGTGGCTTCTCGAATTCTTTGAAATCTCAGATGAACGTACTCCGCTGTTTGAGCCTGAGCAACTTTACGCGTTTCTAGGCCGATAGCGCTGTGACGTGGTCCTGGAGCCACGCTCCGGCGACCGGCGGACACCTTATACTCTTTTGACGCACGTCTCTGGGCGGGAACAATAGTGCCAAGCAGTCAGCTAACTGAAGGTCAACTAGTGCCGCCTCTAACGCAAGTTGAGCTAAATCAAGAATTCTACGATCACAGACCTCAAGACTACTTCTCCCGGCGCTTGGTGCTAGCACGTTCAATGTTGTACGACACCGACGACTCTCGGTATCAGACACAGGACGATGACACCGTGACAATGCCAGCCAGGTCGACCAGCGCGAAGCGAGATGACGAGCGAAGCAGTGAGCAAACACGGCAGTACGTAGCGATAGATCTAGAGATGCTAAAGTTCCACGTCATCGAGACAATGTTGCGCTACTTCAACGCTCACGTAGCAGAGCCAGATCGGCCGTGGCAAAAGATCAGTGGACTAGAGGACAGATTTGCACTTGGGCGAGAACTGAAAGCAATATGGGGTGTGCCTGAGACGCAGCGCTTAGACACAGTGGCACAGATATTCTTCGGAATCACGGGTGATTCCATGACAGCTACTGAGTTGAGAGTATCGTTGAATGAACACATTACGGCGGTTGAGGCCTTCTTGTCTCACTAAATTGACTACTATGTCGATTGGGGACATGAAGATCAACGGCATCGAGAACGGGAGAGGTACAACGCGGCGAAGCACGGTATGGCTCTTGCGGCTGTGCCGATGAACGGAGATGATGGGCTTGAATGGAGTTTGCGCGTGTTCCTTAGATTTGAGACGCTGCTCGAAGAGCGAAGTGGGCAGCTTGTGCAGGACCTAGCGCTTGAGGATGCCTAGCGTCAGCGTCGGATGGGCAAGGTGTGGCACGGACGCGCTGAGCCGCAAGACTGCGGAGCCATGAGCGAAAATCAGGGCGACAAGCCCATCATCTGGTTCGACCGGCCCGTGGGCCGGCTGCAGCGTGACCTGGTTGGTGACGCGGCGGAGGTCACCTCGGTGAGCGGCGACGGGCCCGAGCTGGCGGGCTTGGCAGGCGCCGACGCGGCCATCGTCGGTGCGGCCATCAGCTACGACGCTGCGCTGTTTCGCCAAGCGCCCCGGCTGCGAGTCGTGACCCGCGCGGGCATCGGCTACGACAACGTCAACCTCACCGACGCGACGACTGCCGGCATCGCGGCGTGCAACACGCCAGACGCGCCAACCGCGTCGACCGCCGAACACGCGGTGGGGTTGATCTTCGCTATCACCAAAGGCCTGCGCGAGAGCTGTGCCCGCCTAGAGCGAGCCGAGGGCGACTACTGGGGACGTCACGTTCACCTCGAACTTGAGGGCGCGACGCTGACGCTGCTGGGGCTCGGTCGCATCGGCGGCAGGGTCGCCCGCACGATGCGCGACGTCGGCATGAACGTCATCGCCTACGACCCCTACGTCGCCGCCGCGCACGCAGCCGAACTCGGCGTGACGCTCGCCGACACTCCCGCCGAAGCCGTCGCGGCCGCGCACGTCGTGTCGGTGCACGCGCCGCTCACCGACGCCACCCGGCACCTCGTCGATGCCGACCTCATCGGCGAGATGCGCCGAGGCACCTACCTCGTAAACACGTCGCGCGGCGGCCTCGTCGACCAAGACGCTCTGCTTACAGCGCTCGACGACGGCCAGTTGCGAGCCGCCGGACTCGACGTCACCGACCCCGAGCCGCTGCCCGCAGGCCACCCGCTGCTCAAGCGCGACGACGTCATCGTCACCCCGCACGTCGCTTCGTCCACCGGCGCCGGCCGCGTGCGCCTGTTCGAGCACGCGGTCGCCGAGACGCTCACCGCGCTCGACGGCAACCGACCGCCCAACCTGCTCAACGAAGACGTGTGGCCCGGCCGCTGCGCCCCCGGCTGGACGCCCCAAGACCAAACGCAGTCCAGCTAAACGCAGCCCGCCAGCTAAAACCGCGCCCGGTAGTTCGGCGCCGACTTGGTCACCACGATCGAGTGCGGGTGGCTCTCACGCATGCCCGCGTCGGTCACCCGCACGAACTTGCCGTCGGCACGCAGGCGCTCGACGCTCTCCGCCCCGCAGTAGCCCATCGCCTGACGCAACCCGCCAATCAGCTGATGCAGCACACCAGCCAGCGGCCCCTTGTACGCCACCCGGCCTTCGATGCCCTCGGGCACCAGCAGGTCTTCGTCGCGCTGATCTTGGAAGTAGCGGTCTTTGGAAAAACTGCGGCCACGCATCGCACCGAGCGAACCCATGCCCCTGTACTCCTTGAAGTGCTCGCCCTGGTGCAGCACCACGTCGCCGGGGCTCTCATCGGTGCCCGCCAGCAAGCTGCCCACCATCGCGCAGCTCGCGCCAGCCGCCAACGCCTTCGCGAGGTCGCCGGAATACTGCATGCCGCCATCGGCGATCACCGGCACGCCGGCAGGGTCGGCAGCGCCAGCGCACTCATACACCGCTGTCACCTGCGGCACCCCCACGCCAGCGACGACCCGAGTGGTGCAGATCGAGCCCGGGCCGATGCCCACCTTCACCGCGTCTGCGCCCGCGTCGATCAGCGCCCGCGCGCCATCAGCGGTAGCGACGTTGCCCGCCACCACGTCGACCGAGTAGTTCGCCTTCACCTTCGCAACCACGTCGATCACGTCACGGCTGTGCCCGTGCGCCGTGTCGACCACGACGACGTCCACCCCGCGTTCGCACAGCGCCGCAACCCGCTCGTCGGTGTCAGGCCCGGTGCCGACCGCCGCGGCCACGCGCAGCCGCCCGGCAGCATCTTTCGTCGCGTGCGGATACTGCACCCGCTTCTCCAAGTCCTTCACCGTGATGAGGCCCACCAGGTTGAAGTGCTCATCCACGATGGGCAGCTTCTCGATGCGATGCTGGCCCAGCACCGCCTGCGCCTCAGCCAGCGTCGTGCCCGCCTTGCCGGTCACCAGCCCGTCAGACGTCATCGCCTCAGACACCGGCCTCGCCATGTCGGTCTCAAACCGCAGGTCGCGGTTCGTGAGAATGCCGACCAGCTTGCCGTCGGTCGTGATTGGCACGCCGCTGATTTTGAAGTGCGACATCAGCGCCTCGGCATCCGCGATGGTCGCCGTCGGCGGCAACGTGATCGGGTCGGCGATCATCCCCGACTCGCTGCGCTTCACCTTGTCGACCTCGTCGGCTTGGCTCTCGACAGACAGGTTGCGGTGCACCACGCCCAAGCCGCCGTGACGGGCCATCGCAATCGCGAGCGGCGCCTCGGTCACCGTGTCCATCGCGGCCGAAATCAGCGGCACCGCCAGCTCGATGCTCGGCGTCAGCCGCGTCGCCGTGCTGACCGCGTCGGGCAGCACCGCGCTGAACGCAGGCACCAACAGCACATCGTCGAACGTCAGCCCGTCGGTGATGAACTTGTCCGCGGCCATAGCTAAGCGTAACCCTGCCACACCGAGCGCTCCCGCGCCCGACGATGGCATCCGGGCAATGGCATCCGGCGAGCGCGCCTACCGGTCTTCCCGATGGAACGGCTGCGTCAGCGCCGCTGGCGTCGGCGAGATGCCCCGGCGCGACCGCCAGCTCAGCGCAACCAGCACGCCGACCGTCAGCACGAACGGCAGCGTGCCCAGCAGCGTCGGCGGAATGTCTGTCGCGCTCACGCCGAAGACGCTGACGTCGAACGAACCCAACCGAGGCTGCAGCGCGAGCGTGAAGCCGAACAGCAGCGCGCCGAGCGCGAGACGGCCCGGATGCCACGCCCCGAAGATGACCAGCGCGACCGCGATCCAGCCGCGCCCGGCAACCACGCCCTCTTGCCAGCCGGGCGTCAAGTAGAGGGAGAGGAATCCGCCGGCCGCACCCGCGAACGCGCCACCGACGACGACCGCGCTCGCCCGCAGCCCGACCACCGAGTGGCCCGCAGCATCTACCGCGCTCGGGTTCTGCCCGACCGCGTTGATCGCCAGCCCGACGCGAGTTCGCGTCAGCACATACCAGGTTGCGACGCCCGCGAGCAGCGCCAGATACGTGATCGGCGACTGCGCGAACAACACCTCACCGACCCACGGCAGCGAAGCGAGCGGGCCCAGCTCAAGCACGTCGAACGTCGCGGTCGGCGGCTGCTGGGTGTAGTCGCGGCCCAAGAACGCGGCCAAACCCAGCCCGCCCAGCGTCAGCGCCAGGCCCGACACGACCTGGCCGGCGTTCAGCACAACCCCTAACAACGCGTGCACCGACGAAAACAGCGCGCCGACGAAAATCGCCGCCACCAGCCCCAGCCACGGGCTGCCCGTCGTCTGCGCGCCGACAAACCCCGCCACCGCGCCCATCGCCATCGTGCCCTCTACGCCCAGGTTGAGCACCCCGGCGCGTTCGGCAATCAGCTCACCCAGCGCCGCGACGTAGAGCAGCGTGGCGAAGCCGATGGTCGCGACGGCGAGGCCGACCAGCGCAGCTTGCGTCACCGCCAGCGCACCCGGTAAGTCAAGAACGTCGTCGCGCACAACGCGCCCAGTAGCACCGCCGCCTGAACGACGGTGGTGACGCTGGAGGGCACGCCGTCGCTCGCCATCGCACGGCCGCCGACGTTCAGCACTCCGAACGTGAACGCCACGACCGCGAGCGGCGCGAGTCGAAACCCGGCCAGCGCAGCGACGAGGATGCCCGCGTAGCCGAACCCCCCAGCGATCTCTGGGCTGAGACGAGCCGCTACGCCGGTCAGCTCGACCGCGCCCGCCAGCCCTCCGATCGCGCCAGACACGCCCAGCACCACCACGGTTTTGGTCGCCAGCGAGATGCCCGCGTAGGTGGCCGTGCGCGGCGACGCGCCGGCCACCCGCACCTCATATCCGTTGGTCGTGCGCGCGAGCCACACCCACACCAGCGCCACCGCGACGATCGCCAGCAGCAGACCCGTGTGCGCTCGGCCGAACAGCGTGGGCAGCGTCGCCTGGATTGGCTTTGGCGTGACGACCGGAAAGCCGGTCGCGTCCGGGTCGCGCCACGGGCCGATCTCCAGCCACTCCACCACGCGAACGGCGACCTCGTTCAACAGCAGCGTCGTGAGGATTTCGTTCACCCCCACGTGCGCCCGCGCCAACGCCGGGCCAGCCACGTACGCCGCACCGCCAGCCGCGCCCGCAATCAGCATCGCCGTGATCAGCACCGGTCCGCTCGCATCAGGCGCCAGCCGCCCCACCGCGGTAGCGAACAGCGCGCCCGCGGTGATCTGCCCCTCGACCCCGATGTTCCACAGCTTCATCGCGGCGCCCACGCAGACGGCGAGGCCCGCCAGCAGCAGCGGGGTGGTGCGCACCAGCGTTCGCGCCCACGCGTTCTGGCTGCCCAGCGCACCGTCGAGCAGCCGCAAGTAGGCGTCGAGCGGGCTGTTGCCCGACGCCGCCAGCAGCACGACGCCGACCAGCAGCCCCGAGCCGACGCCGATGGCGAACGCGATTGCGGTTTGAGTCTTGGTAGGTCGCTCGCGCCGCAGCAGCACGGGCCGCTTCACCGGGCTGGCTCTCACTGCTTGGCCCTCATCGGGCGGCCCTCACCGGAGGGCCGCCATAGCTTCGCTGACGTCGTAGCGAGATGCGCTCGCCGGGTCGAACTCGGCCGTGAGCTGTCCTTCAAACATCACCACCACGCGGTCGCACAGCGCCAGCAGCTCATCGACGTCTTCTGAAATCACCAGCACCGCGGCGCCGGCGCGTGCTTGCGCCGCGAGCAGGCCGGTGATCGACTCGACGGCCGCAACGTCGAGCCCGCGGGTCGGCTGCGCCGCGATGATCGCCACGGGTTGGGTGCTCAGCTCGCGCCCCACCAGCAGCTTCTGCAGGTTGCCGCCAGACAACGCCGCAGTCGGCTCATCGAGACCGCCGACCGCGATGTCGAAGTCGTCGGCCAGCCGGGCTGCGTCGGCTCGGCAGCGAGCGCGGCTCAGCCAGCCGGCGCGCCGATGCTGGCGATACGAACGCAGCACAGCGTTGTCGGTCACCGACATCGACGGCGCGAGGCCCACGTGACGGCGATCTTCGGGCACGTACGCCAAGCCGAGCGCCGCGACCTCGCGCGCAGTCGCGCTGGTGACATCGGTGCCCGCCAGACTCACCGTGCCGGCGGCGAGCGGACGCAGCCGCGCCGCTGCGTCAGCTAGCTCGACCTGACCGTTGCCCGCAACGCCCGCGATGCCGACCATCTCGCCCGCACCAACGGTGAGCGTCACGTCGTCGACGGCGGTCAGCGAAGAGTCGCCGAGCACGGTGACACCCACCAGCTCCAGCACAGGTGCGCTGGCCGAGGTGCGGGCCCTCTCGGCCGCCGCTCGATCCGCCGACGGCTGCGGGCCTCGGGGCGCGTCGTCGCCAGCGATCACCGATGCCGCTACCACCGGTGAGTCGCTGCCGATCATCAGCTCGACCAGCTCGGCGCGCGACGTGTGCGCCAAGTCGTCGATGCGTGCGACGGTCCGGCCGCCGCGCAGCACGGTCGCGGCGTCGCACACCGCCAGCACCTCATCGAGCTTGTGGCTGATGTAGATGACCGCCCGCCCCTGGCTCGACATAGCTGCCAACGTTTCGCTCAGCGCTTCAGCTTCGGTGGGCGTCAGCACGGCGGTCGGTTCGTCCAGCACGAGCACCGTCGCGTCGCGCCACAGCGCCTTCGCGATCTCGACGCGCTGGCGTTCACCCACCGACAGCCGCCAGACGGGAGCGGCCGGGTCGACCGTTAGCCCGTGGCGTTCCGCCAGCTCGCCGACTCGCCGGTTGACGTCGCCGCCCAACCGAAACGTGTGCTGCGCTCCCAGCACGACGTTTTGCGCCACCGTCAAGCTGTCGACCAGCCGGAACTCTTGGTGGATCATTGCCACGCCAGCCGCCAGCGCGTCGGCGGGCGAGCGAAACGTGTGCTCGGTGCCCGACACGCGCACGGCACCTTCGTCGGGCGCATACGTGCCCGACAGCACGTTCACCAGCGACGTCTTGCCCGCGCCGTTCTGGCCCAGCAGCGCGTGGACGCTGCCCGCGTCCACGGTGAGAGTTGCGCCGTTGCAGGCGACGACGTCGCCGAAGCGCTTTGTGATGTCGACTAGCTCAACGGCTGGCCAACTCAAGCTGACGGGCTGCCGATGACGCCCTCTACGAAGTAGTTCATCGAGAGCAAGTCCGCGTCGCTCATTCGCTCACCCGCGGGCTTCACCACCTCGCCGTCTTGGTTGACGATCTCGCCGTCGAACGGGTCGAAGTCGCCGCTGGCAATCTCCGCGGCAACCTCGTCGATCATCTCACGGGCGCGCCGCCCCACGTCGTCGGCCAGCGGCGCGAGCCCGACGATGTCGTCTTCCATGCCGCCCCAGTAGTTGCCCGGCGACCACGTGCCGTCCGCGATGGCTTCAATGGTGCGCTGGTAGTACGGCCCCCAGTCCCACACCGCAGAGGTGACGTACGCGGTCGGCGCGAAGGCGCACATGTCGCTGTGGTACGGCACCCAGCGCACGCCGCGGCTCTCCGCGACCGTGCCGACCGACGGCGAGTCTTGGTGCTGCGTCAAAAGCTGCGCGCCGGCTTCGATCAGCGCGTTCGCGGCATCGGCTTCGATCCCCGGGTCGAACCACTTCGACGTCCAGCGCACGTCGACCACCGCGTCTGGGTTCCAGCTGCGCACCCCCAGCGTGAACGCGTTGATGCCGCGAATCACCTCAGGAATGGGAATCGCTGCGACGTAGCCGATGCGCTCGATGCCCGGCAGCGACCCCGCCGCGACGCCCGCTAAGTACCGCGGCTGGTAGATGCGCCCGAAGTAGTTGCCGAAGTTGGTGTCGTTGCCCTTGTAGCCGCTCGCGTGCTCGAAGATGACCTCGGGGTACTCGGCCGCCATCGCCTCCATCGTGTCCATGTAGCCGAACGACGTGCCGAAGATGATGTCGGCGCCGTTCTCGATGTGCACCTCGACGGCTTCGCGGAAGGCTGACCCGTCTTCCGAGATGTCGTCGCTGAACGCGGTCTCGACATCGACGTTCATCGCAGCAAACAACCGACCCTGGTTGTGCGCCCACGACCAGCCCGCGTCGCCCACCGGGCTGACGTAGATGAACGCAGCCTTGAGCGCGTCGTCGCTCGGCTCACCCACGTCATCCTCGGTGAGCGGCGCCGGCGTGTCGCACCCGCTCGACGCTGGCTGGACGGTTTCGGCGACCGGCTGCTCGGTCTCTGGCACGCCATCGAACGGCTCGAAGGTCTCGGCGTCTTGGTCGTCATCGCTGCTGCAGCTCGCCGCTAGCAGAGCGGCGGCACAGAGCAGGGCGGTCAGGCGGAAAAGGTTGGCAAATCTCACGTAGCTGAAACTAGTTTCAACGGCGGCGTCGCGATGGCATCGTGACGGCGAAGGCGGCTCGCGACTGCGGCTGTCGAACGACACCGACGAGAGGCACCGTGGCCGACTTCCTACAGAGCCAAGCGATAGCGACGCTGCATCAGCTGAGCGACCGATCGACGCAGAGCTACGAGGAAGAGCTGACCGCGCTGTCTGAGCGCCGCAAGATCGCGCTGATCATCCCGTGCCTGTTCAGCGAGCTGGCGGGCGACGCGCTCGGCAACATCGTCGATGAGATCGCGCAGATCCCGTACCTCAGCGAGGTCATCATCGGCATCGACCGGGCTGACGAAGACGAGTTTCGCGAGGCGCAGGCGTTCTTCGCTCGGCTGCCACAGCGCACTCGTCTGCTGTGGAACGACGGGCCGCGGCTGTTGGCGATCGACGACCAACTCGCCGAGAAGGTGCTAGCGCCGTCGGTCGCGGGCAAGGGCCGCAACGTCTGGTATTGCCTCGGCTACTTCCTCGCGAGCGGCCAGTGCGACCACGTCGCGCTCCACGACGCCGACATCTTGACGTACGACCGCTCGATGCTCGCGAAGCTGCTGTACCCGATCGTGCATCCGACGTTCGGCTACTCGTTCTCGAAGGGCTACTACTACCGGGCGTCGTCGGGTCGGCTGAACGGACGGGTGGTGCGGCTGCTGGTGACGCCGCTGCTGCAAGCGCTGCGCTCGACGCTGGGCGACCACCCGTACGTGCGCTACCTCGAAGCGTTCCGCTACCCCCTGGCGGGCGAGTTCGCGATGAAGGTCGACTTCGCTCGCAGCATCCGCATACCCAGCGACTGGGGGCTCGAGATCGGCGTGCTGTCAGAGGTGTATCGCATCTACCAGTCGCGGCGCATCTGCCAGGTCGAGGTCGCCGACCGCTACGACCACAAGCATCAAGAGTTGTCGGCTGCCGACGCCGAGGCGGGGCTCCACAAGATGAGCCGTGACATCGCCAAGGCCATCTACCGCAAGCTCGCCATCGACGGCATCGTGTTCACGCCGGAAATCTTCCGCACGCTCAAGGCCGTCTACTACCGCAACGCGCTCGACCTGGTGAGCAACTACCGCAACGACGCCACGTTCAACGCGTTCACGTTCGACCTGCACGCCGAGGAGAGCGCGGTCGAGCTGTTCGCGGCGACGCTGATGGAGGCGGGCGAGGAGTTTTTGACGAACCCGATGGAGACGCCGTTCATTCCAAACTGGTCGCGCGTGCAAAGCGCGCTGCCCCATGTGCTCGATGAGCTATACGACGCGGTCGAGGCCGACAACGCCGCTGCCTGACGGAGCTACGCGGGCAGCCTCACTCGAAACACCGGGTCAGCCAGAGGCTCGCGTACGGCGCGAGTTTGACCGGCTCGCCGTCGGCGCAGCGAGCGTCGCTCAACAAGTCGATTAGGTCGCCGCGTAGGGCGCGCGCAGCGCCGCGCAGCACGACGTCTTGGTTGGTGACGTTGGTGACGCACCACACGGGCGGCGCTTGCGTCGCGGACGCGCCCGGCTCGCCTCGCACGAACGACACCACGCGCTCGTCGACGAACCGGCTCGCTTGCGCGCTGTTCGGGTGGAACGCCCCGTGCCGACGACGGATGACGGTGCGGCGCTTGATCTCGTCGAACACGCCGCCGGGGCGCTGCGCCAGCTCTGCTAGCTCGTCCGCGGTCAGCTTGCGGCGGTTGAGTTGTCGCGCCACCGACGTCGGCATCGGCGGGGGAAGACGGGGCATCGACGTCGGCGGGTGGCGCTGCGCTGGGTCGCCTTCGGCGTCGTCAGCCACCGGCTCGCGGGGCCGACTATTGGGCGTGCCCAAGATGCCGTGCAGGTAGAACGCCGGCACGCCCGCCAACGCCAGCATGACCGTGTGCGCGGCGAGGTAGCGCTCGACGCCGTGCGGCTCGCGCTCGGGCGCCAGCAGGTCGAACAAAGAGACGTTTATCTCATAGGGCCGGGTGCCGTTCTGCGTCGAATACTCGGAGTGGCATCCGCCAGCCGCGTGCGACGCGGCGACCAGCGTTGCGATCTGCTCGTCGTCGAGCAGGCCTTCGGCGGGGCGCAAGCCGATGCCGTCGTGCGACGCCAAGAAGTTGAGCACCGCACAACCAGCAGGCGGCCCGTCGAGGTTGTCGAGCCAGCGATGCAGCGGCGCAGACGAACCCGTCAGCAGCGCGTACGCCAACAGCGGCGGCAGCGTGAAGTTGTAGACGACGTGCGCCTCGTCGCCGTCGCCGAAGTAGCTGACGTTGTCTTCGTGCGGCACGTTGGTTTCGGTCACGACGACGGTGCCCGGCGCGCGGCCGTCGGCGAGCGTGCGCAACAACTTGACGATCTCGTGCGTCTGCGGCAGGTGCACGCACGACGTTCCCGACTCGTCCCAGACGTAAGCGACCGCGTCGAGGCGCAGCCAGCTGGCGCCAACGTCGAGCAGCCAACCCACCACCCTGACGAGTTCGACAAGCGTGTCGGGCTCGCGGTAGTCGAGGTCGACCTGGTCGTGGCTGAACGTGCACCACAGCTCGCGCGGCCCGGCTGCGGTGCGTACCTTGCGGCCGAGCGGCGAGGTGCGAGGGCGGGTCACGTGGGTGAGGTCTTCGTGCTCGTCGATGGTGCGCAGCAGCCGCCTGCCGGGCTCAAGGTCAGCGAGAAACTGGTGCACCCACCGGTGCTCGAAGCTGATGTGGTTGACGATGAGGTCGGCCATCAGCTTGAAGCAAGAGGTGAGTGCACCCACGTCGGCTTCGGTGCCGAGGTGCTCTGCCACTGCGCAGTGGTCGGTGACGGCGAACCCGTCGTCGGAGGTGAACGGAAAGAACGGCAGCACGTGGACGGTCGAGATCACGTCGGCGAAGCGCTCGGCCAGCGTGCGTTCGAGCGTCACGAGCGGACGCTCGCCGGGCGCCGTTATCGAGTCGCCGTAGACGATGAGCACGACGTCTTGTTCCGACCACGGCGCAGCGCCGCGAGCGGGTCGCTCGCCGATGGTGGCGAGCAGCGCCTCCGCGAGCGCATCGAGCGCTTCGTCGTCGAGCTGCGGATACAGCACTCGGAGGTGACCGACGACCTTGCGCGCTACCGATGCGGCCACTGGGTCGCAGGCTAGGTTGCGCCGTCGTGAGCGAGCCCGATCCAGTCGAGTTGCTGCTGCCGGCGCCGGTTGACGGCCTGCGCGTCGCGCCGCTGCTCGACGACATCGCAGCCCAAGCCGAGGCTGCCGACCGCACGCGCTCGGTCGACCCCGACGTCATCGAACGGCTGCGGGGCAGCGACTTCATGCGCATGAGCGCGACCAGCGAAATCGGCGGCACCGGCTCATCGATGCTGGCGATGGCTCGCGAGCTGGAAGCCGTCGCGGCTCGTTGTCCGAGCTTGGCGTGGTGCTTGTGGAACCACCTGGTCGTGTTTCACCTGTTTGCCGGCGCGCTCGGACCAGACCAGGCCTCGCTGCTCTGTGAGATCACCCGCAGCGGCGAGTGGGTGTGCTTTCCCGCCGGCGCGCACAGCGGCGTTCACGGCCGGCTGGGTCGTTCCGCCCTGCCAGACGGCGGGCCGCAAGCGACGCCAACGAGCGGCGAGCCCGACCTCGCCGTCATCAACGGCAAGGGCACGTGGGGCACGGGCGCCCGCTACGCCGACTGGGCAGGCGTGGTGTTCGCCGTCGCCGGCGATGACGGCAAGCCGGTGCGCCCGCTCGACTTGCGCTTCACCGTGCTGCGGCTCGACACGCCGGGCGTGAAGGTCGATGCCACGTGGGACGGCGCCGGGCTGCGGGCGTCGTCGACCGATGAGGTTCATTACACCGACGTCGTGGTGCCGCTCGACCGCTGCGTGGCGTGGTACGGCGCGAACCGGGCCGAGTCGCTGCGCACCATCGAGGTCGTCAGCCACCGCTACCGCGAAGATTGGGTCGGCATCAGCGACGTGTTCTTGGGCTGGATAGCGCTGGGCGTCGTTCGTGAGGCGCTGCGAGAGATGGCGAAAGAGACTCGCACCCGCCGAGTGCTGATGGGCGCCGCGATGGTCGAGCGCCAGGCGGTGCAGCTCAACGTCGGTCGGGCGGCGTCGCTCGCCACAACAGCGCAAGCGGCGCTCACCGGCGCAACCGAAGAGATCGACCGACGCATCGCCGACGGCGTCGTGCCCAGCGAAGCCGACTACCTGCGTCAGATGGCTGTCTCGTCGATGGCAACCAACCAGCTCACCGAAGCGATGGGTCTGCTTCATCGCAGCCAGGGCGGAACGGCGCTACGAGAGGGCGGCACCTTCGAGCGCCGCCACCGAGACTTCGCTGCCATGCCGCTCCACATCAACGTCCACGAAGACCGCGTCACCCACCAAGTCGGCCGCAACCTCCTCGGCCTCGACCCCTTCCCCTTCTAGGCCTTCGCTAGCCCAACCGCAGCCTGTCGTCCAGCCTCGTGACCAGTTCACCTGGGCCAAACCAGCTATCTAGCCCGTCCTCCATTGCCACCTTCGGTGTCCTGGGTATCGTCCCATCACCCTGGTCGAGGTCAGTCGGAAAGCACAGCCTCCAGTCGTTAGCGGCTTTGGCGCGCAAGTCGTCTTCACCGGTCGTGCCGTAAAACCCGTGTAGCCACCCAATGTCGTCCGACGTCTCCCTGAGCGGCAATCCCGGCCCCTGATGATTGCTTTTCAAAATGGCGTTGAGCGGATTCGACACCAGCAAGTCAAAATCAGTCACCAAGTACCTGTCGTTGGTCTCTTTCTTTGTGTTGCTCCTAGAACGGTGACATTTCACTTGAAAGTGGGGTACGGATACTACTCTGCTTTGTCTCCGAAGACTATCTCGAACGGCGGTCTTGCTATCGGCGCTCAACTGACGATTGCTTCTCCTATGGGTTAATCGAATATCTATGTCTGGTCGCCCTGGTTGCGGATTCAAGTTGAGCTTATCCACAAGCCATTCTTCGCCTAGTGTCGCCTGGAGTAACTTGGCGGCTTGGTGTTCGAGTGCCTTGCCCCGAATCATGTGAATGACCTTCTGGTCGGCCAAGATGTCTGCTAGGTGCTCAGAAGGAACGTAGTACTCATCAAGTATCGCCTTGATCCGCGGGTAGTGTTGCAGCGCCTCGCTAGCGTCCGTGTTCTCAGTCGACATCGTAGTTCCTGATGAACACCTCACGGCCTTGGTCTCGCTTGCCGCGGTGGCCGTCGGCGAGTTTGGCGCCTGTGCGTTGGTCGTCGGTGCGGGCAATGGTGTAGTTCCACGACCGCGAGTAAATGTGTTCAGCCCAATCGTAGAGCTTTCGCACCTCGGGTTGGTTGTCGTAGGTCAACAGAAACTTCAGACGGCTGGCGTTGCGCTGAAGACAAGCAGCGAGACGATGGTGATCTTCAAGGCTAAAGCAGCAGTTGTAGAACTTGTCTTGGTCAGCGCTGAAGTACGGCGGGTCGACAAATGCGAATGAGCCGCTGGGCAGGGAGTCAATGACGACCTCAGAGTCGTAGCTCGTCAACTCGGCATGTTGGAGCTTGTCGGAGCACGTGCGCAGGTGTCGTGGCCAGTTCTCCACGCGCATCGAATACTTTTCGCCATAGCCCCAGTAGCAGTTCTCTGGCTTCATGATGCCGCTGTAGGAGGTTCTGTTCAGGTAATACCAGCGAAAAGCTGCTTCCAAAGCGTTCGTGGGCGTATACTCGAGTTTGAAGTAGCGGTGCTGCTCCTTGGTAGCTGGTACGCCATCAAGCAAGGTGATCAAGTCTTCCACTCGGTCACGGATGACGCGCAGCGTGGTGATCACGGCGGTGTCGAGGTCGTTGAGCGTCGACCTGCCTACCGTGCTCTTGGCGAAGTAGATGCTGGCGCCGCCGACAAACGGCTCGCAGTAGGCGTCGTGCGGAGGCAGCTCCTTGAGAATGAGACCGCGCGCGTAGAACTTGCCGCCTGGATACCTGAACGGCGAGTTCGTCAGCGTGGACCGTTGTCGCCCGTCACCGTCGGTCGCCGTGCTCGTGGCTGCGTCGAGGCTCTGGTCTAGTTCGGCCAGCACGATGTCGGGATCTGCCGCGGGCATCGGCGCGTCGGCGACCGCCGCGGCGTCGAGTGTCATTTGGGTGTCTGTCATGTGCCTCCATGCCTTCTTGCGCTCGAGGAAACCGGACGGGGCCGTGGTCACGTGCTCGCGGCGCAGCGAACCCAAACGTACAGCGGCGGTGGGACATGGGCTGGCATCTGGTCGGTGACCGGTTTGTGTGGCGCGGGCTTACCCTGCGGGAAATGCGGCGGCACTTTGTGGTGGATGTGAGCAAGGTGCCGCGGGTGCCGTTGCGCGAGGGTGCTCGCCGTGCTGTGCCCCAAATCATGCAGCGGGAACCGGCGCGGCGGGAACTGGCGCGGCGCGAGCCCGCCGCGTTGCGTGATGTAGCTGCGACGACAGCCCGAGTGGTGCCGCAGATTCAAGCGGCTCGCGATTTCGCTGGCGGAGCGATGCCGCGCCGAGACGAACGCCCGGCAACAGAGCCGCGTGTGACGGGCGAAACGGGCCCGCCAGAGGCGGCAACCGATGCGCCGCTCGACGACGAGCACGTGTCGCCCCGAGCGTGGCGAGCGCTCGCGGTGGCTTCCATCGGCACGGTGCTGGTGGGCTTCAACTCGACCGCCACCAACATCGCGCTCGACGACATACGCGACGGCTTCATCGGCGCCACCGCCGCGCAGGTCGGCTGGGGCGTCGCGCTCTACTTCATCGGCACCGCCGCGTTCTTGCCGCTCGCCGGAAGGCTGGCCGACCGGCTCGGCCGCAAGCGCCTCTTCCAAACCGGCCTCGCGCTGTTCGCCGCGTCGGCCGTGCTGTCTGCCGTCGCGCCGACCGTCTGGACGCTGAACCTGGCCCGCGCGCTGCAAGCGATCGGCGGCGCCGCGGTGCTGCCGTCGTCGCTGAGCCTGGTGCTGCCGATGTTCCCCCAATCGAGACGCACCACCGCGGTCGGGCTCTGGTCGGCCGCCGGCCCGATGGCAGCCGCTATCGCCCCCACCACCGCGGCGCTGCTGCTCGACGCCAGCAACTGGCGCGTCGTCTACGGCGTCAGCGCGCCGGTCGCGCTCGGCATGCTCGTCGTCGGCGCGTGGGTGCTCGTCGAGCAACCCACTCAGTCCACCCAGCACCGCCTCGACGTGACCGGCGCGTTCGCCGGCACCGTCGCGATGGCGCTCGCGGTCACCGCCATCATGCAGGGCGGCGACTGGGGCTACAGCTCGCCGCTGTTCATCGGCGTAGCCAGCGGCGCCGCGGTCGCACTCGTCGTGTTCAGCGCGAACAGCCTGCGCCACCCAGAGCCGCTGCTCAACTTGCACATCCTCTCTCGGCGCGGCGTGTGGGTGCCCAACCTCGCCAACTTCCTCGTCGGCCTCACCAGCTTGACGATCTGGCTCGTCTGGCCGCTCGTGATGCTGAACGTGTGGGGCTACTCGAAAGCCACCGTCGGCGCCGCGCTGACCGTCGGGCCGGTGGTCGCCGGCGCGTCGACGGTCGTGTTCAGTCGCTTCGGCGACCGGATCGGCGCCGCCTGGCTCAGCCGGTTCGGCGCGTTGATACAAGTGTCGGCCGTCACGCTGCTGCTGTTCCGCCTGGAAGCCGAACCGAACTACTGGGGCTCGCTCGGCCCCGCAATCGCGCTCTACGGACTGGGCTGGGGCATGACCATCCCGCTGCTCAACAGCTTGGCACTCAAGGCCGTGAGCGAGACGCACTACGGCGAGGTGAACGGGCTGTTCAACACGCTGCGCTACGCGTCGGCAGCCATCGGCACCGCGGTGCTGTTCGCGCTGCTCACCGTCGACGGCGGCGCCGAGTCGATCCCCTACTACAAGCGAGCCCTCGTGTTCTTCGCCATCGCCGGCACCGCCTCGTTTGTTGCGCTGCTGGTGCCGTTCGGCGGACATGCACGCCGAAGCCCTCAGCCTCTGGCACGCTAAGGCCCATGGACCCACTGAGCTGGTGGCAAGACAACGCCTGGTGGCAGCCCAACGCGCTGCGCTGGTACGCCACCGGCGCGGTCGTCGCCAACGTGGCGACCGTCTACGCCCTGGGTCGACGGCTCGTCGGCAAGCTGCGCGGCATCCGTCAACCGCTCGGATTGCTAGAGCGATGGGCGGTGCCGATAGCTGCCATCGCCGCCACCGCCGCAACGCTGGGGTCGCTGTCGCTGTCGGAGATCGGGCCCTACGACCCGTGCCGCTGGTGCTGGTATCAGCGCGTCGCGATGTATCCGATTGCGCTGGTCTTGATGATCGGCTGGGCGAAGGGCGACCGCAACGCTCGTCGCTACGCGGTGCCGCTGTCGCTGGTGGGTCTCGTCATCGCCACCTGGCACTACCTCATTCAGCGCTTCCCCGACTTAGCGGCCGAAGGAGCGTGCGACGCGATGAACCCGTGCACGCTGACGCTGACGTGGCAGTACGGGTTTGTCTCCATCCCCTACATGGCGGGCAGCGTGTTCGCGCTGGTCGCGACGCTGCTTATTCTGAGCTGGGCCAATGAACGCCGCTAAACCAACCAAGAAAACTTTCTGGCGGCGACGCCTCATCGTCGCAGGAGTGCTCGCGGCGCTGGGTGGCGTCGGAGCGTGGCTGTTCTTCGGCTACTTCGCGTTTCACCTGATGTGGGTAGACGACGTGACCGAGGCCGATGAGGTCGTGTTCGCGACCGGTGAGAGCGTCGACGTCGACGACGAGATAGCGGCGGCCCTCGCGGACGTCGAGAGCGGCGGGACGGGCGCGACCAGCGAGCCAGCCGACGACGCCGCGGGCGCCGGTGCGACCAGCGACGATGCGCCCGCCGGAGCGGGCACGGCCGACGACGACACGGCCGACGACACTGGGAGCACGGCTGGCGAGGGAGCCGTCCAACCCGACGCCGAAACCGTCATGCCCGGCGAGGAGGCCACCGGTGGCCCAACCGGTGGCTCCACCGAAGCCGAGAGCGGCATCCAGATCATCGCGATCGGCGAGTTCGTCAGACGTTCACACCCCGGCACCGGCGTGGTGGCGGTCGTCAGCGACGGCGAACAGATGATCTTGCGCTTCGACGACGACTTCGCGACCGACAACGGGCCGGGCCTAGACGTCTACCTCAGCACCGCCGCGCCCGCGGCCACCGTGCCCGCCGGTGAGTTTGACGACGACTTCATCAACCTGGGCGACTTGGAAGGCAACATCGGCTCGCAAAACTACGAGATACCCGCGGGCACCGATCTCACTGAGTACAGCACGGTCGTCGTCTGGTGCGTGCCGTTCGGCGTGGCGTTCACCGCAGCCGACCTGGTGATGATCGGCGGCATCTAGCCAACGCGCCTAGCCAGACTGGTCGCTCATCGCTTCGGCCGCCTTCGCGATGTCGGCGAGGTCTTGTCTGATCGCCTTTCGTGCCATCCGAGCACCCAGCCAGCCCAACAGCACTGCCATGATCTTGTGTAGCAAGCTGTGCGCCTCGCCGCCCAAAGTCATCCAAACCACGCTGTGGTCGCCATCCGCGCGCACGCCCATCGTCGATTGGTAGCTCACCTTTTCGTTGCCCGCGCGTGTCTCATACGACACGCCGTCGGTTATCGACACCACCTCGATCTCTTCGGTGGCTTCTCGCTTCGCCATCACCCGCGTCTCACGCCACTTGGTGCCGACCACGAAGCCTTCGTGGTCATCTAGCCGCTCGATTTTCTTGATGCCGCTGATGCGGTCGACTGCGGTGTCGAGGTCGGTCAGCACCGCCCACACCGCGCCGGTTGGCGCGTTGACGTGCTGTTCGCATCTGATTTCCTTCATCGGTCAGAACTCGCTTTCGGGTAGTGCTGGGTTGGTAGGTGGCGACTCAGCCGGCCACTTCGGCCAACAGGTCGTCGATCAAGTGTGACATCTCTGCCTTGTCGGGGCGCTTGGTGACGAACGCGTCGACCCCCATGTCGTACGCCTTGGCGCGGTCGTCTGCATCGTCGTCGCTGGTCAGCGCAACCATCATCACGTCGTCGAAGTCGTCGTTGGCGCGCACCTCAGCCAGCATGTCGAACCCGCTCACCACCGGCAGCTTCAGCTCGAACAGCACGATGTCGACCTCATCGGCGCCCGCTTCCCGCAGAAACGCCAGCGCCTTCGCGCCGTCTTGCGCGACCCGCACCTGGTTGGGAGTGCCCGCTTCGCCGAGCGCGGCGGTCACCACGTCGACGTCGTACGCGCTGTCTTCCACCACCAGCACGTGCACGGTGTCGTCGGGGCCGTCGCCGCTCGGCGGGTCGAACGCGCCCCGGTGGCTGACCGTCGGCACCTCGCTTTCGACCAGCTCGACCTCGACGCCAAACCGTCGTCGCAGCCGGTGCGGGAGGTCTAAGTGCAGCCAGCGGCTGGCCCCCGCGGGCAGCGTGCTCAAGATGATCAGGTCGGGCTTCAGTCGGTCGATCGCCAGGTTCACCGCCACCACCGGATGAGCCGGGCCGACCTCGCCGGTAACCGTCGCGCCCAGGTCGTCGAGCACCTCGAACGCGCGCGTCAACCGACGGCGCGCGCCGGCGAGCGCGCGGCCAGGCTGCGGCCCGTTCGCGCCGGTCGCCGGCACGACGATGTGAAACCGAGGTTCGTCGCCGGCTTGTTGCGCGGACGTCGCGAGGCGCTGCACGCGCTCGGCCAGGTTCTTCCCGATGAGCGTTTGGTTGGCCACGATCAGCACTTGCCGCATGGCAGCCCTCCGATGGGGATGGACAGGTGAGGTTCCGTCAAACGCTAGTTGCGCCCGTCACGGCACGTCGCAGCGCGCCTACTCTCACGCCTATGGATGTACGCAAATGGAACTGACAGACAAGGTCGCCGTCGTCACCGGCGGAGCGAGCGGCATCGGCCAGGCGCTAGCCGAGCGGTTCGCAGCCCAAGGCGCGGCGGCGGTCACCGTCGCCGACATGGACGGTGCCGGCGCGCAAGCCGTCGCGGAGGCGATCGCCGCGTCGCACCCAGCGACAGCCACCGCCGCAGCAACACTCGACGTCACCGACGAAGCAGCCATCGCCAAGCTGGTCGCCGACACGGTCGCCGCCCACGGGCGCATCGACGTGTTCGTGTCGAACGCGGGCTACGTCACCCAGGGCGGGCTCGAAGTCGGCAACGACGAAATCCAGCGCATGTGGGAGGTGCACGTGATGTCGCACGTCTACGCCGCGCGCGCCTGCGTTCCGCACATGGCGGCTGCGGGCAGCGGCTACCTGCTCAACACGGCGTCGGCCGCCGGGCTGCTCACCCAAATCGGCAGCCTGCAGTATTCGATCACCAAAGCGGCGGCGGTGTCGCTGGGGGAGTGGCTGGCGATCACGTACGGCGAGCGAGGCATCGTCACCTCGATGCTGTGCCCGCAAGCCGTCGAGACGAACATCTTGGCGAACAGCCCCGACAACCTCACCGGCGACGCCGACGGTCCTGCGCGCGGCACGCCCGGAGCGGCGGCAGGCGACGGCGTGCTGCTGCCAGCCCAGCTAGCCGACGTCACCATCGACGCGATGCGCGAAGAACGCTTCTTGGTGCTGCCGCACCCGGAGGTGCAGACCTACCGCGAGCGCAAGGCTTCAGACGTCGACCGCTGGCTCGCCGGCATGCAGCGCTTTCAGGCCAAGCTCTACGCCGAAGCCGACGGCACGCCTGCCGACTGGTTTTTGGCGTAGCCGCGAGCGCTCGCCTCCCAGACGCGCTCGGCTAGAAGAACGCGTCGCGCAGGCGCGCTAGCGCTCGCTTAGCGCTGGCGCGCGCCGCTTCGCTGGCGAAGAACGCGCCCACTAACAGCAGCGCCGCGTAGAAGAAGGCCTCCGAGCGCACGACCCCGCCCAGCCCTCGCGCGCCCGACCAGCCGTCTTGGTTTCTTATGAACACCGGCAGCATCACCAGCACGGTCGCGGCGGCGGCGTTGCCGACCAGCCAGCTGAGCTGGCTGGGTGACCGGGCAAACAGCGTGACGGCGATGGCGAGCGCGAACATCTCGATCGACAGCGACTCGTCGAACTCCGACGGCGCGGTGAAGTTGACCGGCACGACCAGCAGTGCGCCTGCCAGCCCACCCAGCGCGCCGCTCGCGGCGATCGCCAGCAGACGCAGCCGATACACCGGCACGCCGAACGCGGCTGCGGCTACGGGTTCGGACGCGCTGGCCGCCAGCGCTCGTCCGAGCGGGCCATACAGCAGCCGGGCCAGCAGCCACAGCGCGACCGCCGCCCACGTGAGCGTGACCACGTATTCCCACAGGTGCTCGTCGCGCGGGTCGATGCCGGTGAACGCGGGTGGCACGAACTCACCTTCCAGCCGCACCGGCAGCGGCCCGTCGATCTGGCGCAGCACGATGGGAAACGCCACCGCAGCCGACAGCGTGATGAGCGCCAGGTACGGCTTGGGCAGCCGCAGCGACGGAACCGCGAGCACCGCGCCGAGCGCGAAGCCGGCGACGAAGCCGACCAACGGCATGGTGACGAGCGGTAGTCCCAAGTCGTTGACCGAGTGCAGTGCGGCGGCCGAGCCGACGCCGACGAGAGCGCCTTGGCCGAGCGACAGCAGGCCGACTTGGTGCGTGAGCAGCGACAGGCCAGCGAACGCGACGGTGAACGCGACCACCTGCGTGAGCTGGGTGACCGTGACCGGCGTGGCAACCGCCGGCACCAGCAGCAACGCCAGGGCGATGGCCGCGAGCGCTGCGTAGGTGACCAGCCGCCAGCGAAGGCTGGCTTGGGGTGCGACGAGCGAGGTGACCCGACGCTGGGGCTGCGTTTCGGCTGGTTTGAGCGCGGGCTCCGGCTCGACGGTCTCCGGCTCGGGCGCGGTGACCTCGACTTCCGGCGGCGGAGGTGGGGGCTCTGACTCGGGCGCGGGCTCGACGTCGAACGCGATCGGCGCGGCGCTGGTCTCGACATCTGACGGCAAAGCCGGCGACGGCGCAGGTGTTGGCGCGAGCGGCACGTCGGCCCAGAGCGCGTCTGGCGAAGGCGGGCGCGTCACGTGCTGGCTTGTCTTGTTGGTGTGGCCTCAGCGGCCGGGCTAGACGAGACACGCCGGTGCCGCTTGGCCGACCGGCCCAAGCCCGACGTGCGAAACGACAACGCCAAAATCAAACAGCCCAGCGCCCACGCCAACGTCACCTGGCTGTCGATAAACCCGACGTAGCCGCCCAGCATCGTCTCCATCAGCGCGAACGCGTAGCCGCCCACCATCGCCAGCGGCGGGCTGCGCAGCCCACCCAGCGCCGCAGCCGCCAGCGCGAACACGAACAGCCGGCTCATCATCTGCGGCCTTACGAAAACCACTCCGCCGATCAGCGTTCCCGCCAGCGCGCCGACGCCCGCCGCCAGCGCCCAACCGACGGCGACCACCCGTTCCACCCGAATGCCCGACAGCGTCGCCGATGCGCGGCTGACCGTCACCGCCCGAAACGCCAAACCCAGCCGCGTGCGTCGCTGCAGCACGCCCAGCAGCCCGAGCGCGGCGACCATCGTGATCGTGATGCCAATGGTGTCGTAGTGCACGCGGGCACCGAAAACATCCACGAAGTCTGACTGGTCGTCGACGAACGGCGAACCCAGCAGCAGCGTCCGGTTGCCGAAGTAGCGCACCACGAGCGCGTCGATCAGCAGGTACACCCCCAGCGTCGCGCCGATGGCTTGGGTGGGGTCGTCGTCGTTGAGCGGGCGGATGATCGCTCGCTCAATCAGCGCACCGATGCCCATTGAGATCGCAATCGCGCCGACAATCGCAGCCCACAGCGGCAGCGAACCTATGGCGGGTTCGAGCCAGTCGCGAAACGCCAGTCCCCGGGCATCGCCTGGCGCCAGCAGCACCGCGACGTACGCCGAGAGCATCGCCAGCTGTCCTTGCGCGAGGTTGAGCACGCCGGTCGAGCGGAAGATCATCGACACCGAAACCGCCAACGCCGCATACACCGAACCGTTGGCGAACGAGTCGAACAGGCGTTGCGTAAACAGCGTCACCGGCAGCCAAGCGTGCCACGCAGCCGCTCCGACGTGCGAAACTCACCACGTGAGCAAACATCGCTACCTCTGTGACCTGGCGCTCGCCTGCGACGACAACTTCTCCGTCGTGGCTGACGCCGCGCTCGACGTCGACACAAGCGGGCGCATCGCCTGGTTCGGCCCGGCGGCCCAAGCGCCCGAGGCGGCCGCGGACACCCCAACGAGCAAGCTCGACGGCGTCGTGATGCCCGGCCTCATCAACGCGCACGCCCACTCGCCGATGACGGTCATGCGGGGCGCGGGCGACGGGCTGCCGCTGCTGCGGTGGCTGAGCGAAGCGATCTTCCCGCGCGAAGCGCACCTGGTCGCCGACGACGTGCGCGCAGGAATGCAGCTAGGCGCCGCGGAGATGCTGCGCGCCGGCGTCACGACGACGTGCGAGATGTACGCGATGGAAGACGCGGTCGTCGAAGGTTGCGTCGCGTCGGGCATTCGGCTGGTCGCCACAGCCGGGGTCATCTCGATCATCGACGCCGACGAGAGCGGCGACATCTCCGCCCGGCTCGACGCCATCGGCGAGTTCCACAGCCGGCACCACCGCGACGACGGACGGGTCACCGTGGCGTTCGGCCCGCACTCGCTCTACGACTTGGGGGCGCAGCGCTGCGGGCAAGCGGCAGTCGCAGCCCGCGAGCTAGACGCGCTGCTGCACATTCACGTCGCCGAGAGCAAGGGCGAGACCGACGAAATCGAAGCGCAGCACGGCGGCGCGAGCTGCGTGCAGATACTCGCCGATGCGGGCGTGTTCGAGGGGCACGCGCTCGCCGCGCACAGCATCTGGCTCGACGACGACGACCTCGCGACATACGCCGCGAACGACGTCAACGTGGCGCACTGCCCCATCAGCAACATGAAGCTCGGCTCGGGCATTTGTCGCGTCACAGACATGGTCGACGCCAACATCACCGTGTCGCTCGCGACCGACGGCCCCGCGTCGAACGACAACCTCGACCTCTGGGAGGAGGTGAAGGTCGCGGCGATGCTCGCCCGAGTAGCCAGCCACGACCCCACCGCGCTCACTGCGCCCGCCGTGCTGACGATGGCGACCCGCAACGCAGCCAAAGCGGTCGGCGTCGAAGCGGGCGAGCTGCGCGCCGGCGCCTGGGCCGACTTCATTCGCATCGACACCGACGACGCCGCGCTGGTGCCCGTCACGCAGCACAGCGAGCTGGTCAGTCACCTAGCGTGGCAGGGCAGCGGACGCCGCGTCAGCGACGTCTGGGTCGCAGGCAACAAGGTCGTCAGCGGAGGTGAAGTGCTCGGCATCGACGAATCCCACGTGCGCGAAGAGGTGCAGCGGAGGGCTCAGCGGCTCGCGCAGGCGGCACGAGCGTGAGCACGTCCGGCGCGCCCGTCGGGCTGATCGTCGGCACCGGCTTCGCCGACTTTCCCAACCTCACCGAGCGCGAGTCCGCCACCGTCAGCACGCGCTGGGGCGACGCCAGCGTCACCCGGGCGACCCTGGGCGACACGCCCGTGCGGTTCGTCGCTCGTCACGGCGCTGATCATTCGGTGCCGCCTTCGGCGATCAACTACCGAGCCAACATCGCCGCGCTCGCGAGCGAAGGCGTCGCCGACGTGCTGGCGGTCAACGTCGTCGGGTCGATGGTGATCGAGCGTGGCCCGGGCGCGCTGCTGGCGGTCGATGACTTCATCGAGTTCACCACCGGACGCGCCGCCACGTTCCACGACCAGCCGGGCGACGTCACCCACACCGACATGAGCGCCGCGTATTCGCCGGCGTTGCGTGAGCTGCTGCTGGCGGCCGCCAACGAGCTGGGCATCGACGTCGCGCCCACCGCCACCTACGTCTGCGCGAACGGGCCGCGCTTTGAGACGCCAGCTGAGATTCGCATGTTCATGACCCTGGGCGGTCACGTCGTGGGAATGACCGGCTACCCAGAGGTCGCGCTCGCCAACGAAGCGGGCCTGCGGTATGGCGCCCTCGCGGTGGTGTCGAACCTGGCGGCTGGCCTGTTCGACGGCGTGATCGCCCACGACGACGTCGAGCGGGCGCTCATCGACACCAAGGGGCCGGTGATGGCGCTGCTGGCGCGTACCGTTGAGTTGGCAGCGGCCGCCGGGAGCGTCAACGATGCGTAGCTGGAACTCAATGGAAGACTTCGAGGCGTTCCTAGACGCGGGCGGACTCGTCGAACCTGACGACGACATGCCCGACGAATACCGGCAGGCGGTGTTCGGCTTCATCGAGCTGCACGCCAACAGCGAGTACATGGGCGGGCTCACCGAGCGCGACTGGATCAGGCGAGCGCCCGGAGTCGACCGCAAGCTCACCGCGCTGGCGAAGACCCAAGACGAAATCGGGCACGGCCACCTGCTCTACATGGTCGCAGCCGACATGGGCATAAAGACCCGCGACGAAATGATCGAAGACCTGCTAGCCGGAGTGACCCGCTTTCACAACGTGTTCCACTACCGCTCGCACAGCTGGGGCGACCAGATCGCCATCGCGTATCTGGTCGACGCCGCCGCGCTGGCGAGCCAGCAAGCGGTGTTCAAAAACTGCAGCTACGGGCCCTACAAGCGCATCTTGCGCCGCATCATCGCGGAAGAAGGCTTTCACATGCGCAACGGCGAAGAGCTGCTGCTGGTGATGGCGAAAGGCACCGACGCGCAGCGGGCGATGATGCAAGAAGGCATCGACCGCTGGTGGCTGCCGGCGGTGCAGCTGTTCGGCCCCGACACCCGTGCCGACGACGTGCTCTTGCGCTGGCACATCAAGAGCGAACGCAACGAAGTTCTGCGCGACCGCTACGTGCAAAAGTTCGTGCCGCAGCTCCATAACGCTGGCTTCACGGTGCCCGACGAAGGCCTGCATCAAGATGCCGAGACGGGCCGCTGGGTGATCTCGCCGATCGACTGGGAGCAGCTAAGGGTCACCATCGGCGGCGGCGGACCAGACAGCGCCCGCCGGCTGCGCGACGCGAAGGCCGCGTGGGACGACGCCTCGTGGGTGCGCGACGCGCTGTACGCGACCGCCGCGTAGCGGGGCGGCTTGCGCTCATGACCATGCCCGACGTGCTCGCTGAGGTTCGCGAGGCAGTGGCCGCCGTGCCCGACCCGGAGTACCCCGACGTCAGCATCGGCGCGCTGGGCATCTTCGAGTTCGTGCGCGAGGCCAGCGGTGGCCGGTACGTGATCGGGCTCGTTCCCACCGTGACGAGCTGTCCGGCGCTCGACGTCATTCGCCGCGACGTAACCGACGCCGCGCAACGCGTGCTCGACGCGCACGCCCACGCGGCCGCGGTCGAGGTGCGTTTCTTGAACGAGCCCGCGTGGAGCACCAGCCGCATCGCGCCGGAGGCGAGGTCGTTTCTAGCGCGCGAGTACACGGTCGCGGTGCGCACCAGCGCCCACGACACGCCGCCGTGCGCCAACTGCGGCGCCACCGGATTGCAGCTACGCAGCGCGTTCGGTTCGACCAAGTGCCGCTCGGTGTACTGGTGCGAGCGTTGCCGCAACCCGGTCGAGGTGGTCGGCGACTTCGCGTTTGCCGCGGCGGCATAAGGCATCGGAGGAGCGGCTGCGTGGCTACCTATGAGGTGTTCTTGAAGAAGGAAGGCAACCACCCGTTCTCGCACGTCGGCGCGCTCGACGCGCCCGACGACGAACTCGCTTTGATGTTCGCTCGCGAGTGCTACTGCCGCCGCAGCGAAGGCGCGCAGATGTGGGTCGTGGCCCGCGACGACTTGCTGGTCGCCGACCCGAACGAGCTTGAGGTAGCCGACCGCAGCTACCGGCACAACGACGGCAAGTTCGTCGCGTCGCTCCGCAAGGGCGAAGACGACGACCCGGCGAGCGACGACGGGCCGAGCGCGAAGTGAGCCGCAGATGAACGAGGCCGACCTGGTGCTGGCGCTCGCCGATGACGAGCTGTGCGTCGGCCAGAACCTCGCCTGGTGGATCGCTGTCGGGCCGTTCTTAGAAGAAGACCTGGCGTTGGTTTCCATCGCCCAAGACGAACTCGGTCACGCCCGTGCGCTGTATGAGCTGCTGGCGCCCCGCAGCAGCTACCGCTCGGTCGATGAGCTGGCGTACGGACGCGCCCCCGCCGACTACCGCAGCGCGCACCTCGCCGAGCTGCCGTGCCACAGCTGGGACGAGGCGCTGGTGCGGCACACGCTCTACGACTTCGCCGAGCGGCAGCGATGGATGGCGTTCGCGCAGAGCGACTGGAGCGACCTCGCGGCCGTCGCCCGGCGAGCGCTCGTCGAAGAACGCTCGCACATCCACCACGCCACGAGCCTGTGCCTGCGGCTGCTCGACAGCGACGCGGGCCGCGAGCGCCTAGAGAAGCTGTTCAACGAGCTGGCGCCGCTGGCAGACGGCCTGTTCGAGTTGCCGACGCCCGTCGGCGTTGGGTTCACCGGCGAGTTTGACGCCGCAGCTAGCGCGACGCTGCCGCTTGAGGCTCAGCGAGCTAGCTGGCGTGAAGACATCGACGCGCTCCTCGGCGCCGCCGAGGTCGCCATCGCCTGGAGTGAGCCCGGTGCTCGCGCCGAGCCGGGTCGTGGCGGCGTGCGTTCAGAGCACTTTGCGGCGCTGCATCACGAGATGGTCGAAGTACTCGAGATCGACCCGCGAGCCCGCTGGTAGCCGAGCGCCAGCCGAGGCCAAACAGACCGCCGAGCGCTAGTCGAGGTCGAGACGAGGGCCAGCCGAGCGCTAAACGCGAGACGGCCAGCAGCCCCCATGCGGAACTGCTGGCCATCTCAAAGGCGAGAGCTAGCGGATGGTTTTGGGTGGGAGGTTCGCTAACTCTCGTTGGTGGTGCGGTCTAGCTACGCCGCAGCTATCGACGGGCTACCGGTGTCACTCGGCGTGCTCGGCAGCGCAACGAACCCGCGCACACTAGCTCCGCGAAAACCGCCGCGGCGGTGCGACCGGCCAAAGCCACGCACCCGCGCCGGCCGCTCAGAGCGGGGCGTGGTGAACTTGGTCTCCAGCTTCTCTCGAAGCGAAGCGACCTGCTCTTCGGTTAGCTCTCTGCCGGCAAGCGTGTAACGCTCGGTGACGCCGGCGACCGCTGCGTCGAGCAGCTGCGTGAGCGTCGCGCCGTTCGCTTGAGCGATCTGCTCAAGCGTCTGGTCTTCCGCCAAAGCTGCCTTCACTGCCTCGGCGTCGCCGCCCAGCAACTCAAGCACGCTGTCAGAGAGGTGCTTGCCGTAGCCGCGCACCCGCGCCGGCCGCTCAGAGCGGGGCGTGGTGAACTTGGTCTCCAGCTTCTCTCGCAGCGAAGCGACCCGCTCGTCGCTGAGCGTCAGGCCTGCTGCTGTGTACTTGGCCGTGATGTCGGCGACTGCCGCATCGAGTAGCTGGGTCAGCGTCGCGCCGTTCGCTTGAGCGATCTGCTCGAGCGTCTGGTCTTCCGCCAAAGCTGTCTTCACGGCGTCGACGTCGCCGCCCAGCAGCTCGAGGACGGTCTCGGAGATGTGACCCCGATGACCTCCTCCGCCGTGATGGGCAAACGCCGTTCCGCTCAGCAGCAGCACAGCACCGCAGATGCCGAGCAGCCCGGCGCCGAGCTTGGTGGCCGAAAGCCACCTGCGCGACGAGCGGTTGTGCTCGCTCCGCTGGTTGGGCCGAACGGAAACCGGTCCGCTTGGACCTGTCCCTCCGGCTGTTGGTTGGTTGATCGTCACTGCTCACTCCTTTCGTGGCGTAGTTCTGTGACGCACACAGACTCGCCTACCGACCTGAGAGTCAACTGAGCCGAAGATGAAAGAAACCTGAGAGTCGTTTTCGACCCGTCAGCCTGCTTCAGCGGGCGCCGGCGGCTTCGATGGCTTCCCAAACCCGGCGCGGCGTCAGCGGCATGTCTAGGTGTCGCACGCCCAGGTGCGACAGCGCGTCGATCACCGCGTTCTGAATCGCAGGCGTCGCGCCGACTGTGCCCGACTCGCCGATGCCCTTCGCGCCGAGCGGGTTGATGTGCGTCGGCGTCTCTAGCGGCACGCGCTCAAAGCTCGGCAGCTCGGCCGCTGAGATCACCGGGTAGTCCGCGAAGTTGGCCGTGAGCGGGTTGCCGTGCTCGTCGTAGATGAACTCTTCGACGAGCGCCTGGGCTGCTCCTTGCGCGAGGCCGCCGTGCACCTGACCTGCTGCCAGCAGCGGGTTGAGGATCGTGCCTGCGTCGTCGCACGCCACCAACCGCAACAACGTGACCTCGCCGGTCTCAGCGTCGACCTCGACCACGGCGACGTGCGTGCCGAACGGAAACGTCGGGCCTTCCGAGTGAAAGCTCTCTTCTGCGTGCAGCAGCCGCGGGCCGTCAGGCCCGTCGTCGCCGGGCCCGAGATGCTCCGCCACGTCGGCCCACGTCACCGACCGGGCTGGCGTGCCGACAACGCTGAAGGTTCCGGTGGACGTGTCGAGTTCGATGTCGTCGGTAGCAGCCTCAAGCAGGTTCGCCGCCGCCTCGCGTGCTTGGGCGACCAGCGTCGCCGACGCCTCCCAGATGGCAGCCCCGGCGATCTGCACCGAGCGCGAGCCGCCGGTCACGCCGCCAGCGGGAACCTTGTCGGTGTCGCCGTGGACGATCGTGATCTGGTTCATCGGCACTCCGGTGCGGTCGGAGATCAGCATCGACCAAGCCGTGTGGTGGCCTTGCCCGTACGGCGACGAGCCGGTGCGCCCCACCAGGCGGCCGCCCGCGACCAGCTCGACCGCTCCGTATTCGCTGCGGCCGATGCCAGCGGTGCGCTCGACGTAGGTCGCCAGCCCGATGCCCAAGAGCTTGGTGTCGTCTGTGGCCCGCCGCTCGCGCTGGGTGGCGCGCAGCGCGTCGTAGTCGGCGGCGGCGAGCGCAGCGTCGAGGCTCGCTTCGTACGCCCCCGAGTCGTACGGCATGTCGGTCGCGGTGACGAGCGGAAACTCGCTCGGCGCAATGAAGTTGCGGCGACGAACCTCCGCCGGATCCATGTCGATCTCCGCGGCGAACGCGTCGACTGCACGCTCGATTGCCGCAGCCGCCTCGGGGCGGCCGGCGCCCCGGTACGGACCAACCGGCGTCGTGTTGGTGACCACCGAGGCCGACCTGAACTCGAGCGTGTCAATGTCGTAGCAGCCGGCGAGCATCGCCCGCGCGTTGCCGGGCAGCCCCGCGCCCATCGACGCGTACGCGCCCGACTCCTGAACGACCGTCAGGTGATACGCGGTGATGTTTCCGTCACGGGTGCCGCCGATGCGCATGTGCTGCACCTGTCCTCGTCCGTGCACCAAACCGACCATGTCGTCGCTGCGAGACGGCACCCAAACGACAGGCCTGCCGACTCGCTTTGAGATCCAACCCAGCAGCATCTCCTCTGGGTGCGGCCGCGCCTTCGCGCCGAAACTCCCGCCGACGTCGCGCGACACGACGTGCACCTGCTCGGCTCCTAGGCCCAGACCTGTGCTGATGCCCGCCCGCACGGGGTAGACGCCTTGGCCGGCGTTGACGCAGTGCAGTCGCTCGTCGTCGCCCCAGTACGCGGCGGCAACGCGCGTCTCGATAGGCGCGGGCGCGAGCCGGTTGTTGATCGAGCGCACGCTCACTTCGACCTCGCACGCGTCGAAGTCGGCGCTGAGCCCGGGCGCGTCGAGCCGGCAAACGACGTTGCCTTCGCGCGAGTCGTCGAACAGCCGGGGCGCGTCTGGCTCTAGCGCCACCTCAGGGTCGACGACTGCTGGCAGCAGCTCGTAGTCGACCTCGACCAGCTCGGCTGCGTCGCGCGCCGCGGCGGCGCTGTCGGCGACTATCGCGCACAGCGCCTCGCCGACGAAGCGCACGCGGTCGGTCGCCAGCAGCGGGCGGGCCATCGCCGGGTCGAAATCCGGGCTCGCGGGCGGGTAGCTGCCCAAGTCGAGATCGGCGGCTGTGAACACCGCGACCACGCCGGGCGCAGATGCCGCCGCGGCGGTGTCGAGCGCGGTGACGGTGGCGTGCGCGACGGTTGAGGTGACGTAGTGGACGAACGCCGCGTTCGGCAGGTCGACGTTTGCAACAAACTGCCCTTCGCCGCGCAGCAGCGGCTCGTCTTCGCGCCTGGTCACCGAAGTGCCGCGTAGCGACATTGACTCTCCCTCTTTCTGGCCCTCTCTCTGGCCGTCTTTCTGGCCATCTCTGTGGCTGTTCCGTGAGGCGGTGAAAGTTTGCCAAATCTCTCGCTGGTGCGTCCGGTGCGTTCGCCTAGACGCCGGCTGTAGAAACTGGCGCCGTGATTTTGCGACGAACGCTGTTGCTGGCTGGCCTCGCCCTTGCCGGTTTGTGGATGACTGCCTGCGGCGCCGACGCACCCGACGCCGCGCCGGCGGAAGCGGGCCCGCAGCGCATCGTGTCGATGTCGCCCACCAGCACCGAGGTGCTGTTCGCGATCGGCGCAGGCGATCTGGTCGTCGCAGCCGACGAATACAGCAACCACCCGTCGCAAGCGCCCGCCGTCGCGGGCTTGAGCAACTGGCAGCCCAACGCCGAAGCGGTGCTGGCGTACGAACCCGACCTGGTGGTGCTGTCGGATGAGCAGATCGTCGCCCCGCTCGAAGCCGCCGGCGTCGCGGTGATGGTCGCCGAACCCGCCGCGAGCTTTGAAGACGCTCTCGCGCAAATCATCGCGACCGGCCAAGTGGTGGGCCGCGAGGCGCAAGCCGCGCAGCTCGTCGACGACCTGCGCGCCCGCTACGACCGCGTCGTGGAACGCGCGGCTGGCCCCGTCGCGGCGGCCGGCCTCACCTACTTCCACGAGCTCGACGACAACCTGTTCAGCGTCACGTCGGCCACGTTCGTCGGCGCGACGTACGGCGCGCTCGGGCTCACCAACGTCGCCGACGTGGCCGACCCGGACGGGTTCGGCTACCCACAGCTGTCTGCGGAGTACCTCCTCGAGGCCGACCCCGACCTGATCTTCCTCGCCGACGGCGCGTGCTGCGGCCAGACCGCCGAGACGGTCTCGGCTCGGCCTGGCTGGTCGACGATGACGGCCGTCGCCAACCAGCACATCTTCGACGTCGACCCAGACATCGCCAGCCGGTGGGGTCCTAGAGTCGTTGACTTCATGGAGCAGGTTGTCGGGCTCATCGCGCGAGCGGGTCTGGCCGAGATCGACGCTGAGTAACAAGCCAAGCGGCGGCCTGCTCGGCCGCCGTCAGGTCGAGCCGCTCATCTGGACAGTCGCGGGCGTGGCGCTGTTGGCGGTGGCGCTCGTCTCGCTCACGCAAGGCGCCGCCGACATCGGCGCTGCCTCGGTGCTGGTCGAACTCGCCGACCGCTTGCCGCTCATCGAAGCCGACTCGCAGCTGAGCGCGACGCAGCGAGCCATCGTCGCCGACATTCGGCTGCCCCGGCTGATCGTGGCGATGATGGTCGGGGCGATGCTGTCGCTGAGCGGCGGCGTCTACCAGGCGGTGTTCCGCAACCCGCTCGCCGACCCCTACCTGCTGGGCGCAGCCGCCGGCGCTGGCCTCGGAGCGACCATCGCCATCGTCTGGGGGCTCGGGAGCACCAGCGCGGCGGGCTTCGCCAGCCCCGTGCCGCTCGCGGCGTTCGCCGGCGCGCTGGTGGCGGTGGCGGTTACCTACGCGATGGGCGCGACCGGCGGACGACGCACGCCAGCCACGCTGCTGCTGGCGGGCATCGCGGTGGCGAGCTTTCTCACCGCGCTGCAGACCTATCTGTTGCAGCGACACGTCGAGTCGATACGCAGCGTCTACAGCTGGCTGCTGGGACGGCTCGGCTCGGCGACGTGGGCGGACGTGCGCCAGCTCGCTCCGTACGCGCTGGCGACCGGCGTGGCGATGATCGCCTACCGGCGGGTGCTCGACGTGATGCGCCTCGGCGACACCGAAGCCGCGTCGCTGGGCGTGCGGCCCGCGCGCGTGCGGGCCGTGATGGTGGTGGCCGCGTCGCTCGCGACAGCTGCCGCAGTGTCGGTGAGCGGACTCATCGGGTTCGTCGGCATCATCGTGCCGCACGCCGTTCGCATGCTGGCGGGTAGCAGCAACCGGGTGGTGCTGCCGCTGTCGGTGGTCGGCGGCGCGGTGTTTCTGGCTGTCTCAGACGTGCTCGGCCGCAGCCTCGCGGCGCCAGTGGAGATACCCATCGGCGTGATCACCGCGTTCTTCGGCGCGCCGTTTTTTGTGCTGGTGCTGCGCAGCTCACGCAGGCAGGTGGGGTGAACGCCCGCGGCCACCCGCCCGCCTTGGCGTTGCGCGACGTCGGCGTCGAGCTGGCGAAAAACCGGGTGCTGCGCGGCGTGTCGCTCAGCGTGGCGCGCGGCGAGTGGGTGACGCTGGCCGGGCCCAACGGCGCCGGCAAGTCGACGCTGCTGCGAGCGTGCGCCGGCCTGGTCGCGCACAGCGGCGACATCGAGCTCGACGGCGCGCCCGTCCGGTCGCTCGCGGCGCGAGAGCGCGCTACGCGCGTGAGCTACCTGCCGCAGCAGCCCACCTTGCCTGCGGGCATGACTGTCGGCGAGTACGTGCTGCTGGGCCGCACGCCGCACCTGTCGCCGCTTGGCGTGGAGAGCCGAGCCGACGTCGAGCTGTGCGTCGACGTGATCGCGCAGCTCGATCTCGCCGGGCTGGCCGACCGCGAGCTCACTCGCCTGAGCGGCGGCGAGCTGCAGCGCTGTCACCTCGCGCGTGCGCTCGCGCAGCAAGCGCCGGTCGTGCTGGCTGACGAGCTGACCACGGCGCTTGATTTGGGCCACGAGCAGCAAGCGCTCGAGCTAATCGACAGCTTCCGCGCAAGCGCGTCGCTCACGGTCGTGGCGGCCATGCACGACCTCAACGCGGCGGCGCAGTACTCCGACCGCATCGTGCTGATCGACGCGGGCGCCATCGTGGCGGAAGGCCCGCCGCCTGAGGTGCTGACGGCCGACGTGCTGGGCGAGCTGTACCGCGCCCGCGTGCGGGTGACCAATGAGGAGGGCCAGCTCGTGGTCGTGCCGCTGCGCGACAGGCACGCACCTGGCTGTAATGATGTAGCTGCCCGACCCGCAGCCAACTAGAGAGCGAGCAGCCGATGACGACCAACGACGAGGCCGACCAAGTTTCCGACGCCCCTTCGGAGGCCCCACCGCAAGAGGGCCCCGACACCGCCGGCATGAAGACCGCCCCATCGCTGGTGCTGCTCAACACCGGCGACGGCAAGGGCAAGTCGACCGCCGCGTTCGGCGTGATCTTGCGGGCGGTCGCGCTCGACTGGGGGGTCGCGGTGGTGCAGTTTCTAAAGAGCGACGACTGGAACACCGGCGAAGAGAAGGTGTGCCGCGACCGGCTCGGTGTCGACTGGTGGGCGCTGGGCGAGGGCTTCACCTGGGATTCCAACAACATCACCCGCGACGAAGCGGTCGCCCAAGAAGCGTGGCGCTACGCGCGCGAGGTCATCGCCGCGGGCGAGCACCGCCTGGTCGTGCTCGATGAGGTCACCTACCCCGTCACCTGGGGATGGATCGACACCGACGAGGTGGTGGCGACGCTCGCCAACCGGCCCGAGAAGGTGAGCGTGGTGCTCACCGGACGCGACGCATCTCAAGCGCTCGTCGACGCCGCCGACACCGTCACCGACATGAACAAGCGCAAGCACGCCTTCGACGCGGGCGTGATAGCCAAGAAGGGTCTCGATTACTAGCTCGACCACGGCTTCGGCGATCTGCGCGCGCCACC
>CAYRJD010000074.1:0-34976 GCA_964424585.1 uncultured Acidimicrobiales bacterium | reverse complement strand
CGACGTAGGTGCGGATGACCTGGTGACGCTGCGAGTCGGAGTTTCTGAGATTGTGACTCTCGTCGACGATCACGAGGTCGTAGCGACGCAACTCGGGCAGCTCCCGGAGCACCAACGACAGCGATAGCACCTTGGCGTTGTTGATGTCGTACTCGTCCATGTAGTGCTCCCACATCGGCACGAGGTTCTTCGGGCAAATCACTAGCGTCCGACGCACGCCATGGACATCCGTCATGAGCCTCGCGAGAGCGGTCGCCGTGAGCGTCTTGCCCAAGCCGACCACGTCGCCGAGCATCACGCCACCCTCTCGCAACAAGATGCGCGAGGCGACTCCGACCGCGAACTCCTGGAACCGCAGCAGCTTGTCGCGCAGCGACTGCGGCAGGTCGGTCGGCGAGATGCCCTCTCGTGCCTCACGCGAGAGGTGATACGCGAGCTTGAGATACACGAGGTAGGGGTCGACCGGCGCCTCGCTCGCCCACGACCCCGCCAGCAGGTCGATCAGCTCGTCGGTGACGTCGATGCTGAACCGGTCGTTCCAGCGCTCGTCAAACCAGCGCTGCAGCTTCCGCGTGGAGTCGTGGTCGAGCAGGTCGACGTTCAGTTCTCCCTGTCGCACCAGGCCCGCCGTCGTCAGGTTTGACGAGCCGACGTAGGAAGTGATGGGGCTGTCGGCGTGCTCACGCACGCACAGGTAGAGCTTGGCGTGCAGCTGATACGCCGTGTGCAGCTTCACCCTCACGTCGCCTCTGACCAGCTGGCGTCGCAGCGTGCGCAGCGCGGCCTCGTGCGCGTCGGTGGGAACGCCCCACGTCAGCTGGTCGCGCAGCGCCGCGACGGTCTCGGTCTTGAGCCGGGCAGCGGTCGCGTTGTCGACGGACTGGTCAGCGCTCGTGCTCGCCAGCGAGCGTCGGAGCGCGGCAGATTCCGCGGCGGGTGTCACGCCGATCAGCACCCGCGCCTTCGGGTCGTCGTCGTTGGTGGGCGCCAAGCCGTCGACCGCCTCGGCGACTTGATCCCAGCCGCGCAGGTTGAAGTAGCCGACGCAAGCGTCGAGCCGAGAGGCATCGGCCAGCGACTGATGGAGCGCCGCCCGAAGCTCACGCTCGGGGTCGCTTCGGTGGCGAGGGTGGTTGTCGAGGATGCGCGGCACAGGGCGCAAGTTGTACCTCAAGGGTGGGACACGCGCCAGGCTTGCCGGTGTCGCCGGTCTCGGCGGGTGCGCCTGCCCTAGCCTGCGAGCCATGTCAGACACCACCATCAAGTCGCTCACCGCAGACCTCGAACTCACCAAGCCCGACGAGGCCGCGTTCACGCAGCCGCCGCCGCTCGCCGAGGCGACCGTCGCCGTCGTCACGTCGGCGTCGCTGCACCACCCCGACCAAGACGACTTCGCGCCAGCCGACACCGGCTACCGAGTGCTCGACAACTCCCGCCGCGACTACATCACCGGCCACTGGAGCCCCAACTTCGACGCCACCGGCATCGGCCTCGACTTGAACACCGTGTTCCCGCTCGACCGGCTCGACGAGCTCGCCGCCGACGGCACCATCGGCGCGGTCAGCGACACGCACATGTCGTACGCCGGCAACCAGTTCGACCTCTCCGGCATCCGGCTCGACTCCGGCCCAGCGGGCGCCAAGTTCCTCAAAGACCGCGGCGTCGACGTCGTGCTGCTCACGCCGGTTTGACCGCTGTGCACACGTACCGTGAGTACGTTGGCGCACTGCTTTGAAGCCGCCGGGCTAGCGACCGTCGCGCTCGGCTCAATCCAAAACCACATCGAAGGCGTCGCACCCCCGAGAGGGCTGTGGTGCGACTTCCCGCTCGGCCGGCCGCTCGGCGTCCCCAACGACCCCGAGTTTCAGCACCGAGTGCTCGCCCACGCGTTCAGCCTGCTCGCCGCAACCGAGCCGGTCGTCACCCGCTTCGCCGAGGCGGTGCCCGACGGCGGCGAAGAGGTGATGGCGTGCACCTTGCCGCCCCGTCACGACCCGGGTGTGCACCCCGCTATCGACGAAGCCCGCGGCCTGCGTCAGGCATACGACCGGGCGGTCGCAAAGTTCGGCAACCGCATGGGCGCCGGCCGCGTCGTCGACGCGAAGGACATACCCGACGCCGTAGAGAGTTTGGTCAAGGTCGCTCAAGGCACGCCGTGGAAGCAAGCTGGCATCCCCGGCATTCCCGCCCGGGTCTGCCAAGACATCCGCGGCTACTACGAAACCGCGGGAATTGGCCTCGCCGAGCACGCTCCGTCGGCCTGGGCTGGCGCCAAGTGGTTCTACGAGCACACCGAAGCAGGCCGCATCACGCTCGCCGCGCGCCAAGCGATGGCCGACGCGGGTGAAAAGCGCGACATCTGGTTCTACATGGCCCCCGGCGACCGCTAGCCAACAACCCTGCGCCGACAAGCCTTCCACGGTCCCTGGATCGTCGCCGCCGCGTTCGTCGTTCTCTTCGTCGTCTACGGCATCCAGTTCAGCTTCGGCACGTTCGTCGGCGACATCACCGACACCACCGGCTGGAGCGCATCGACGCTGCAGCTCCTCATCGCGCTCTACATCGTCGGCTACAGCTCGATCAGCGTCGTCAGCGGCTGGCTGACCGACGTCATCGGGCCGCGCAAAGTCGTCGCCATGGGCGCGCTCGTGCTGGCGGGCGGCTACGTCATCTGGTCGCAGGCGCCGAACCTGTGGGTCGTCTTCTTGGGCCTGTCGCTCATCGCGCCGTTCGGCATGAGTTCGTCGTGGGTGCCGTGCAACGCGACGGTCGTGCGGTGGTACGTCGTGCGCCGAGGCCTCGCCACCGGCGTCAGCTCGGCGGGAGGCAGCGCCGCCAACATCGTCGTGCCGCTCATTGCCGCGTGGCTGGTCGACGCCTACGGCTGGCGCACCGCGCTGTTGTCAATGGCGCTGGTGGGCGCCGCGCTGATGCTGGTGAGCGCGGCGGTGCTGGTGCGCTCACCCGAAGCGATCGGCCAGGTGCCCGATGGGCTGGCCCCGGAGGAAAGGGCCACCGAGGAAAGGGCTCTCGACGAAACCGCGACTCAGCCAAGCAGCGCCGCCGACCCTCGAGCAGCGCCCGTCGCGTTCGCCGTGTTCCCAGCGCAACCGGCACGAACAGCCCAACCAGCCCAGCCGACCCAAGGCGCCGACCTCACCGCCGCGCAAGCCTGGCGCTCGCCCATCTTCTGGAAGATGTTCGGCGCCTACGGGCTCACCTTCAGCGTCGTCTTTGTCCCTTTCTTGCACCTCGTCCAGTTCGCCGAGCAACTCGGCAGCACCCGCAGCGTCGGTGCTGGCGCGATCTCCGCCATCGGCATCGGCGGCTTGGCCGGACGCGTCATCACCGGCCCGCTCTCAGACCGCCTCGACCGCCGCTTCGCCCTCATCGTCACGTTGTTGATCGAAACCGCTGCCTTCGGCGCAATGGCCATCGCGACCGGCCCGGCGCTGCTGTACCCGTCGGCCGTCGCGTTCGGCCTCGCGTACGGCGGCGGGGTCGCGGTCTTCCCCGCGCTGGTCGGCGACTACTTCGGACGCACCCACGCCGGCGCCATCGTCGGACGCATCTTCGCGACCGCTGGCGCGGTCGCCGCGGTGGGCCCGTACGTCGCGCAGCTCATGTTCGACGCGCTCGGCAGCTACCGCTGGGTGTTCGTCGTCTGCGCGCTCGCCAACCTCGCGGGCTGGGCGGTCGCGCTGCTGCTGCCCAAGCCACGAGCCCCGGCCAGCCAACTCCAGCACCACGTCGCCCGCCGAAGGTAGATTTCACCGCCACAGGGGGTGACACATGACACTTGTCGACTTCAAACTAGAACACCGGTTCACGCGCCAAGAAGGCGACGTGGCGATGTCGGGCGTGCAAGCGCTGCTGCGGGTGCTGCTCGACCAGCTCCGAGCCGACCGCCGAGACGGGCTCAACAACGCAGCGATGGTCTCCGGCTACCGAGGCTCGCCGCTCGGCGGCATCGACGCCCTGATGCACGGCAACGCCGAAGAGCTAGCCGCCAACAACATCACGTTCCTGCCAGCGCTCAATGAAGACCTGGGTGCCACCGCCGTGTGGGGCAGCCAGCTCGCCAACCGCAACTTCGAAGGCAAGTTCGACGGCGTGCTGGGCATGTGGTACGGCAAGGCGCCCGGCGTCGACCGCTCTGGCGACGCCATCAAGCACGCCAACGTCTGCGGCGTCGACCCCAAAGGCGGCGTGCTGTTGGTCGCCGGCGACGACCCCGCCTCAAAGTCGTCCACCCTCGCGTCCGAATCTGAGCCCGCGCTCATCCACTTCCAAACGCCGATCCTCTACCCAGGCTCGGTCCAAGAAGTCATCGACATGGGACGCTGGGGTTACGAGCTATCTCGCTACAGCGGCCTGTGGAGCGCGCTGAAGATCGTCACCAACGTCGCCGACGGCTACGCCACCGTGGCGGTCGGGCCCGCGAGAGTGCAGCCTGCCCGACCCGAGTTCACCTACAACGGGCAGCCCTGGACGCACACCCAAGAAGACGCGCTGTTCGGCCCCAACGCCGTGCGCATGGAACTCGAAATTCACGAAGGACGCCTCGAAGCCGTCGACCGCTTCGTCGCGCACAACCGGCTCAACCGCATCACCGTCGACGCGCCCGACGCGAAGGTCGGCATCGTCGCCGCCGGCAAGACCTACTACGACGTGCGCGAGGCGCTCGAGCGCATGGGCCTCGGCGACGCCGAACTCGCCCGCCGCGGCATCCGGCTGTTCAAGCCCGCCGTCGTCTGGCCGCTCGAACCGACCAGCCTGCGCACGTTCGCCAACGGGCTCGACACCATCGTCGTCGTCGAAGAAAAGCGCGCCATCGTCGAGACGCTCATCCGCGAGCACCTCTACGGCACGCCCGACGCGCCCCGCGTGCTGGGCAAGCGCGACGCGGAGCACAAGTTCTGGTTCCCCGGCCACGGCGAGCTAGACGCTGACGCCATCGCCAAGCGCATTCGCCCCTTCCTCACCGACCGCTTCGGCCAAGACGCCGTCGGCCCGGCGGCACCCGAGCGCATCACCATTCCCGTGCCGCTCGGCGGGGCGAAGCCAGCCAGCCGCACGCCGTCGTTCTGCTCGGGCTGCCCGCACAACCGCTCGACCTGGGTGCCCGAAGGCTCAGAGGCGGGCGGCGGCATCGGCTGTCACGGCATGGCCGCGATGACGCCCACCCGCAACACCAAAGGCACCACCCAGATGGGCGGCGAAGGCGTGCAGTGGGTCGGCGCAGCGCCGTTCGTAACGATGAGCCACCGCTTCCAAAACCTGGGCGACGGCACGTTCCACCACTCTGGCTCGCTCGCCATCCGTCAGGCAGTCGCCGCGGGCACCAACGTCACCTACAAGATCCTCTACAACGCGGCGGTCGCCATGACCGGCGGACAAGACGTCGACGGCGGCATGGCCGTGCCCGAGCTGACGCGGGCGCTGCACGCCGAAGGCGCCGCCAAGGTGATGGTCGTCACGCACGACACCAAGAAGTACCCCCCCGACGCGCTGTTCGCCCCCGGCACCGAGGTGTGGCACCGCGACCGCATGGACGAAGCGCAGGTCTTGCTGCGTGACGTTCCCGGCTGCACCGTGCTCATCTACGACCAGCCCTGCGCCGCCGAGCTGCGGCGCGACCGCAAGCGAGGCAAGGTCGCCGAACCCACGATGCGGGTGTTCATCAACGAAGCCGTCTGCGAAGGCTGCGGCGACTGCGGCGAAAAGTCGAGCTGTCTGAGCGTGCAGCCGGTCGAAACCGAGTTCGGCCGCAAGACCCAGATTCACCAGAGTTCGTGCAACAAGGACTACACGTGCCTAGACGGCGACTGCCCCGCGTTCGTCGAGGTCATTCCCGGCGGCAAGGTGCCCACCAAGGCGACGCTCGCGGTAGCCGAAGTTGGCCCCGACGAGCTGGCCGAGCCCAGCCGCATCGACGAAGGCAACGTGCTGATGATGGGCATCGGCGGCACCGGCGTGGTCACCGTCAACCAGCTGCTCGCAACCGCCGCGCTGCTAGACGGCAAGGCGGCCAACGGGCTCGACCAGACCGGCCTCGCGCAAAAGGGCGGTCCGGTCGTGTCAAACCTGAAGATCAGACGGCTCGACGCGCACGCCGACGGCGACGACCGCCGCGCCAGCGACACGGCTGGCGACCCGACTGGCGACGGCGAGTCAGCCAGCCACGACGAAGCAAACAAGATCGGCGTAGGCGAAGCTGACGCATACATCGTTTTCGACCTGCTCACCGGCACCAACCCGATCAACTTGGAGAAGGCGAGCCCCGGCCGCACGGTCGCGCTGGTGTCGTCGAGCAAGGTGCCGACCGGCGCGATGGTGCGCGACACCTCCGCCAACTTCGGCGAGTGGGACAACTTCAAGGCGACGCTCGACGGCGCCGCCAGCGCTGAGCGCAACGTCTACTTCGACGCCGCCAACCTGTCAGACAACTTGTTCCGCTCGCACATGCCCGCCAACGTCATCGTCGTCGGCGCCGCCTATCAGGCGGGCGTCATTCCGATCAGCGCAGAGGCCATCGAGCGAGCCATCGAACTCAACGGCGTCGCGGTCGACATGAACACCCAGGCGTTCCGCATCGGCCGCAAGATCGTCGCCGACCCGGGGTTCTTAGAAACTCTCGAACTCGAGCGGCCGGGCGCGGTCAAGCGGTGGGCGCGCAAAGAGCCGTCTCGCGCCGAGCGCAAGCTGATCGACCAGGTGCAACAGCGCAGCGAAGAGCTCGAGCGGCTGTTGAACATTCGGGTGCCCGACCTGGTCGGTTACCAGAGCACCGACTACGCCAAGTCGTACGTCGCCTTCGTCGCGAAGGTGCGCGAGGCCGAGCTGGCGAACGGCCCGACGGGCGACACCCGCTTGAGCGAAGCGGTGGCTCGCTACCTGCACAAGCTGATGGCCTACAAAGACGAATACGAGGTGGCGCGGCTGTATCGCACAGGCGCGTTCGCAGACGCCATCAAGGGACAGTTCGGCGACAAAACGCAGGTCACCTACAAGCTGCACCCGCCGGCGCTGCGCCGCCTCGGCGTGAAAGGCAAGATCGGGCTGCGCCGCAGCGGCGACGTTTCGTTCTGGCTGCTGGCGAACATGAAGCGGCTGCGCGGCACGCCGCTCGACGTCTTCGGACGCACCAAGCACCGCAAGATGGAGCGCGAACTCATCGACGAGTACCGCGACATGATCGAGCGCACGCTCAGCGACCTGACGCCCGACAACTACGACCTCGCCGTGGCCGTCGCTGAGCTGCCAGACATGGTGCGCGGGTACGAAACCATCAAGGAAGACAACGTCGCGAAGTTCCGTGCGCGAGCAGCCGAGCTGCTGGCGCGCTAGGGGCGCCCAGACCTAGCCAGACTTAGAGGGCCAGACTTAGAGGGTGAGTTCGATCACGAGCGATCTAGATGTCGCGCCATCGGTGCTGCACCTCATCGGGAACACGCCGCTGGTTCGCCTCGCGCGCATGGAGACCAAACGCAACCTGGGTTGCGCGGTCGTCGCCAAGCTCGAAACAACCAACCCGGGCGGCAGCGTCAAAGACCGTCCCGCGCTCACGATGATCGAAGCCGCCGAAGCGAAGGGGCTGCTGGCGCCCGGCGGAACGATCATCGAGCCGACCTCGGGCAACACCGGCGTCGGCTTGGCGGTCGTCGCAGCTCAGCGCGGCTATGAGTGCATCTTCGTGATGACCGACAAGGTCGCGCCCGAGAAGGTCGCGCTGCTGCGGGCGTACGGCGCAAAGGTGGTCGTGTGCCCGGTCGCGGTGCCCCCCGACGACCCGCGCTCGTATTACAAGACCGCCGAGCGGCTGCTCGAAGAAAACCCGGGCGCGTTCGGGCCCAGCCAATACCACAACCTCGACAACCCGCGGGCGCATTATGAGACAACCGGCCCAGAGATCTGGCGGCAGACCAAAGGCCGCGTCACGCACCTCGTGGTCGGCGCGGGCACCGGCGGCACCGTCAGCGGCGCTGGGCGGTACCTAAAAGAGCAAGACCCAACCATCAAGGTCATCGTCGCCGACCCCGAAGCGTCGGTCTACGCAGGCGGCGACGGCAGGCCGTATCTGGTCGAAGGCATCGGCGAAGACTTCTGGCCGACCACCTACGACAAGACGGTCGTCGATGAGGTGCTACCGGTCACCGACGCCCAGTCGTTCGCCATGGCACGCGAGGTCACCCGCGCAGAAGGCCTGCTCATCGGCGGCTCTGGCGGCACCGCCGTGTTCGGCGCGCTGAGCGTCGCGCAGCGGCTCGGCCCAGACGACCTCGTGGTCGTCGTCATTCCCGACTCAGGTCGCGGCTATTTGAGCAAAGTGTTCGACGACGACTGGATGGCAGAGATGGGTTTCGCCACAGACCCGGCGAGCGAAGCGCTGACGGTCAGCAACACTGGCGGCGGCACCGTCGGTGGCGCTGGCGGCAGCACCGTCGGCTCGGTCACCGCCGGGCACGGCTTCGTCTCGGTCAGCCCCGAGGCGCGCGTCAGCCGTGCGCTCGCGCTGATGGAAGAGCACGGCTTGGCCGACCTTCCCGTCGCCAAAGGACAGATGCCGATTGCCGCAGCCGAGATCGTCGGGTCGATCACCGCCGAGACGCTGGAGGCGACTCGCGGCGGCACCGACCGCGTCGTCGAAGACGTCTGCGAAGCGCCGCTCGGCACCGTCGGCGTGCACGAACGGCTCACCGACGTGGCTCGATGGTGCGCCCGAGACGGCAGAGGGCGTTGGACGTTCCATCGACCCCGACCGAGCGGCGCTGTGAGGCGAGCGGCCGAGACGGTGGTCGTGATGCGCGACGGCCGGCCGGTGATGACCGTGCCCGTGTTCCGCCTCGTCGACAACGGCGGGGGGGGGTTGCCCGTAAAAGATGGAGGATTTTGAGTGAGTTCAAGCGACGCCGAAAGCGTTGAGCTGCCCGGTGGCGTAGCGCCCGCGTCGGGGTTTGAAGACCCTGACGCTTACGCGTTCGAGACCCGGGCGATACGAGCGGGCCAGCCGCACGACCCCTACAGCGGCGCGGTGGTCACGCCCATCTCGCTCGCCACCACGTTCGCGCAGCCAGCGGTCGGCGAGCCTCGCCACGGCTACGAATACGGACGCACCGGCAACCCCACCCGCCACGCATACGAGGCGTGCCTCGCGTCGCTCGAAGGTGCGACATATGGGTTCGCCTTCTCGAGCGGCTTGGCGGCGAGCGACGCGCTGTTGCGTCAGGTGGGGCCCGGCTCAGACGTGCTGCTGGGCGACGACGCGTACGGCGGCACGTTCCGCCTGCTCGATGTGGTGCACGGCGCGGCCGGGGTGACGATGAGCGCGGTCGATCTCACCGCGCCCGACAAGATCGCCGACGCCTGGACAGACGCGACCGCGATGGTCTGGCTCGAAACGCCGACCAACCCGCTGCTCACCGTGTTCGACGTCGCGGCCATAGCCAAAGTGACGCACAGCCTCGGCGGCGTGGTGGTGGTCGACAACACCTTCGCGACGCCGTACTTACAGAGCCCGCTGGCACTCGGCGCCGACGTCGTCGTTCACTCGGCAACCAAGTACATCGGCGGCCACTCCGACGTGGTGGGCGGCTTCGTCGCGACCAACGACGACGAGCTGGCGCGCAAGGTGGCGTTCAACCAGAACGCGGTCGGCGCGGTGTCGAGCCCGTTCGACTGCTACCTGGCCTTGCGAGGACTCAAGACGCTGGCGGTGCGCATGGAGCGCCACTGCGAAAACGCACGAGCAGTCGTTGACGCGCTGCGCGCGCACCCGGCTGTGCGCAGCGTGCTGTACCCCGGGCTTGATGAGCACCCCGGCCACGACGTCGCCGTCACCCAGATGCGCGACTTCGGCGGGATGGTGTCGTTTCGTTGCGCGGGCGGCGCGGCGGCCGCGCGCGCCGTGGCGGCCGGCACCAAGGTGTTCACGCTGGCGGAGAGCTTGGGCGCGGTCGAGTCGCTCATCGAGCATCCGGGGCAGATGACGCACCTGTCGGCCGCCGGCTCACAGCTCGAAGTGCCAGACGACCTGGTGCGGCTGTCGGTCGGCATCGAGGGTGCGGACGACCTGGTGGCCGACATCGTCGCCGCGCTCGACGCGGCGAGCTAGAACAGCGGCCCTAGAACAGCGGACCATCCCACGTCATCGAAGCTCCGAACGCGCCCGCCACAGCCGCCAACGCGATCAGCACAAGCAAGCCAGTGAGCCGCAGCGGCCAGATCGGCCTCCACAGGTTGCCCAGCACCAGCCCGCACAGCGCGCCGATTGCCAAGCCGCCCAAGTGTCCGCCCACCGACACGTCCGAGACCACGAACGAGAAGAGCACGTTGACGATGATGAGCGTGCCCAAGCCGGTCTGAAACGGCCGCAGCTGGGTCATCGCTTCGGTCACGAACGCGGCACCCATCAGCCCAAACACGGCACCCGAAGCGCCGATCACCGGCCTTTGCGCGTCGAGCAGCATCGCGCCCGCCGAGCCGCCCGACAGCGATGCCATCCAAACGAGCGTCAGCATCGACGCAGCCCAGCGAGGGCCCAGCCAGTTGTGTAGGAGCAGCTCAAGGCGACGGCCGATGAGGTAGCCGAGCAGCGAGTTGAACCCGATGTGCAAGAAGTCGTTGTGAAGGAACCCGCCGGTGAAGATGCGCCACCACTGCCCGCCCTCTATCACCGTGCGTCCGACGATGTATTCGCCGTCGGGCGCGACGGCAGGAGCGAGCGTCGAGTAGTCGACTAGCACGGACGTGCGCAGCGTGCCGCTGCCCAAGCTCATCGTCGCCAGCGACTCACCGACGTCAGCCAAGTTGTGCGTGAGCGCGAACAGCACCACGTTGATGGCGACGAGCGTGGCCGTCGCCCACGGCACAAGCACTCCGTGAGGAAGCGACTCTCTACGCTCAACGCCGGGTAACACCGACGGGCAGCCTACGAACGCCCGAGGGGAGCGACCGACATGAACGAACGCCCGACTGCGTCTGCCATCGACCTGCTGCTCGGCTACCTGGCTGCTTCGCCGTCGCCGTACCACGCGGCGGCCAAGGCGCAGGAGCTGCTCGTGAGCGCCGGGCTGGCTGGAGGAGACGCCCACGGTTCGGGCCAGCTAGTCAGCGAGCCAGCCAGCGTCGGCGCCGCGTCGGTGCTGACGCTGCTTCGCGACGGCACGCTGCTGGTCGCGGCGTGGCCAACCGAGGCCGTCGCGCCCGACCGACTGCGGTTCGTCGTGCTGGGCGCGCACACCGACAGCCCCAACCTGCGGGTTCGCCCCCAGCCAGAGTTGACCAAACACGGCTACCGCCAGCTGGCGGTCGAGCCGTACGGCGGCGTGCTACAGAACTCGTGGCTCGACCGCGACCTCGGGCTGTCAGGCACGCTCACGCTCGCTTCGGGCGAGCGTCGGCTCGTCGCGCTCGATGAGCCGCTGCTGACTATTCCCCAGCTCGCCATTCACCTCGACCGAGACGTCAACAAAGAGGGTCTCACGCTCAACCCCCAGCGGCACCTCACACCCATCTGGGGCCTCGACGGCTCGACTGAGGGCGACCTGCGCGACCTGCTCGCGGAGCGCTGCGCCACCGCCGCGAACGACATCGTCGCCTGGAACTTGATGACGCATGAGCTGGCGGCGCCCGCGGTGAGCGGAGCGAACGGCGAGTTCTACTCATCTGGCCGCATCGACAACCTCACCTCGTGCTGGGCGACTACCGAGGCGTTCGGCGAAGTGGCGGCCGCGACGGCGAGCGGCTCAGCCGACGGGTTACCGCCAGACACGGTTGCGGTGCTCGCGCTGTTCGACCACGAAGAGATCGGCAGCACCTCCGATGTCGGCGCGGCAGGCGCGCTGGCCGCGCAGTTCATCGAAACCGCGGCGCTCACGACCGGCGCGAGCCGAGCGCAGTTTCTCGCCGCGCTCGGCAGGTCGGTCTGCGCGTCGGTCGACGGCGCGCACGCCATCAACCCCAACTACGCCGACCGGTACGAGCCCAGCCATCACGTGTGCCTCGGCGGCGGCCCCGTCGTCAAGCACAACGCGAACGTGCGCTACGCGACCAGCCCGGCCACCTCGGCGCGCTTCATCGCGGCTTGTGAGCGCGCCGGCGTGCCCGTTCAGCACTACTCGCACAACGCGACGATCCCCTGTGGCTCGACCATCGGCCCGCTCACCGCGGCTGGCCTCGCCATCGCAACCGTCGACGTCGGCGCCGCACAGCTCGCCATGCATTCGGCGCGCGAGACCGCTGGCACCAAAGACCCGCCGATGCTGCGGGCCGCGCTCGCGCAGTTTCTTCGGCTAGAGCCCCCCAATTAGTGCAGCCCAGTTAGTGCAGCCCAGCTAGCAACAGCTACGGACCCGCTTGGCCGTGGTGCAGCAGCGGCCACAGGTGCGAGCTGTCGTTGAAGCGACGCAGCTGCCACGCCCCGTCGGTGCGCACGACCTGGCTGACCGCGCAGTTGTCTGAGCCGCCGAACGCGAACGGCGCAGAGCCGGTCACGACCGACAGCACCGCGCCGATCACGCCGCCGTGAACGGTGCACAGCACCAGCTCGCCCACGTGAGCATCCGCGATGTCACCTAGCGCCGCCATCGTGCGCTCGCGCAACGCCTCGTTCGACTCGGCTCCCGGAATGACGTCCCAACGCTGCTCTTCGTGAACCCGCGCGTATAGAGGGTCGTCTTCGGCTGCTCGCTGACGGATGAGCCCGCCTTCCCACTCGCCCAGGTGCACCTCTCGCAGCCTCGGCTCGACGACCGGCGCCAAACCCAGCTTGGCCGCCAGCGGTGCCGCGGTTTGCGCGGTGCGCTGCAGGTCGGTGACGTAGACCGCGCAGATCGGCTCGGCGGCCAGGCGGGCAGCCGCGAGTTCGGCTTGCTCGCGGCCGACGTCAGACAGCGGCGGATCGGCGGTGCCGTCTACTAGCGCGAACGGTTGCCCGGGCACGAACGGCTGCGACGCGCCGTGACGCAGCAGCATGATTTCGGTGGCGTGGTGCTCGCGCAGCCAGCGCGTCTGCGCGAACTGGGGCAGCAGCGGCTCGGTGGTCACGGGCGGGTAAAGCTGGGCTTACCGAAAGGGGACTTACTGAATTTGGTACGCGGCTTCGCCGTGGTCGCTGACGTCGATGCCCGCCATCTCGACCTCGACCGACACCCGGATGCCCATGATCGCGTCAATCGCCTTGGCGATGATGTAGGTCACCACGAACGAGTATGCGGCGACCACGACGATCGACAAGATTTGGTTCCACAGCAGCACCCCGCCCCCGAAGAACAAGCCGTCGATGAAGTCGCCGCCAGGCACGGCACTCGCGTCGGCAAACAAGCCCAGCAGCACGCCGCCGACCACGCCGCCGACGAAGTGAATGCCCACCACGTCGAGGCTGTCGTCGAAGCCGACCTTGAACTTGAGCTCAATGGCGAAGTAGCAGATGATGCCGGCGAGCGCTCCGAAGGCGAACGAGTGCATCGACCCCACGAAGCCCGCCGCCGGAGTGATAGCCACCAGCGCCGCCACGATGCCCGACGCCTTGCCGATGGTCGACACCCGCTTGGTGTGGAGGAACTCGGTCAGCACCCAGGCGACCAGCCCGGCCGCCCCGGCGATGAACGTGTTGACGAACGCTTGAGCGGCGGCACCGTCGGCAGCCACCGCCGAGCCGGCGTTGAAGCCGAACCAGCCGAACCACAAGATGCCAGCGCCCAGCATGACGAACGGAATGTTGTGCGGCGATGGACGGTTTTCGGGCCAGCCGGTTCGCTTGCCGACGACCAGCGCTAGCGCCAGCGCGGCGGCGCCGGCGTTCACGTGGATGGCGGTGCCGCCGGCGAAGTCGTGCGCTGGCAGGTTCTTGATCCACCCGTCGGCTCCGTAAATCCAGTAGACGACGAGTGAGTAGACCAGCAGCGACCAGACCGGCACGAACACCATCCACGCTGCGAACTTCATGCGGTCGGCGACCGCACCCGAGATGAGCGCGGGCGTGATGGCGGCGAACGTCATCAAGAACGCGACCGTCGCCAAACTCTCCGCGTCGTGAGTGCTGGCCAGCCCGGCGAGTGAGAAGTCGCCGATGAACCAACTGCCGCTCTCACCTTGAGCGAGGCTGTAGCCGACCAGCACCCACACGACCGGCACCGCGCCCAAGCACCAGATGTTCATGTTGAGCATGTTCAGCGCGCTGGTCGCTCGCACCATGCCGCCGTAGAACAGCGCCAGGCCCGGCACCATGAACAGCACCAGCGCGGCTGCGGTCAGCACCCACGCGATATCGCCGCCTTTCATCAGAACTCCCTTACGTCGACGTCAGGTGGCTCTCACATTAGCGCAGCCACGCTGCGCGGCGCGGCTATTGTGCGAGACGGGCTATTGCGTGATGTCTGCCAGCGCGCCCAGCAGCGTGGTGACGTTGCGCGGCCGGGCGGTGTGCCCCATGCAGCCGATGCGCCACACCTTGCCGGCCACGGGGCCGAGCCCGCCGCCGACCTCGATGCCGTAGTCGGCCAGCAGCCGCGCCCGAGCGGCCGCGTCGTCGACGCCCGCTGGCAGCGTGACCGTCGTCAGCTGCGGCAGCCGGTAGCCCTCTTGCGCCCACAAGCCGAAGCCCAGCTTCGTGAGGCCCGCGTGCAGCAGTTCGCCGCAAGCCGCGTGGCGCGCCCACGCGTTGGGCAGCCCCTCATTGAGCACCGCGCCGGCGCCGGCGTGCAGCGCGAACAACATCGAAATGGGTGCGGTGTGGTGATACGCGCGTGCGCCTTCGCCGCCGACGTAGTTCTTGATCATGTTGAGATCGAGATACCAGCTCTGCGGGCGCTCGACGACCCGCTCCATCGCCCGCTCGCTCACCGTGAGCGGCGACAGGCCGGGCGGCACCCCCAGGCACTTCTGGGTGCCGCTGTACGCGACGTCGACGCCCCACGCGTCGACGGCGACCTCGATGCCGCCCAGCGACGTCACGCAGTCCATCAGCAGCAAGGCGTCGCCCTTGTTCGCGCCGATGGTCGCGATGTCGCTGCGCACGCCGGTTGAGGTTTCGGCGTGCACTGCCGCGATGATCTTCGGCGCCGGGTGCGCGTCGAGCACACGTTCGGGGTCGACCGGCGTGCCCCAGTCAAACTCCACCGGCACCACCTCGGCGCCGCAGCGCGCCGCCACGTCGCACATGCGGCTGCCGAACACGCCGTTGACGGCGACCACCACGACGTCGCCGGGCGCTACGAAGTTGACGAACGACGCCTCCATTCCCGCCGAGCCGGTGCCCGACACCGCGAACGTGAGCGTGTTGGTGGTCGCGAACAGCGTGCGCAGCCGGTCGCCTAGGTCGTCGAGCAGGTCGATGAATTCGCCGTCTAGGTGCCCCAGCATCGGGCGGGTGAGCGCGGCGGTGGCTTCCGGGTAGGGGTTGGACGGGCCGGGGCCCATCAGCAGCCTGTCTGAGAGCGTCACGCGCTAGACGCTCAGCCGGTACAGCTCGACGGCGTTGGTCGACATGATGCGCGCGATGTCGTCGTCGCTGACGCCGCTCAGCGCAGCAGCCAAGTTGACGTCGTCGCGCGGATACAAACACGTCGGGTGCGGGAAGTCGGTCTCGAACATCAAGCTGTGAGCACCCAGGTAGTCGAGCGCAGGCTTGATGGTGGCCCGCTCGAACCAGAAGCAGCCGTAGAACTGCCGGCGGAAGTAGTCGGACGGCGTCATCTCTAAGAACCCCAGCTCATCGGGCGCGGTTTCGGTGAGCTGGTGGTCGAGCGCCTGTAGGAAGAACGGCATCCAGCCGACGCCGCTCTCGACGGACACGAACTTGAGGTCTGGAAAGCGGTGCGGCACGCCTGAGTAGATCATGTTGCCGATCACGCGGGCGTTGCCCATGAACAAGTTGACCGAGCCCATCGCCAGTCGTCGTTGGTCGCCGAAGCTCGGCCACGGCGCGGTGCCGTAGAAGTCGAGGTTGCCCGCGGTTGCTCCGATGTGAAAGTTGACCGGCATCGCCAGATCGCTGCACGCCGCCCACACTGGATCCCACTGAGGCTGCGACATGTCTGGCAGGCCTGCCTCTTCGGGGTTCGAGCACGTCACGATGCCGCGCAAGCCGTTGGCGTGGCAGCGCTCGATCTCGCGCACGGCGGCGTCTAAGTCCCACCACGGCAGCAGCGCCATGCCGTAGACCCGCTGGTTGGTGTCTTCTTGGAACTCAGCCAGCGCGTCGTTGTAAATCTCGACCGCGACCAGGCGCAGCGCGTCGTCGGGCGACTTCAAGAAGTTCTGGTTGCCAAAACCCGCCACGTTCGGATACATGATCTGCGCGGTGAGGCCCAGGTGGTCGAGCATCTCGACTCTGGCTTCGGCGTCGAAGCTCGCCCGGTGCACCGCGTCGTTGTCCATCTCGAAAAACGCGGTGCCCAGCACCTTCTTGCCGTCGGGCGCGACCACCGATGAGGCGATGGGCAGCCCGATGGGAATGTCGCCGTCGAACCACCAGCGCTGCTTGCCGTTGCGCTCCGCGAGCTGCGGCACGCGGTCGCGGTACGCCGCCGGTGCGCGCTTTGTCCACAGGTCGGCAGGTTCTGACCAGTGGCTGTCGGTGTCGATGATGGGGAGGCTGTCTAGAAGAGCGGTTGTGCTCACGGGTTGGCTCCTTTCGTGTGGTTGGTTCGGGTTGCCTCTGCGTTCGTCAGGCGAGCACGGACACGTTGGCTGGGCGTTCGCCGAACTCGGGGCGCTGCGTGCGGGTGCGCTTCAGCTCCCAGAAGCCGTCGATGTTGCACAAGTCGACCATCGCGTCCCACATCCGCACGGCTTCGTCGCTGGTCGGCACCCGGGTGATGACCGGGCCGAAGATGGCGTTGCGCTCGCCGTTCGGTCTGTCCCACGCAATGATGGGCGTGCCGACGTCGTCGCCGACCAGCGCGAGGCCGGCGTCCATGCGCTCGCGGATCTCTTTGTCCCAGTCTTCGTCTTCGGCGGCGGCAGCGTGGGAGGTGTCGAGGCCCAGGTTGGCGAGCACCCCGGCGACGTCGAAGTCGAGCGTGCGGTCGTTGTGAATGCGGGTGGCTAGCTCCCAGTAGAGGCCGAACAGCGGCTCGTCGCCGTAAGCCGAGCGCACCGACTCCATCACCCGCAGCATCTTGTGCGTGATGACGCTCCTGGCGTAGTACTCGGAGTCTTCCGGCGGGTTGTTTTTGAACAGCAAGCTGATCGGCTGCCACACGACGTTGAGCTTGCGAGGCTCGACGACTTCATCGACGACCCAACGGGCCGTCACCCAACACCAGGGTCAAAGCGGGTCGACCCAGAACTCAATGTCTTGACTTGTTGTGCTCGTTGCCATGCGCGCAACACTAGCCCACCGCGCGCAGGCGCGACGGCGAGATTGGCGCGAGGGGCGCTTGCGTGCGAAGATTGTGCGCTGGTGCACTCGACAGCACCGCCATTACAAGAGGGGGACACCGTGAACCTGGGAATGCTTTTGTTCATGCCGGCGAGTATCGCCGCCGAACAGACCATCCTCGTCGACTGCTCATACGCCGATGGCACCGGCCCGGAGGGCGCTCGCGAGGTCACCTACGCCGAGCTGGCAGAGCACACCTCGAAGGCCGCCGGGCTGTTGAGCATGCTCGGCGTCGGCGAAGGCGACCGCGTCGGCATCTTCGCCACCAACTCGGCCGAGAGCGTCGAAGCCATCTTCGCCGCCGCCTGGGTGGGCGCGACGGTCGTGCCGATGAACTTTAGGGCGGGCATCGAAGAAGCCAAGCACCTGATGGCCGACAGCGGCGTGAAGGTGATGTTCACCGAGCATCGCTACGAAGAGCTGATCCGCGACAACAAGCCCGACGCGGTCGAGTTCGTCTACCTGCTCGACGACCAGACCTCTTACCACGCGTCGCGCAACGAGGCCATCGAGCTGCCGGTGCCCGCCGAGGTCGACCCGGACGGCCTGTGCTCGCTGCTCTACACCAGCGGCACGACGGCGATGCCGAAGGGCGTGCGCATCACCAACGGCGCGCTCACCGGCTACGTGATGGGAACGAACGACGCCGCGACCGGCGAAGACAACGGCTCGATGGCCGTGGCTGCGCCGCTCTACCACATCGCCGGGCTGACGTCGATGCTGAACGCTCTCTACAGCGGGCGGCGCGTCACGCTGTTGCCGCAGTTCCGCGCCGAAGAGTGGATCACGGCGGTGAAGATGCACAGCGTCACGCACGCGTTCTTGGTGCCGACGATGCTGGCGCGGGTGATGGAGGCGCGCAACTTCGAGCCGTCCGCGTTCGCCAGTTTGGAGGCCATCACGTATGGCGCGGCGCCGATGCCGCCCGCGGTGATCAGGCGGGCCATCGACCGCTTTCCGCCCAACGTGAGCTTCGCGGGTGCTTACGGGCAGACCGAGACGACCTCGACGGTGGCGGTGCTCGACCCCGACGACCATCGCCTGGAGGGCACGCCCGAGGAGATCGAGGCGAAGCTGCACCGGCTGTCGTCGGTCGGCCAGGTGCTCGAAGACGTCGGCGTGCGGGTGGTCGATGAGGCTGGCGAGCCGGTCGCGCCGGGCGTCATTGGCGAGGTGCAGCTGATGACCGCACGGGCGATGGACGGCTACTGGGGCAACGACGAAAAAACCCGCGTCACCATCGACGACGAAGGCTGGGTGCACACCGGCGACATGGGCTACCTCGATGAAGACGACTACCTCTTCTTGGCGGGCCGCACCGGCGACATGATCATCAGGGGCGGCGAGAACGTGCTGCCCGATGAGGTCGAGAAGGTGCTGTACGACCACGCGGACGTGCTGGAAGCAGCCGTGGTCGGCATTCCGAGTGAGGAGTGGGGCGAGACGGTTGCGGCGGCCGCGGTGGTGCGCGAGGGAAGCGGCACCACCGGCGCCGACCTCGTCGCGCACGCCCGCGACCGGCTGGCGCCGTTCAAGCGGCCCGAGTTTGTGCACCTGATGGACGAGCTGCCTCGCACGTCCACCGGCAAGCTGCTGCGCCGCGACCTGGTGCCGATGCTCGAGCACCCGCGCTAGCGAAACGGCGTCGCTGGGCTGACAGTGTGAACGGGCTGGTTGACCAACACATCCACCTGGCGGCGACCGCTGCGGCGGGTCGGTCGATCGACGTGTCGGGCGCGGCGTCTGTGGCTGAGCTGCTGGCGGTCGTGCGCGCTGGCTCGTCGAGGGCGCGAGCCGGTGACGGCGACGGGGCGTTTGGTAGCGAACGCGCGGGGCGCTGGCTGCGCGTCTTTGGCTACGACGACGCGCTGCTGGCCGAGCGGCGACACCCGACCGCGGCCGAGTTGGACGCGGCCGCTGGCGCGCGCCCGACGGTGCTTCACCACGTGACCGGACACGTCGCTGTGCTGAGCTGCGCGGCGATGGCCGCGCTCGACGTCGGGGCAGACGTCGCACCCGACGGCTTGCTGGTCGAGCGTCAAGACGTGCTCGCGTCGGTGCCTCGGCCGTCACGCGAGGCGTCGGTCGCGGCGGTGGCGGGAGTGCTGGCGCGGCTGACGGCAGAGGGCTTTCGCGCGTGCACCGACGCGACCCACACCAACGACGCCGACGCCCTCGCGTGGCTGAACGAGGCGGCCGAGCGGGTGCCTCAGGTGTCGCTCACCGCGATGGTCGGCGCAGAGCACCTCGACACCTTGAACGGGCTCGGCTTTGGCGACACGCTCGGCGGCGTGCGCGTCGGCCACGCCAAGGTGATGCCCGCAGCGCACGACCCGTCGGTCACCACTTCTGGCCAGTCGGTCGCCCGGCAGGTCGCGGCCGCTCACGAGCGCGGCTTTCCGGTCGCCATCCACTCGATGGACGTCGACGCGCTCGAGGTCGCGCTCGACGCGCTGGCTGCGAGCTCGTTCGAGCCAGCCGAGCGCCACGGGCGCGACGCACACGACGTGTGGGCCTCTGACCGCATCGAGCACTGCGCGCTCGCGCTCGACTCCCAGCTCGACCGCATCGCCGAACTCGGCATCGGGGTGGTCACTCAGCCGAGCTTCGTGACTCGGCGCGAGGCGAAGTACCGCGAGCAGCTGACCGTCGTCGAACAGCGGTGGCTGTGGCCGCTCGCCAGCTTGCTCGATCGCCACGTCACGGTCGGCTTCGGCTCCGACGCGCCAACAGCGCCCGCGAACGTAGAACAATGGCTCACCGGCGCGACCAGCCGGTCGCTCAATGAGGGCGAACGGGTGTCGCTGCGCGTCGCCCGTGCGCTCGCCAGCGGCGACGCCGCGCTGGCGCTCAAGCTGCACCGCTAGACCGGCTGTAAGGAGGAGGCTCGATGGCAGGAGTGATGGACGGCATCAAGGTCATCGAGGTGGGCGCGTGGGTGGCCGGGCCCGCGTGCGGCGGCATTCTCGCCGACTGGGGTGCGGACGTCGTCAAGGTCGAGCCGCCCGACGGCGACCCGTTCAGGTCGCTCGACTGGCTGTATGCCAACGGCAACCCGCCGTTCGACTTAGACAACCGAGGCAAGCGCAGCCTCACGCTCGACCTGTCGCAGGCCGACGGGCTCGATTTGTTGCATCGCCTGTTGGCAGACGCGGACGTGTTCGTGTCGAACGTGCGCCCGGGCGGGCTCGAACGGATGGGGCTCGACTATGAGTCGCTGGCTGATCGCTACCCGAGGCTGATCTACGCCAGCGTCACCGGCTACTCGCTGCGAGGGCTAGAGCGTGATCGGCACGCGTACGACATCGGCGCGTTCTGGTCGCGGGCGGGCATCGCGGCGGCGCTCACGCCACAGGGTGCCGACCTTCCGTATCAGCGCGGCGGCATGGGCGATCACATGACTGCGATGGCGGTCGCGGGCGGCGTGGCGGCGGCGCTGTTTCACCGGGAGAAGACCGGCGAGGGTCAGCTGGTGGAGTCGTCGCTGCTGCGCCTCGGCGGTTACCTGCTGGGCTGGGATCACAACGTCACCGCGATGACCGGCGCCGACACCGAGCCTTCGACCCGCAAGGGGCCGCCCAATCCGCTCATCAACTGCTACGGGTGCGCGGACGGCAAGTGGCTGTGGATGCTCGGGCTCGAAGGCGACCGTCACTGGGCCAACACCGTCGCCGCGCTGGGGCGGCCCGAGTGGGAGCACGACGAGCGGTTTCGCGACATCGAGGCGCGGCTCGCGAACTCGCCTGTGCTCACCGCGCTGATCGATGAGGTGATGGTGACGAAGACGCGGGCGGAGTGGGGAGCGATCTTCGACGCGGGCGACGTGTGGTGGTCGCCGGTGCAAACGACGCTCGAGATGCGCGGCGACCCGCAGGCTCGTGCCGCGGGCTGCTGGGTGGAGGTGCCGACGGGTGATGGCCAGACGGTCGAGATGGTGGCGAGCCCGGTCGACTTCTCTGCGACGCCGTGGCAGGTGCGCGGCCCTGTGCCCGAACTTGGGCAGCACACCGAGCTGGTGTTGGTTGAGCTGGGCGTCGACTGGGATCGCATCGCGGAGCTGAAAGAAGCTGGTGTCATCGGGTGACGCCGATGGGTCAGGCGTGATCGAGCCGTTCGTCGCACGCGTGCTGCGAGCCGAGTGGGCTGCGCGGGTGATCTCGCCGCCGTACGACTCGATGTCAGACGTTGAGCGCGAGCGGTGGGCGGCGGAGCACCCCGACAGCTTTCTGCACGTCGCTAGCGGAGCCGCGCTGACGCAGGGTCATCCGAGCGAGCACTTCGCTGCTGCTGTGCGTGGCAAGGCTGCGTTGGCGCGGCTGATCGAACAGGGTGCATACGGTGAGCCGACGCCGCCGCGGTTGTTCGCCCAGGAGGTGACCGTCGGCGAGCTGCGCCAGCAGGCCGTGCTGGGCGCGGTCAGGTTGGAGGGTGCTGACCTGCGGGCGCACGAGGCGACGCACCCAGCTCGGGTGCAGGGGCTCGCGACGCACTTGGTTGAGGTTGGCACGATGGCGTCGCCGGTGGTCGTCACGCCTGCACGGTCGTCTGCCACGGTCGACGCGCTCAACGACGTGCTGCGCTCAACGCTCGCGGGTGGGCCAGCTGAGGGCGGGCTAGCTGAGAGCGAGCTAGCTGAAGGCGAGCCGCACGGCGAGCAGATGCTGCGCGTCACCTCTGCCGATGACGCGCACATTCGCGTGGTGGCCGTCGACGCCGAGCTTGTGGCGTCGGTCGGCGAGTCGAGCTCTAGCGCGAGCGTGACCTTGGACGGGCCGCTCTACATCATCGATGGTCACCATCGCGTCGCGGCTGCGGTGCAAGCCGGGCTAAAGGGCCTGTTCGTTGCGGTCGTGCCGCCCGAGCAGGTGACGTTGCGGGGCTTTGACCGCACGGTGTCGGTGCTCGAGGTGATGCCTCGGCGCTTGCTCGCTCAGCTCTCGGCCTGGTGCGACGTGAACGAGGTGGGTGCCCGCGCCGACGCGCAACCCAGCGAGCGTGGCGTGATCGGCGTTCGGCTGGCGCACCGGTGGTATCGAGCGGTGCGCCGCGCGCCGAGCGCCGCGGCGGGCGACTCCGACGCCGGCTTCGTCCACGACGTGTTGCTGCCGGAGCTGTTCAACATCACGGTTCACACCGACGACCGGCTCGGCTACCGAGTGACGTTCGGCCCATCCGCTGGCGTGTCCGCCAGCGGCCCACCGGCTCTTGGCTCGTCGCCGACCGCCTCTGCCGAACCGCCCGTCGAAATCTTGCTGGCGGGCGCAAGCCTCGACGACGTCTACGCCGTCGCCGACGCGGGCGGCACGATGCCGCCCAAGAGCACCTACTTCATGCCCAAGGCCCGATCCGGCGTCGTGCTGATGCCCACCTAACAGCCGGTTCCGGTCCGGCCGGCCCGTTTTCGGCTCGCCACCCGCACCTTCGTAACGGTGCGACCGTGTCGGCGCGCCTCGCGGTGATGGTTGCGTCGTGAAGATTCCATCGCTAGGGTTACGGGCACCAAGCACTCTCGCTTTGGTGCCGCCTCACGAACGGACGAACGCCATGAACAACGGGCCGCAGCAGTTGACCGAAGCCGCTAGGGCTGACCTAGCGGCCGAGCGCGAAAGCGCGGCACGGAAGCTCGCGAAGCAGTTCGAAGCGGTCGCCGGTCGACGCCCGAAGAGGACCGCTACCGATCGCGGTGCGGGTCCCGACACAGATGCCAACGATCGCAGGGTGCAGGGGGAATTCCTCAGTTGCACCCCTCTGCAGGGTAAGCCGGACCTGATGTACCGATTCCTGAACTTGTTTGGGCCTGTCGAATAACAGCCAACACCACTCCCACTCGTTGTGTCTACCGATAGCGCTGGCTGGGCAATGCTGCATCCTTCATTTGCCGCAGCGATGATTGATTTTACCCAAGTGTTCGGTGATATAGTCGCGTGGCTAGGAAGAATCTTGTTTTGGCCAGCGATTGCCGTAGCTGCTGCCATATTTTGGCAGTATCTGCGACGTCGACAGGTACTATTGGAGCGTTGGCGTCGAGAATGTGTTCGCGCTGTTTGCGCGGCACGCGCAGAAGTTGGTAGCACGCCAGAGTGGCCGCTCAATTTCGACGCCGTCGACTTTGACCACATAATGCCGCAGAGCAGGCAACCACATCTTAAGGTGCGTATTCACTTGCTATACCTCGTTGCGCTCAACCGCGTCGCCCGTCAACTTAAACCGATAGCAAACTACTTTCTTTGGGTGACTCGTCAAACATCACGTGGATTCATCATTCCTCCAAAGCTGCACAGATACTCGCTCGGTTCCCTTCCTTTCACGTTGGATCAGGATGGGGTACTTGACATCAATCCGGATGATGTTCAAGCCGAATGGATTGTCACCGCATCGCCAGAGCATGCGATGAGAGACTACCTGTTGCGATTTTCCGTTGACCTGGACGTTCGGAGACACACCTTTGACGACGAAGTGACAGCTTCTCCGAGAGGTTCCTTCTACTGCTATGCTAATCCGAACATACTGGTGTGGATGCGTCCCATCAAGGGGACCTCGCCTGTCGCAGCGAGGGTCTTGCCACTGATGGAGCCGCCGAGCACGGCAAAGCGAAAGATTCAAGCCATTGATCTTTTCGTCGATGACGCTGCTAGCGAGTGTCTTGAACACCTCGTCGAGGCTTGCGCGCAGCAGAACTTTGGTATTTCCGCATGGTTGACCTACACCTCGCACATGGCTGTGTCAGCGCGCACACGACTATCTCACAAACCGGCAATGAGACTGCGGAGGCGCGCTCGTAGAGTAGCCAGTAAGGTTGGTTGCGGAGCCATTTACGAGAGCAAAAGCTGGCTGTGGTACTCCGACGATGATGATCGGCCGTACTTTATCTCTCCGGCCTTCAGTCATAGAGAAGTGGGTCAGTCCCTGCGATGGTGGTATCTTGATGATGGCAGCGGTGTCCGAGGCATCGTTGGATTGATGGATATGGTTCATGGTAGTCTTATCGGTACCGTTCGGTTCGGTGACGCAGACGACCTGTATGGGGGCACACTTGAGATGTGTGCCATCATTGCAGCTCACATTACCTACGACATTCTGCGTGGCAAATACCCGACCAGCAGTGGTCCGACACGGATGCTTGACCCTAGTTTCCCGATATACGCCCTCGAAGTCCACTTGTCGCGCGCGCCAGCGACCAGCGATGCGCACGACATGGGCATTTCATCGGCGCACGAGTAGTGTGCGCGCCGCTGGAAGACTGATATGCCTCTTGGCGGCGAGACGCTGCATGTTGGGAACACACGGTGGGGGCGGCTCAGTTGACCGTAGTTGAAGTCGAGTCCGCAGCCAGCCGCCCACATCACGGTCTGCTCGGCGGTGATGCGCAAGAAGTGCTCAACGTCGGGAGCTGCTGCGGTTTGGCTGTTTGTTCGGAGCAGCTGGGCGGCATCGGCGAGTGTCGCTGACACGTCCGCTACGCCGTCGACTGTGGCCGGGCACTGATCGGTCGTCGCGGCAGCCATTTGTTTGGTTGCGGCGGGTTGGCGGCGGCGCTGGTGACTTGTGAGCCGACGCCGCGCAGGCCGAGGTTGTCGACCCGAAACGCGCGGGCGCAGTCGTTGGTGTCGCTGTTCCAGTTGAACGCGGCGGGCGGGGTGTCGTCCCATTCCCATTCCCACTGCTGCGGCGGTGTGCCGCCTAACAGCGCGGGCAGTCCGATGCGGCGTGCGGTGCGCACAGGCCACGCCGACATCGACGACGGCAGCGGACACGCGTCGTCGTAGGTCGCTTGGGTGGCCCGGTCATCCCACGTCGTGTCCGGGTCGTCCGCGGCTACCTGAGCCTCACGTGCCGTCGTGTCCGGGTCGTTCACCGGGGTGACGAGGGTGATGGTGGGTTCGTCGCCGTGCGTGCTGTTGTTCGTCGGGTAGGTGACCTGGTAGACGCAGCGACGGTCTAGCTGCAGCGTCGCACGCGGCACCGTCTGGGCGAGCACAGCGTTCAGGGGGCGGGCAGAGCGCGCGTAGAACCACCACCGCCACGGCTGCGACACCGTTGAACGCACCTCGCAGTCAGCAGGACCGGAGGCACGCTCGAACGTGACCGGCCTGAAGAACGCCCACTCATTTGGCGGCGACATGTTCGCAAGCCCAGGCGACCGTCCGCCTACGTGTCCGTCGGGAATGTTGATCGTCCCTGCGGCTCAAGGAACGCCTCCTCATAGGTCGCTTGGGTCTGCGGTGCGTCGGCACTCACCTCCACGTCGTGCCCCGCTGCGGTCGAGTCGAGCCGCAGGTCGCCGCCTGCCGCGCTAGCCGGGTAGCTGACCGCGTAGGTGCAGTCGGCGTTCAAGCTCGGTGGGGCGACCGGGTTGCCGTGCTCGTCGACGGGGTTGCCGTTCGCGTCGCGCCGCACGCGGCCTCCGCTGAGCGTGACCGGTGTGGCTTGCTCGCCGTCGGTGGCGTTGGGCAGGTAGGTCGCGGTTTGGGTGGGGCAGTCGGCGTCGCCGGTGTGTTTGGTGAACGTCACCTCGACGGTGGTTTCGTCGGGTTGTGCGTCGCGGTAGCCGTCGGGCACGACGAGGGTGACGGTCGGGGTGTAGTCGCGGCAGTAGTCGTAGAGGCGCCAGGCTGCTGCGGCTCGTTGTTCTGCGGTGGCGTTCGTGTCTGCGGCGACCGCGTTGTAGGCGTCGCCGATCTCTGCGGGGATGCTCCACAGGGCGCGGCTTGGGCGCACCAGCGCGCCGGACGCGGGGCAGTGCCACGGCCCGGTCGCGGTGGTGCCAACCCCGCCGCACACCGGGACCTTCTCGACGCGCGGCGGGGTTACGAAGTAGTTGGTCGAGGTAGCGGTACGGCAGGGTTCGATGTCGTAGATATGGCGCGACACACGCGTTGATGTAAACGTCCTCGCTCTCGACGAGCCATATCTGCCGATGCGGTGCTCGTATACGGGATGCGTTAACGAGTTGGAGGTTCCGGTTGCTCGCCCCACGCCAGCCTCATAGAGCCTGAGCGGAAACCCGACTTGGACTGCGGTGCCGCGCGCGACCTTCAGTTCACCAGTGCGGCTCGCCCACAAGCTCCGCAGCGACCCGTTTCTTATTTCATGGGCCGTGGCCTGATCCTGTATGTAGTCCACGGTATACCACTCCATTGGCGGTCCCACCGGCATTAGCGTATAACTCAGGTTCGTGCTACCGGTGAACGCCAGCAGCCCCTGTTTAGTGTTGCCTTCATTCGGGTAGCGTTCTGGGTAGATATTATAACCATCAAAAAGGCTGCGATGAAACACAGACCAGTTGGGACTGTTGCCTGACAGAACTATCTCTTCGATGCTGCCGCGCACTTCGTACCCTGGACAGCTGGCACTCCCGCCGCGACCGTTCCAGGTCACCCTCCAACGACTGCCGGACTGCTGGTTCGTGCCCACCCAAAACCAGCGTTCGCCGTCGAGGTCACCACGGGTGACGACCGCCCCGGACGGCGTAGACGCGTCGCAGTCCGTGAAGCACACCGCCTCACGCACACCACCATCCCCGAGCCACGTCTCGCCCGGACTCAACAACACCTCCAGCCCCGGCAAATCCGTGTTGCTGTCGCACACATAACGGCGCCGCTTGTCGTCACCGTCATCCTCGTCATCGTCGTCGCCGTCGCCGTCATCGCCGCCGCCATCACCGCCGCCGTCGCCGCCGCAGGTGAGGTCGTCTGCCGTGACGCCGTGTGACTTCACCGCCCCGTCCAGCGACACCCTGTAGCTGTATTCGTGATCGCCTGGGTTGCCGGTGCCGTCGCCTATGTGTGAATGTCTATGGTTTTCATCCCACGTCGAGTTTATTCTGTTTGACCGATCGCGGCCATTGCATTCATAGTGGTCGACGCAGTTTCGCACCCTAAAATTTACGCCCATATTCACTGTTATCGTGCTGCCTTCGCTTTTGCCATCTTCACCACGTTCGCCACGAAAGCTCAACACATCGCTGCACGATTCAGCTTTCGTCCCTATGGGGTGCCACCCGTTACGCAGCCATGTGTTGCTGTTACGCAGCCAGCCGCCGCCGTCATGCGAGGCCGTGCCGCCGTCAGCAAGTATAGGACCGTCGTGCTGGGTGTCGTGACCTTCGGTGTCCCAAGCAGACGCTTCGCTGTTATGGAACAGCAGCACGCTTCCGGCGCACGCCCCGACAACGAGCGTTGACGCCCGCAGCCAGCGGCGAAACGACGACGAGCGCAACATCACCTCGGTCGTTCACCTGCCTCGCGTCTGAGACGGGCAGCCAAAGCTGTCTACCGAACAGACGTCGTCGAGGTACCAGCGATTACGCGGCAGCCACAGGTGCTCGAAAATGTAGTCGCTAGCGGCTTTTTCGCTGTCGCCGCGTCCGGTGCGGGTGTTGAAGTAGTCCTGGAGCAGCGTGACCTGCTGGTTGTGAAACGTCTGGTTCGCCTTGCTGGGCTGGTTGTCCAACCGGAAGCTGCAAAACGGAGGCCCAATGTAGGTGACCCCTTCCCAGAACCCTCTAAATGAGTATTGTGCAGCCCACAACCATCCCCGGGGTGCAAAGACCTCTTTTGTCGTCGCGTGGAACCGGTCACGGCCAACTAACTCAACCCAGAGGTCGTAGTAGCGGACCGTCAGCTCAGTCCACTGCTCGTGCGGCGCGAGCCGCGTCACCGCCGGGTCGTTCAACACATCACACTGCCAGATGCTCCAGTCGGCCATCCACTCACACGGAAACGTCCCAAAACCTGCTGGCGACCGCCCGTTGTTGAACTCCCTGCTTTCCATCTGACGTTCGCACAAGAGCGCGTACAGGTAGTCGTCCCACTGCCCGCGCGCCGTGTTCAGTGGCGCGCCACTGCTCGGGTCGGGCTTGGCGTAGGTCGCGTACGCGTCTGCTCGCAGCTGCTGACGCTCATCGAACGTGGTCGTCGCGTAGTCCGGCGCGCCCGGCGGCAACGGAAACCCGTTCGGAAACCGGTCGTGCGACGTGCGGCCCAGCGTCAGCTCAGACCGGCGAGGATAATCGCCGCCCACTTCGGCCAAGTCAGGCACCGGCGGCGCGAACGCGCCCGGCGGTGCCACCCCACCAGAAACCGCCAAGTACGCGTCGCGATGCGACGTGTCCGCCGGATACAACTCATCAAAGCTCAACTCCCCGTCACCGTCGAGGTCTTCGGTCGCAGCGAACTCAGGCAAACCTGCCGCGCCGCCCGCAGCGCCGCTCACACGACCCACAACGGTGCTGCCGCTTGACGCGCCCGGCACACCCCCAGACGGCGCACCGACATCACCCGGGGTGCGGGCATCAGGATTACCGCTACCAGCAGGACGTCGACCAGCCCCGGCTGTCGCGCCGCCACCCGCGTCGTCGTCAGTGTCGTCGTCAGCGTCGGCAACCGCCGTAGGCTCCGGCGGCTCACCACCAGCCGCAACCACCGCGCTGCTAATCACGCGCGGGGTGAGGCGGGCGACGCCGCCCAGCGGATACAAGGTGATTTCGTCGTGGCGTCGCCCGACCTTCGCGAGGTAGTCGGCGACCGGCTGCGGCAACGAGTCTTGGTTCACCGCGAGCACCGGGATGAGCGCGTCGCTGTCGCTGTGCTCGCCCAAACCCGTTGCGAGCGCGGCGGCTGCGGCGACGCCGTCGACCGGCTGCTGCGCGTCCAACAACGCGAACTCCCCAGGCGCAACCGGCTGCGTCGCGCAACCCTCCATCGCTTCTGCGAGTTCGACCGACCGCGCGGCCGGCGTGGCTGCGTCGAACGCGACCACCGCGACATCAGCGCGACCGAGTTGCGCCAACACTGGACCGGAGACGTCGCTGGTCGAACCAACCACCACGGCGCGGGTGATGCCAGTTTCGGCCAGGTAGTCGACCACCGCATCCGGCAGCGCGTCACGTTCGGTGAACAGCAGCGGCAAGCCCATCGCGTACGCCACCGGCGCCGCGATCACCCCGTCCACCAAGCTGTCGCCAGACACTAGCACCGCTGCGGTGCGTCCGTCGCACCACACGCCGGGCTCGCCAGCAGCCCGCGCCGCAGCTACCGCCGTCTCAAAACGCGTCGCACCCGCCACACGCGGCACAGACCCGCCGCCCGCCGCGTCGTCGTTCGCGTTGTCGTTCACGAGGGCGGCAAGCTCGTCCGCGGCCACCTCGCTGACCGCGGCGGTGCCGCCGCCGACGGTCACTCGGTCGAAGCTGCGGTCGGCGATGAACTCGGCGACCACCTGCGGCACCGCGTCGGTTGCGGTCAGCACGATCGCGGCGTCGCGGCTCGCGGCGACCGACACCGCAGACACCGCGTCGACCAAGCTCTCACCCGACACCACCAGCACCTCACCGGTGGCAGCGTCGCCAGCGTCCAACGGCACCGACGCGAGCAGCACCGCGGTGGCGTAACGATCCGCGCCAGCCAGCAGACGCTCGCCCTGCGCGTTCGTCGCGCCCTCGCTGACCGACGGCTGCGCGGCGATGGGCTGCGCCATCTCCGCACTGGCGGACCCCGAAGCCGTAGCGACGGACCTCGGCGTCGTGACCGGCTGTAGCTTGACCACATGAGCGGTGCCTGGCGTCGATGCGGCGATCAGCGTCAGGCCGAACGCCGCCACGATGCCGACCGCCGCAGTGAACAACAAGCGCGCCGGCCGCAGGACGGCGCGCCAGCCATCGATCGAGCACGTCACCGTCCGTCGTAACTCGGACGGGCAGGCACGCCCGGCTGGTTCGCCGCTAACTTGGTCACACGGTCTGGGTTTGTTGGAGTTCGTTGGCATTGGGGTACACCTCCGGTAGTGACTGCCGAAACAGCGGTCAAGCCTAAGGCGAACCCGATCTGGCCACGGGTCATCAGGGCATCGAACGGAAAGCCCTCATGTCGCCGGTAGACACAGCCATAGCCATAGCAGGCTGCGTTGGGTGCGGGCGGGCGGGCGGCACGATGCCGCCCAAGAGCACCTACTTCATGCCCAAGGCCCGATCCGGCGTCGTGCTGATGCCCACCTAACAGCCGGTTCCGGTCCGGCTGGCCCGTTTTCGGCGCTATGTGCCCGTTTTCGGATCCGTCTGTCCGTTTTCGGCGCGATGTGCCCGTTTTCGGTCCGGCCGATCCGTTTTCGGCGCGCCACCTGCTAGGCTCTGGGTGTGGCCAGCGTTCAGTGTCAGCCGAGAGGAGGTCTGGGGTGTCACACATAGAGAGCGATCCGCGCTTCGCTGAGGCGTTGGAGGAGTATGCGGACGTCGGTGGGGTGACCTCGAACCCCTTTCAGTATGGCTTTGCGGTCACGCAAGAAACTCAAGACCTCATTGGGCGGCAATCGTTGGTCAACAACGCGATTGCGATTCTTGATGCTCCTGTTGCGCCCGATGACTGCACGATGTTCTTCGGCGCTCGCGGTAGCGGAAAAACTAGCACCATGATGGCGATCGCCGCAGAGGCTCGACGACGAGGATGGCTCGTCATTGAGACCGATGGAACAGGCGACGGAGATGGTCTACTCGACGGGCTGTCGGGAGCGATTGCGGACGCGTTCGAGCAAAGCAGCGTCGTTGGCGCATGCGACGAACTCATCATTGACAGTGACCGCTCGCTCAGCAGCGCCGATGAACGCCCAAGCGATGACAGTGAGTCAAGGAGTTGGGAGGCGACGCCGTTGCGCGTGCTGCGCGACATTGGCAAGAACGTCGGCAGGCGCAAAGACGTCCCGGGCGTGCTGTTGATGGTTGATGAACTGGGCGCGGCGAGCGAGAGCGACTGCATCAACCTGGGAAACGCGCTACAAGACATGATCAGGCGCAAGCGCTATCCACTGCAGTTTCGTGGCGCCTCGTTACCGGAGTTTCGACGTGGACCTCTCACGCATCGCGACCTGTCATTCTTTCGACGATGCGCGTCTGTGCATCTTCTGCCCATTACGCGCATCGCTGCCAGGGGAGGGTTTCAGCGATATGCGGCGCTGAACGAAGGTGCATTCGAGTCGGACGCGCTTGATCTAGCTTCGTCCTCAATTCACGGTTCGCCCTACATGTTTCAGCTTGTTGGACATATGGCGTGGAAGGCGAGCCAGGCGCCCGAGTGCGCCATCACGCTCGCCGACGTGCAGCACGGTGTGGAAGCGGCAAGCAAGCTCTATACGACCGACGTGGAGGAGTCGACGTGGCGAGGCCTGAGCGATCAGCAACAGGACGCCGTCTTGCACGTCTTTGGTTCACCGACACTGTTGACGCGCGATGCTTTGTTGCAGTGGGCCGCCGAGCAGGGCATGAGCAGGAACCGACGACGCGAACTGCTAGCAGACCTCATCACGGACAATGTTCTGGTTCAACAGAAACACTCCGACTTGATCCAAATCATGCCGGGATGCGGGTTGACGGCACAGTTCCTCCAGGACGTGCTCGTTGAGGTTCGCCGCGATGAAGAAGAAGGCAAGCGGTCAATTGGGTTTGAGTTGCCCGATGATGAGCGTTCGTCGGCAGCAGGACCCAGTCGCGCAGCTACACCGACCACTAGGTCGCAAGCGCACGAGTTGTGCAATAGGTGGATGCGGAAGTCCAAGGCGCGCTGCGTCTTGCCGCTCGGCCACACAGGTCACTGCAGATCGAAGCGAACCCGCTAGGCCCTCTTACGAGACGCCCGCAGCGCCAGTCGTTGCCTTGGTGGTCAGCGTCGCCGTCGCCTGGCGACACGCACGCCGCGAGCGACAGACGCAGCGACACCAGCGCGCCCTCGTTGGTCACGTCAGCGGCCGCGGGCGGCAGCGTCGCCGGCCGCCGACCGAACGCGGTCGACCGCGTCGCGTCGTCGCTCCAGTTCACCGGGTTCCAGGTGCCCCGGAAGAACTCCGGCGCCGCATCGCCGAACGCGAGCGACACCCCCACCTGCGACCAAAACGGCCCAGGCTTCTCGCACCGGTGCTCGTACGTCGCCGCCGTCGCCCGGTCGTCCCACGCGGTGTTCGGGTCGTCGGCGGCTACCTGGTCTTCACGCGCCGTCGTGTCGGGGTCGTCGACCGGCGTGACGAGGGTGAGGGTGCGCTCGGTGCCTAACGGACTGTTGTTCGTCAGGTAGGTGACCTGGTAGACGCAGCGACGGTCTAGCTGCAGCGTCGCACGCGGCACCGTCTGCGGCTGCTTCTTGTCATGGTTGTAGCCAGAGTGCGCGTCGACCCACACCTGGGGGTTGTGTTCCACCATCTCGTCTTTGCGCTCTTCGCAGTCGCTCGGACCGGAGACCTGCTCGAACGTCACGTTCGAGAACAACGCCCACCCGGTGCGCGGCGACCTATTGCGCGTCCGTCCGCCTGCGTGTCCGTCGGGAATGTTGATCGTCACCCGCGGCGGGAAGAACGCCTCCTCGTAGGTCGCTTGCGTCTGCGGTGCGTCCGCCGTCACCTGGTCTTCACGGGCTGCGGTCTTCGGGTCGTCGACCGGCGTGACCAGTCGCAGCTCGCCGTCTGCCGCCGACGCCTGGTAGCTGACCGTGTAGACGCAGGCGGGGTTCAAGCTCGGATCGTCGTCGGCGGTCGCGGGTTGTCCGGCGGTCGCTGCTGGGGTGTAGTCCGCGGTGTGTGTCGGGCAGTCGGCGGTGCCTGATTGTTTGGTGAACGTCACCTCGACGGTGGTTGCGTCGGTTTGACCGTCGCGGTAGCCGTCGGGCACGTTGAGGGTGACGTGGGGGGTGAAGCTGTAGCAGTATTGGTAGATGGTTCGGCGTTGTTGGTTGAGTTGCTGTCGGTGCGCGTCGTGCTGCTCGGCGGTGAGTGTGCTGGTGTTGACGGCGTTGAGGCGGTCGTATTGGGCGGTGACGTTGGCGGGGATGTTGCGCAGCGAGCGTGACTCGGCGACGTGCGGGTTGCCCTGTCCTTGCAGTGAGCGTTTGGGGCACATCCACGGCGACGTCCAGGCCGCTGGCGTGCTGCGGATGGTTTGGATGACGGGCGCTGTTTCGACGCAGCGACCGCCCTCCCTACGTACGCACCTCAGCTGGGTGGTCGTGATGAGCTGCTGCCCGCGCACCGTCACGTCGATGCGGTGCACTAAGGGAGTCGCGCCGTAGCGGTGGTAGCCGTGTAAGGCGCCGCCAGGCGGATCAGGGAGATCGATTGAACCACAGCCAGACGCGATCCAGCCGAGAATGCCGCGGAACGACTGGAGGCATCGCTGCGCGTCGGGCCAGTGAAAGTGGTCAGCGGATACGGACAGCCACTTGAAGTTCCACGTGACGACGTCTACATCTCCGGGCGTGCGGAAGTTGCTGGTGTCGAACCACCAGTCTTCGTCGTTCGTGAACGGCATCGGCATCTGCTGGGTGCTGGCTCGGTAGTCGTAGCAGCTGGTCGCACCGTCCCACGAGAGTCGCCACCAGTCGCCGGTGCGCGATGCGCGCAGGTCGCTCACCGACGGCGCAGCCGCGCACCGGTCGTTGCACCAGCCGTCGTCCTCGCCTTGCGGTATCTCTCGTCCGGCGCGCTGCGACCCGGCCGGGCATCTCACGCGGCAGTACGCGTCGCGGTCGTGCACGCTGTTGCGGTCCAGCCGCTCACCTTTCCATGTCGCCGGAATGACGTTGCCTGCGCGCGTCGAACCCTCCGGGCAGCGCCAGACGTGCACCTCGTATTCGGCGTACGCGACGCGGCTAGCCGCAGACCGGTTCGACACGCGCACCACCTCGTCGCTCGTCAAACTAAAGGTGCGGTCATCGGACCGGTCGGCCGGACGCACCGACAACGGAAACCTGACATCGTAAGCGCAAGTGTCGGTCTCGCCTGCCGGACGGTCGACCAACGCCCACAACCCGTCACCCGGATCGACGAGCTGGTTCCGTCCACTCAGGAACCACTTCGTCGAACCCGCCGAGCAGCCCGCACCAACCGGCGACGCATTCACATCAAACTGCGACGAACCACCGCCAACTATCTGCACCACCGGCGTAAACGTCGTCACCGGCGGCGGCGTGCCACCGCAGGTGAGGTCGTCTGCTGTGACGCCGTGTGACTGCACCACCCCGTCCAGCGACACCCTGTATCTGGAGTCGTGAGGGAGTGCGTCGGGTGTGCCGCTGGTGCCTGGATGTCTATGGTTTTCATCCCACGTCGAGTTTATTCTGTCTGACACCACGCCGCGATCGCATACATGGTGGTCGACGCAGTTTCGCACCCTGAAATTGACGCCCATATCCACTATTATTGTGCTGCCTTCAATTTTACCATCTTCGCCACGTTCGCCACGAAAGCTCAACACATCGCTGCACGATTCATCTTCCGTCCCTATGGGGTGCCACCCGTTACGCAGCCACGTGTTGCTGTCACGCAGCCAGCCGCTGCTGTCGTGAGAGACCGTGCCGCCGTCATTGCTAGGATGGTTGACTTCGTGCTGGTCGTCGTGATCTTCGGTGTCCCAAGCAGACGTTCCGCTGTCTTGGAACAGCAGCACGCTGCCGACGCACGCCACCACGAGGAGCGTTGACGCTCGCAGCCAGCGGCGAAACGACGACGAGAGCGGCATCACTTGGGTCGTTCACCCGCTCCGCGTCTGAGACGGGCAGCCATAGCTGTCTACCGAGCAGACGTCATCGAGGTACCAGCGATTGCGCGGCAGCCACAC
>CAYRJD010000073.1:0-12234 GCA_964424585.1 uncultured Acidimicrobiales bacterium | reverse complement strand
TCAGCCGGTGGCTGGAGGAGCGGGCGGCGACGACTGCCCGGCGTCATCGTCGCCCCAGCAGACGAAGGAGCCGTCGTTCTTCGTCGCGCACGTGTGGTCGTAGCCAGCTGACACTTGGGTAAACGACTCGCCCGCAGCCAGGGTCGGCGGTGACGTCTTCTCATGAGTGTCGTCGCCCCAGCACACCACCGACCCGTCGTTTTTCACCGCGCACGAATGCGTCTTGCCTGCTGACACTTGCGTGAACGACTCGCCCTCGTCCAACGCTGGCGGCGACAACCTCCCGTCGGTATCGACACCCCAGCACGCCACTGACCCGTCGTTCTTCACCGCGCACGCGTGCGCAACGCCGTCAGACACCTGCGTGAACGCCTCGCCCTCACCAAGCGTTGTCACCGGCGCTAGCGGAACGCCGAAGATGTAGGTGCCCCAGCACACGACCGACCCATCCGACTTCAACCCACACGAATGGCGGGTGCCAGCGGACACCTGCGTAAACGTCTCACCCTCGCCTAACGGTGGCGGCCACGACTGCCCCCTGTTGTTGTCGCCCCAGCACACGACCGACCCGTCATTTCTTACCGCGCACGAATGCGAATCGCCCGCCGACACCTGCGTAAACGTCTCACCCTCACCCAGCGGCGTCGGCGACGCCTGCCCGCGGGCGTCGGCACCCCAACATTCCACCGATCCATCATTCACTAGGCCGCACGAATGGTTGTCACCAGCGGACACCTGGGTGAACCACTCGCCCTCGTCCAACTCTGATGGCGATGCCTTTTGGTGGGTGTCGGCACCCCAGCACACCGCCGACCCATCGGCTCTCACCGCGCACGAATGCTCGTCACCCGCCGACACCTGCGGATCGGCGCTGGGTGCGACCGTCGTGGTCGTCGTCGAACTCGTGGTTATCGTCGTGGATGACGAACTCGTTGTGGTGGACGACGAGCTAGTGGACGTGCTCGAGGTTGTCGCGGGCGGCGGGCTGGTCGTCGTCGTGGTCGTGCTGCTCGACGTCGTCGTGGTACCAGACGAGGTTGGCGGAACGGTGGTGGTTGTCGACGAACTCGTCGTGGTGGTCGTGGCTGCGTCGCCACCGCTGCCAGCTGGCTCGGTGGTCGTCGCGGTTGCGTCGTCACCGTTGCCAGCTGGCTCGGTAGTCGAGGTCGACTCCGAGCTAGTTGTCGTGGTGCTGCTGTCGTCACCGTTGCTGGCTGGTTCGGTGGTAGATGACGACGAGCTGCTCGTCGTGCTGCTGTCGCCAACGTCACTGGCTGGTTCGGTGGTCGATGACGACGAGCTGCTCGTCGTGCTGCTGGTGCCGTCGTCGTTGCCACCCGGAACCGTGGTCGTCGTCGAGGAAGTCGTCGTGCTCGACGTCGTGGTGGTGCCGGGCGGCGTCACCGCTGGACGGTTCGTGCCGCCGGAGGTACCGATACGACTCGACCCGCCGCCGGTGCGCGCCACGCCACCCGACGAACGGCCGCCGCTGCTGCGGCTCGAACCGCCGCCGCCCGCGTTCCGAGGCTCGGCGCGGGTGGTAGTCGTCACGTCCGACGCGCTCGTCGCAGCCGCCTGCTGCACCGCAGTCGCGCCGATGATTCGCGCGGTGTGCCAGCGGTCGGTGCCGCCTTGGCGGGTGAGGTTGTAGCCCGTCAACTTCGCCGGAGGCACCGCAGCCTCGCCGCCGACGACCCAGCCGTTCCCGTCGGCAGCCGCGAGACGCGCCAACTGCTCCGCTGCCATCGGCGCGCCGCGCGCCCCAGCCAACACGATGCACGTCGTGTCGAGCACCCCCGCCAACGTCGCCGCGGAATAGAGGTCGCTCTGCGCGGCCGCGTCGGCCGCCACGACGATCGGCACCTGACCCGAACAGTCCGCGCCCAAGTTCGGCGGCAGACGCACCTCAAAGCCATCCACCATCACCGACGAACCAGCAGCCTCCCCCTCAACCGGCGCGGTCGCTTCGGTCAACGCCGCGATGTCGCCACCAGGGTCAACAGCCACCGCGCCCGTCAGCCGCGCGGTGTGCCAGCGATCAACCCCGTTCAAACGCTTCAAGCTGCGACCGGCGACCTTCGCCGCAGGCACCGCAGCCTCGCCGCCCATCACCCAACCCTCAGCATCCGCCGCGTCCAACCGCGCCAACTGCGCCGGGTCGAACTCGGCGTCGCGCGCACCAGCCAACACGATGCACGTCGTGTCGAGCACGCCCGCCAAGGTTGCACCGGAATAGAGATCAGACTGCGCCGCCTCATCAGACGCCACCACGATCGGCACCTGCCCCGAACAATCGCTAGCCGGGCCGTCAGCGCCCGGCGGCAGCACCTGCGACCCAACCACCGCGCCAAAAGCAGCAACAACTAAAAGTGCAACCCCCCCCCCCGCAACTCAGCTTCACAAACCGACGCATCAGACGTCCTCCTCAGGTGGTTGCCAGCCCCCAAACCTACCCGCGCCGCTACGCAACCGCACGCGCGCCTTCGGCGACATCGACGCGGCCCTCCTCACGCCGTTGGCGGTCACGGCGTGGGTCCCGGAGGTATGCCCCGAGCCATAAGGTGTTGCGCGTCGCTCTCCTCTGGCCGCGCCCACCGATGTGCCAGCTTAATCCTCAGTAATCGGCGTTCCTCTGGCTCCATCTGTGCTCGTCGCAGATCCTTGAGTGAGGTGTCATCTCCCACGAATGCGGTCATCCGAGAAAGTTCGGCCACCCAGAAATGGTCCTCATCTAGACTCTCAAGAACATCCGCGTAGGCTTTCAGAGCAAATGAATCAAGCGTATAGTTGTGAAGCGCACCGTCAACGATATCGGGCTCGTCCTTCAGTAGTGCCGCCCGTTCATGCGGTTGAAGACCACCTCGACGGCGAACAGACGCGATCACAACGTGCTTGCTGTTCTCGTTGGTGCAGCACTGCGATATAACGATCGCGGGGCCTGTCTCTACTGGGACCACCGTCATTGGTTGGTTTTCGAGAAAGTTCTCCGCCTTCACTGGAAGGCGAAGTATCGGCCTGGGCACATCTACCAACAGATCACCTTGGCGCAAGGGGCTGTCAGGCACCGGTATCTCGCTCAACCACACGGGAATTCGCCTGACTCAATCTTCAAGAGGTGGAAGCTCAACCGGATACATGATGTATTCTGACGACGTATACTGCAGTACATCCCTGACTTCCTCAGGCGTCAGTGAAACGATCTCCAGCGGCTCGTCAACTGGGTCGACTTCCTCTAGCGCCGACATTACCATATGCCAGAAGAGGCACCTCGCTAAGCTCTTTCGAATGGCCGCATCGTCTGTCACGGGGGCGACAGCAACACGCTCTTCATCAAGATGGACGTCGTTACGCATGGCCAGCAACCACTCTGACCCTCGTCGCTCCGGTGCCTCAAGCAGCAGCGTCATCTGAAATTCTCCCTTGCCTTGTCTGTAATCGACGATTCAAACGCCAGCGTCGCAGCCTCGTGTAGGTCGTCACAAACATCATCAAACTCATCGAGCGCCGAACTGGTGGCTATGGAGGTTTGATCGAGGCTTCTGAATGCGAAAATGTCGAGCACGAGTTGCGGAGACGAACGAGCTGGCGCACGCGGCACGACTGTCTCAATGATCCGCGTAGTTGCGCGAAACTGAGGCATGGGTATGTCGATACTGAAAAAGAAGCCAGAGGTAGCGTCTGGCAAGTTTGCTGCGATCTCTGGCTTAGTTTGAAGATAGTCGTCCAAATCCACCGCCTCTGACCCAATCTCAATGAGGTTTACGTAGCGCATTCCCACCTGAATGAGATTCACTTCCTCGGCGAGGTCAAGGTAGGCACTCCACATGCTTCTAGCATCAGCGAAGAAGTTCTCCCAGCAATCGTAAGGTTCTAGACGGGCGAACATGAAGCCATCAGTGCGCAGTTGGGCATTCTGATGACCATTCTCAGTGCCATGTCGAATTCCGATGAGCCGCCGCACCGAGCGGGTAGCGACACCATCGGAGTCAGCCTCAGCCTCCGCTCCCGAGACAATGACTTCGTCCCGGGCCGGATACTCGACGTTCTCGTAGGCGCGAAACCTAGGGATCACACTGCTGCTGAGGTCTTCCACCTGGACATCCAGGATTGCCTCAACGACCGGCGAGCGCGCGTAACGGCGACGTGGGGAGGCGTTCATCAGCGATCCGTCGGTGTCGTCACGGTGATCAGTCTACCCGTGCGCCGACGAAGACGGACGGCGCAGCATCGGCAGGGCAGCGAGGCCGACTAAGCGGCGGCGTCTTGGGGGCCGCGGCGCGATAGGACTTGAGGGAAGACGGCGACCCAGGTGACGAGCACGACGAGGCCGGACAGATTGAAGATGACCAGGGCGGTGCGGGTGCCGAGCGCGGTGGCGACCTCGCCGAGCGAATACATGCCGAGCGGTAGCGCGCCGATGGCCATGCTCAACAGCCCCATCGCTCGGCCTCGCATCTGCGCGCCAACGCTGGTCATCACCAGCGTCGACTGGGTCGCACCAAAGAAGCCGCTGCCGCAAGCTGCGACCCACAGCGCGACCACCGCGAACGGCACGGTCGGCGACATCGCGAACGGAATGATCGTGATCATCCCGCCGCCGACGCCGCCGACGTACGCCCAGCCCCAGCGACCGCCCAGCAGCCATGCGGTGAGCAGCGAGCCGGTGATCATGCCGAACCCCGTCATCGACGAGATCAAGCCGATCTGCGTGGGCGACGCGTCGAGCGCGTCGCCGATGCGCTGCACCGCCGGGAAGTAGGCGAAGAAGAAGAAGTTCATGATGACGGTGACGCCGAGGATCGACCGCAAGTTGGCGTTCGTCTTGGCGAGCTGCAGCCCCTCGCGCAGCTGGCGCAGCGCCGGAGGGTGCGCGGCTGGCTCGCTCTCCCGAGGCGTAGGCACCCGACTCACCAGCGCCAGCAGCACCAGCGAAGCCGCCAGCAACCCCGCCACCACGTAAAACGCCGCGCCGACGCCCAGCGTGTCGGCGATGGCGCCGCCCGCCAGGTTGCCGACCGCGATGCCCGACGCCAGCGCCACCGACTCGAGCGCCATCGCCTTGTGCAACAGCCGCTGACCGACGATCTCGAACATGTGCGCTCGCCGGCTCGTCATGTCGGTCACCCAGCCGAAGCCGGTGACGACCAGCAGCCCGAACAGCAGCGGCAAACCCAGCCAGCCTCCCCGCTCGGCGACGCCGATGAGCACCACCAGCGGCATCAGCACCACCACCTGCAGCTGCACCGTGCGCACGCGGTTGAACCGGTCGGAAACGACGCCGCCGATGGCTCCGCCGAACAGCAGCGGCGCCCACATCACCGCGCCGGTGAGCTGCACCATGCGCGGCGAATCGGTGACGACGTTGACGTGATACGCGGCGAGAAACGCGATAGCCCAGCGCGCCCAGTGCCAACTCAGCCCGCTCAGCCACAACGACCGAAAGCCGGGCGTGCGCCAGAGGCTGCAGTCTTGGGTTGTCTGGCCGCTAGCTAGCTGCCGTGGCACCGCACGCAGCACAGTCGGACACGGTCGCATCGAGAGCATCGGGCGCGGCTCGCACCATCAGCTCACCTCGGGCGCGTCGCTCGACCAAGTCGGCCAGCACGCACACCGCGATTTCGGCGTTGGCGACCTGCCCCAGGTCGACACCGGCAGGAGCGTGCACCCGCGCGAGATCGACGTCAGCGAGGCCCGCCTCGGCCAGCTCTTTCAGCACGCTCGCGGCTCGTTGGTGCGACGCCACCAACCCGACGTAGCCCGCGTCGGTCGCCAACGCAGCCCGCAACGCCTCGGCGTCGTAGTGACCCTGCGTCGCGACGACCACAGCGGTCGCCGCGTCGGGCGGTGCCAGCAACGAACCCGTGCCCGAGGGGTCAGCGGTCGCCGCGTCGGGCGCTGCCCACGCTGAACTGCCACCCGGGTTGAGCGCGGCGTCGAGGTCGGTGCTCACCAGCTCGGGCGCAGCGTGACCGGCTGGGTCTCCCCCGTCGTCGACGATGCGAGCTTCCCAGCCGACCGCTTGCGCCATCGTCGCCAGCGCTTCGACGGCTGGCGAACGACCCACCGCGACAACCAGCGGCTTAGGCAGGTGCGGCTCTAGATACACCTCGAGCGCGCCCTTCGACTCACAAGTGGGGCCCATCTGGTTCGCGTTGGTACCACTTCGGCCGATCTCTTCGTCGCCGAGCGCGATGAGGCGAGCCTGACCGTCCGCGAGCGCGGCTGCGGCTTGAGCGAGCACGGTCGGCTCTGAGCAGCCGCCGCCCAGCCAGCCGGTCACAGTCCAGCTGCCGACGTGTGAGCCGACCCGCGAGCCCACGGGCGCGCCGCCAGCAGCACCGTCAGCAGGCGCGCGGTAGGTGATGACCGCCTTTGAGCCCAGCCGTCCAGACGACGGCGCCTTGCGCCACACAACCGTCGCCAGCACGAACGGCACACGCGCATTCGTGAACTTGACGGCCGCGCTGAAGGCTTCGACGTCGGCGTTCACGGCCCCAGTGTGGCGGGCTTGGTCCGGTCCCGCTACAGACAGGGCCGCTACAGACGGGATCGCTACAACCGGCCCCGCTAAACCGTGCCGCGGGCCTCCTGAATTGCCGCCCACACTCGATCGGGCAGCACCGGCATGTCGATGTTGCGCACCCCCAGGTGCGCCACCGCGTCGACCACCGCGTTGACGAACGCCGCCGGCGAACCGACGGTCGCCGACTCGCCCACGCCCTTCGCGCCGATCGGGTGATGCGGGCACGGCACCTCGGTCGCCAGCAGCTCGAAGTTGGGCGTTTCCCAAGCGGTGGGAATGAGGTAGTCCATGAAGTTCGACCCGATGCAGTTGCCGTCGTCGTCGAACGTGATCCACTGCATCGACGACATCGCGAAGCCCTCGGTCAGGCCGCCGCAAATCTGCCCCTCGACAATCATCGGGTTGATGCGCACGCCGCAGTCATCGAGCGCCACCATGCGGTCGACCTTCCACACGCCGGTGTCGGCGTCGATGTCGACCACCACGATGTAAGAGCCGTAGGGGTAGGTGAGGTTGGGCGGGTCGTAGTAGGTGACGTCTTCTAGGCCGTACTCCATGTCTTCGGGCAGGTTCGTATACGCCGCCAGCGCCACATCGGCAATCGTCACCGACGGCGTCGCCGAACCCTCGACGTGCAGCACGCCGTTTTCGAGCACCACGTCTTCGGGCGCAGCCTCGAGCAGGTGCGCGGCGATGCGCCGAGCCTTGTCCGCGAGCTTGCGGGCCACCACCGCGGTGGCCGCGCCACCGACCGGCGTCGAGCGCGACGCGTAGGTGCCCAGCCCGTGCGGCGTGTTGTCGGTGTCGCCGTGCACCACCTTCACGTCGGTCGCGGGAATGCCCAGCTCTTGCGCGACGATCTGCGCGAACGTCGTCTCGTGACCCTGCCCCTGGGTCTTCACGCCCAGCTTCAAGATCGCCTTGCCGGTCGGGTGCACCCGCAACTCGGCCGAGTCGATCATCTTCAGCCCGGCGATGTCGTACTGACGAGACGGCCCGGCGCCGACCGCCTCGGTGAAGTGCGCGATGCCGATGCCCCGCAAGATGCCCTGCTCGCGCAGCTCGGCCTGCTCGGCTCGCAGCTGGTCGTAGCCGACCTCTTCCAGCGCCATCTTCAGCGCCGTCGGGTAGTCGCCCGAGTCGTACACAAACCCGGTCGCCGTCTCGTACGGAAACTGGTCGGGCTGAATGAAGTTAGCCAGCCGCATCTGCGCCGGGTCGATGCCCAGCTCGTACGCGGCGTTCTGCACCAGCCGCTCGATGAGAAACGACGCCTCGGTGATGCGGAACGAGCACCGATACGCCACCCCGCCGGGCGCCTTGTTGGTGAACGCGCCCTTCGCGGTGATGTGCGCGCTCGGAAAGTCGTAGCTGCCGGTGACGACGTGGAACAGCCCCGCCTTCATCACGCTGGGCTGCGCGTCGGCGTAGAACGCGCCCTGGTCGGAAAGCACGTCGACCTTGAGCGCCAAGATGCGGCCCTCGTTGGTGAGCGCCAGCTCGCCGTGCATGTAGTAGTCGCGCCCAAAGCCGGTCGAGATCAGGTTCTCGGTGCGGCTCTCCACCCACTTCACCGGCTTGCCGATCAGCAAGCTCGCCGCGGTCGCCACGACGTAGCCCGGGTAGATCGGCACCTTGTTGCCGAACCCGCCGCCGATGTCGGGGCTGACGATGCGAATCTTGTGCTCGGGCAGCCCCGCGACCATCGCGAACAGCGTGCGATGCGCGTGCGGCGCCTGCGACGTCATATACAGCGTCGCCTGGCCGGTCACCGAGTCGACGTCGGCGACGATGCCGCACGTCTCTAGCGGCGACGGATGCGAGCGCGGGTAGTGCGTGTCGAGCGTCACGATGCGGTCGGCTGCTGCGAAAGCCGCTTCGGTGCCAGCGGCGTCGCCGGTCTCCCACTCGTACGCCACGTTGTCGGTCTTGTCGTCAAGCTCGTCGCGAATGATCGGCGCGCCCGCGTCGAGCGCCTGCTGCGGCGTGGTGACCGGCGGCAGATCGTCGTAGCTGACGTCGACCAGCTCGGCCGCGTCGGCGGCGATGTACGGGTCGGTCGCGATGACCGTGGCCACCTCTTGGCCCTGATAGCGCACCTTGTCGGTCGCGAGCACCGCCTGGGTGTCGCCCGACAACGTCGGCATCCACGCCAAGTTGTGCTGCGCCATCAGCTCGCCGGTCACCACCGCGACGACGCCCTCGACCGCGCTGGCGGCTTCGGTGTCGATACCGACGATGCGAGCGTGCGCGACCGGCGAGCGAACCATGTGCGCGTACAGCATTCCCGGCAACGTGATGTCGTCTAGGAAGTTGCCCTGGCCCTCTATCAGGCGCGCATCTTCTTGGCGAGCGACGCTGTGGCCGATGCCGCCGATGTCAGCGGGAGTGGTAGGAGCGGTGAGCGTTGTCATCTCGGGTGCTCTCTTTCTTTGGTTGGGTTGGTTGCTCTAGTTGGGACGGTTGGGAGTGCTAGCCGGCGTTGGCGGCCGCGGCCGCCGACTTGATCGACTTGATGATGTTGACATACCCGGTGCACCGGCAGAGGTTTCCTGAGATCGCCCAGCGAACTTCTTCATCTGACGGATCGGGGTTGTCTTGTATGAGCGCGGCGCCCACCAGCATCATCGCTGGCGTGCAAAACCCGCACTGCAGCCCGTGCTCTTGGGTGAACCCCTGCTGGATGGGGTGCAGCTCGCCGTCAGACTTGAGCCCCTCCACGGTGGTGACCTCCCGCCCGTCGGCCTGCACCGCCAGCATCGTGCAGCTCTTCACCGGCGTGCCGTCGACCAGCACGGTGCACACCCCGCAGCTGGTCGTGTCGCAGCCGATGTGCGTGCCGGTGAGCCCGACGTCGGTGCGCAGGTACTCCGCCAGCAAGCGGCGAGGCTCGACCTCGCCGGTGCGCGGCGAGCCGTTGATTTGACAGTTGATTTCCATGAGCGTTGCCCTGCTCTCTTTCTTGGCCCTCTATTGGGCGTGGGTGGGTGAACTACGCGGCAGCCTGCGCGGCGGCGTCGGCTAGCGCTCTCGCGGTGAACGTCGCCACGACCTGACGCTTCCACAGCTGGGTGCCTCGCACGTCGCTGCGGGGCTCGCACGCGGTGCGGGCGATCTCGCCAGCCTCGGCAAACAGCTCGGCCGACGGCGCGTTGCCGACCAGCGCCGCTTCGGCTTCGGTGACCTTCAAGTTGTGCGGCGCGACCGACGTGAGCGCGACGCCCGCAGCGGCGATGGTGCCGTCGGCTGCCAGCTCGAGATGCGCCGCCGCGCCGACGGTGGCGTAGTCGCCGACCTTGCGTTCGAGCTTGTGGTAGCTGCCGCCCGACGCGCCGGCGGGCACGGGAATGTTCAGCCCGGTCACCATCTCGTCATCGGCGAGTGAGTTGGTGAACGCGCCCAGCAGAAAATCGGTGATCGCGATGTCGCGCGAACCGCCGGGCCCTGTGGCCACCACCTGCGCGCCGGTCGCCAGCATCACGGTGTTCCAGTCGCCCTCGGGGTCGCAGTGCGCGACCGACCCGCACATCGTGCCGAGGTTGCGCACCAGCGGATCGGCGATCCAGGGAGCAGCCGACGCGACCGCGCCGAACGTCTCGCTGCTGGCGGCCACGTCGGCGTGACGGGCGAGCGCGCCGACGTGCAGGTGCCCGTTGCGGCGCTCGATGACATCCAGACCCTCTGTCGGGTCGATGCGGTTGATGTCGATCAGCTTGGCGGGCGACGCGAACCGCAGCTTCATGAGCGGCAGCAGGCTCTGGCCTCCCGCCAGGAAGCGGGCTTCGTCGCCGTCTTGAGCTTTGGCGGCGACCGCCTCATCGACCGAACGAGCGACGGTGTAGTCAAATGCTGGTGGTAGCAACGGTGTGGGTTCCCTTCTGGCGCTGGCTTCTGGCACGCTAGGTGATGGGTGCTGGTGTCTGCGCCGTCGGTCAAGCTAGCCGATCGGTGATGGCCGCCGCGAAATCGTGCAAAGAAACCGTGCAGAGAAAGGGTGTCCGACTTGCCCACGCTGAGCGAATGGCTAATCGTCGCGCACGTCGCTTGCGCCGTCGTCGGCATCGGCGGGTCGCTGCTCGTGCGCAGCACCGCGCACGACCCTCACGCGCCGACCCTGCGCACGAGGCCGCCGATGATCGTCGACGCAGCGATGTACGGCGTGCTGGGCTTCGGGCTCGCGGCGGTGTGGGCCGGCGGCTGGGACTGGAGCGAAGACTGGATCACTCTCGGCTTCGTGCTCTACGCAGCTTGGCTCGCCGCGTACCACGGCCTCATCCGCCGCAACGAGAACATGCCGCCGACGCCGCGAGTGCTCGCGCAGGTGCGCTGGGGCGAAGCGCTGGCGTCGCTCGCGCTCATCGGCGCGCTGGTGGTGATGGTGGCTAAGCCTGAGTTCTAAGCCACACGCCGGTGCGCAGGCGCAGCCACAGCGGCACCGCCCGAGCGAGCGTGAACACAAACAGCGCGCCCCACAGCCAGCCGATGCCGGCGCCCGCCCACGCGACCGCGCCGCCCGCGACGGCGAAAGCGGCGGCCGAGCCGATCATCGCCCACGCCAAGAACGTGAGATCGCCCGCGCCGATCAGTACGCCGTCGAGCGCGAACGGCACCGCGTTGAACGGCTGCAGCGCGGCCACGCAAACCAGCAAGAACGTCGTCAGCGCCACGACCTCGGCATCTGCTGTGAACACGCGCGCCAGCAGCGGCGAGAGCGCGGCGCCCGCCACGCCCACGACGACGCCGACCATGATCGTGAGCGCGACCATTCGCCGGCTGGCTGCGAGCGCGCCGGCGCGGTCGCCTCGTCCGGCCGCTTGAGAGATCATCACCTGGCCGGCGATCGCCACCGCGTCGAGTATCAGCGCCGTGAGGCCGAGCACCTCGATTGCGATCTGGTGCGAGGCAACCTCGACCGTGCCCATCTGCGCGGCGATCGCCACGCTCGCCAGGAACACGCTGCGCAGCGCGGCGGTGCGCACGAACAGACGCGCACCCACGCTGCCGTAGCGAGCCAGCCGCTCGCGCGACGGCCACAGACGAACGCTCGCGCCGCGCGCACCGGCGACCGCCAGCGCGATGAACGCCAGCGCGCCGCCCCACTGCGCCAGCACGGTCGACAGCGCCGAGCCGGCCAACCCCATGTCGAGCCCGAACACCAGCGCCACCTCGATGACGACGTTCGCGGCCGCGGTGGCGACCGCGACGTAGAGCGGCTTCACCGTGTCGCCCAAGCCCCGCAGATACCCGGCGCCCGACAGCATCGACAGCATCGCGGGCAGCCCGGCGAGTGAGACCAGAAGGTACGTGCTCGCGTGGTCGCGCACCGCGTCGGTCGCGTCGAACAGCCCGATGAACCACCCGCCGGTGAACGCCAGTAACACCGCCGCCGCGGCGCCCGCGCCCAGCGCCAGCCAAAGCGCCGCGACGCCCTGAGCGTGCGCGCCCCGAACGTCACCCGCCCCCACCAGCCGACCGACCAGGCTGGTGGTGCCGTACGCCAGGAAGATCATCAGCGAGTGAACCGTCAGCAGCACCGCCGACGCGATGGCGAGGCCAGCCAGCTGCTCGGTGCCGAGGTGTCCGACGATGGCGGTGTCGGTGAGCAGGTAGATCGGCTCGGCCGCGAGCGCGCCGAGCGCGGGCAGCGCGAGCGAGAAAATCTCGCGGTCGTGCGGGCTACGCCGCCACATCGGCAAATGGGTGGGTGGGTG
>CAYRJD010000072.1:0-10305 GCA_964424585.1 uncultured Acidimicrobiales bacterium | reverse complement strand
ATCCCGCCGGCGCCGCACGAGCTGGCGGAGGCTGGCGAGCCCGAGGCGGCATACGACTACGTCGAGTGGTTTGCGACGCGCACCGATGAGATGGCGCGCGTGCTAAAGCTAAACGGCACGCTGGTGGTGGTCGGCGTCGTCGCGCCGCTGGTGCACCCGGGCTTGTCGCCGATGATGACGCTCCGCATGGTGGCGTCTGACCACGACATGCACCAGTACGCCACCAAGTATGCGAAGAAGTATGCGGGCAAGACCCGCGCCGAGTTGACCGAGCCTGTGCCCCTGCTCACCGGCACGTGGTGGCACGCCGATGAGTTGGGTTGCGAGATGGAGATGCGGGGTCGCGACGGCGAGCCGATAAACGCGGAGGTCGGGTGCAGGGTGCTCGGGCTGCGCGAGGGCAAGACCCGCTACGAGGAGGGAATGTTCGGCGCCGACGGCGAGACCGAAGGCCTCATCGAGGGCGGCATCATCACGATGCTCAAACAGATCGTCGAGAGCGTGTCCGCACCCGGCGACGTGGTGCTGGTGCCCTTCGAGCACCACCTCGAGAGCTTGATGGGCGAGCTGCGCCGCCTCGGACACGAACCCGTGACAATCGTGCGCTCTGGCTAACTCGCAGCTAGGCCGTCACGTCGTGCGGACGGCGCGACCAAGTCACTTGCGTGGAGAGCGGGGCTCTCCCGGATACAATGCGCTCGACCGGCTACCGCAGAGGAACTTGACATGTCACCATCGCCGACCACGACGCAGCAGCCTGCCGTCGCGACGCTAGACGACGCTGCCCACACCGGCGCACCCGACTCACCACCGCCGTCATCGGGCGTGTTCGACGACCAGGACACCTCCACCACGTCGGGCGAGCAGTTCCTCCAGGCCATGATCTCGGCCGTGCTCAACTCGGAGGGAGTTCGCAGCGCGATCCGATCTGAATTTCGTCGACGTCTGGCGGAAGTTGATCTCTCAGAAATTGTTGAGTTCGATGACACAGAGGATGAGGAAGACACGCGAATTTCTAGGGAGGCATGGACTATGGTTAAGCAGCTATCAAAAGTGACCTACATAGACTGCGAGGTTCCTGCTGATCCAACGTACGAAGTTCCAGGATAGTGTCAAGTGCTACGGACGTCGCCCGATGGGCGGAAGACGTTCCAACTGATGACACCCTTATGCAAGGTGATTGGCTAGACTTACGCGCCAACTCTCACGTTGCGTTTCCCGACCTTCAGCTGCCAATTTCGTCATTTCAGGTTGCCGTGCCCAAGAAAGGCGAGGGCTCCAGAAACGACCCACAGCAGCACTTCATGACGGTGCGAGTACGTCAGGTGTGTGCCATTGTGGTTTCACACGACTGCACCAACGAAAACCAAGTTGACGAATCGCACGTCGTTTCGTTAGCGCCGATCGTTCCGTACGCGGTTCGACCAGAGCGAGCGGAAGCAGCGTTCGAGACGTTGCGTCACAAGGCACCCGAATTCCAAAATGGAACGCTGAAGAATTACAATGCACGAAAGTTCCTTGTTGGGCCTAACCCGCCTGGGCTACAGCTATTGCCAACGAACGTGTTTTGGATGGCAGACCTGACGCGCATCACATCGTTTCACGGACCTGACTCAGAGCTCCGGCTGTGCCGTCGCGGACGTCTCGACGAGCCAGGACGCCTACGCTTGGGAGAAAAGATCTCGATCCTGTTCTCGCGCGAACCTGCCGTCGGCACCTAGCCTGCGGCAATCTGGCTAACTCGCAGTTAGCACGACTAGCACTTCGCCGGAGGCGACTTGGTCGCCTTCGGTCACTCGCACTTCGGCGACCGAGCCGTCGGAGGGAGCGACAATTTGGTGCTCCATCTTCATCGCTTCCATCACGACCAGCACTGCGCCTCGGGTGACTTGGCTGCCTTCGCTCGCAGCGACCGTCAGCACCTTGCCGGGCATCGGCGCGGCTAGTCCGCCTTCGACGACGCTTGCGTCAGGCGCGGGAAAGCGGCTGCGCTGGGCGAACGTCGCGCTGCCGCCAGCGGGCCCTAACGCATACCACCGGTCGCCGGTGGCGGAGATTTGCCAGGTGCCTCGCACGTCGTCGACGGCGACCTCGAGGCGTGCGTCGACGCCGGGCGGCCCGGGGCGAGTTGACGGCGCGCCGGCTAGTGGCCGGTGCTCGGCTGGGTAGGTGAGGTCGCAGCGCAGCAACCTCGTCGTCCACGACCGCTCGCCGACGGCGACCTCCCACGTGCCGTCGCGCTGTCGCCGGTAGCTGACGGTCACGTCACCTCCAGCAGCGTTGGTCGCGCCGCCAGCGTGTTCGCCCGGCCTGCCGCTCGGCCCGTCGCCCGACCCGCCGCTTGGCCCGTGGCTTGACACGAGGGTGAGCGGCAGCACCTCGGGCGGCATCACGCTGTTGCGATAGCCCGACGGCACAAACGCGAGCGTCGTCGCGCAGTCGCGATTGCGAGCGGCCGAAACCATCGCGACTGCAGCAGCAGCCGCCGCCACGAAGCCGCCATCTGCAGACGTCGCCGCCGCAACGCCAGTGCGCTCGATGAAGTCGGCGGTGGTGTTGCCGTCGATGAACTCGGCGTGCCGCAGCGCCGCGACGAGAAAGTCTCGATTGGTCGTCACCCCGCCGATGCGACTGCGCTCTAGCTCGTGCGCCAGCGCGGCGGCGGCTTCGCCTCGGGTCGGGGCGTGCGTGATGACCTTCGCCAGCATCGGGTCGAACGCCACCGACACGGTGCTGTGCCGCTCGACGCCGGAGTCCCAGCGCGCCGCACCCGCCGGCGCCCAAACGTCGAGCGTGCCGTCGGTCGGCAGAAAGCCCGTCGCCGGGTCTTCGGCATACAGCCGAGCTTCGATGGCCCAGCCGTTGAGCGTCAGGTCGCCTTGGCTGTATCCGAGCGGCTCGCCGGCAGCGATGCGCAGCTGCTCGCGCACCAAGTCCAAGCCGGTGACCGCTTCGGTGACGGGGTGCTCGACTTGTAGCCGCGTGTTGATTTCGAGGAAGAAAAACTCGGCACCGTCGCCTTCGCCGGCCACCAAAAACTCGACCGTTCCCGCCGAGCAGTAGTCGAGCTGGCGCACCGCCGTCAGCGCCGCATCGGTGATGCGCTGGCGCAGCGCTGGTGTGACTGCGGGCGACGGCGCTTCCTCGATGACCTTCTGGTGTCGTCGCTGAATCGAGCACTCACGCTCAAAGCAGTGGACGAGGTTGCCGCTCAGGTCGCCCAACACCTGCACTTCGACGTGGCGCGACGCGGCGAGGTAGCGCTCGACGAACACGGTGTCGTCGCCGAACGCGCCGGCGGCTTCACGGCGAGCGGCGGCGATCGCGTCGGCGAGGTCGTCGTGGCGTTCCACCACCCGCATGCCTCTGCCTCCTCCGCCGGCCGCCGCCTTCACTAGCAGCGGGTAGCTGAGCGCCGCGTCGGCCAGCGCGGCTTCGCTGGGTGCGGCGCCGTCGCTCACCTCCACCGACGCGAGCGTCGGCACGCCTGCGGCTCGCATCATGTCTTTGGCCGCCAGCTTGTCGCCCATCGCGGCGATAGCGGCGGGCGGCGGCCCGACCCACGCGAGCCCGGCGTCGATGACGGCTCGCGCGAAGGCCGCGTTTTCTGAGAGAAAGCCGTAGCCCGGGTGCACCGCGTCGGCGCCGGTCACGGCCGCCGCGGCGAGCAGCGCGTCGACGTTCAAGTAGGTCTGCGCGGGGCTGGCGCCGTCGAGCGGCACGGCGAGGTCGGCTTCGGTGACGAAAGGCGCGTGCGTGTCGTCATCGGCGTAGACAGCGACCGTCAAACAACCCATTGCGCGCGCGGTGCGGAAGATGCGGCGAGCTATCTCGCCACGATTGGCGACCAGCAATCTGGTAACTGGCCTCGGCTCGATCATCGTGCTTGGCCGCCGTTCGTTCGCAAGTTCGCTGCCCTCACATCCGAAACACGCCGAAACCGTCGGCGCCCTTCACGTAGTTGTTGTGGCACACCGACAGGCTCATTCCCACCACGTCACGTGTGTCGCGCGGGTCGATGATGCCATCGTCGGTGACCCTGCCGGTCGCGTACAGCGCCAACGATTTCAGTTCGTGGTAGTGCTCGACCTGCTCGGTGATCTTGCGGTCGGCTTCTTCGTCAAACTCGATGCCCCGCCGCAGCGCCTGTCCTCGCCGCACTATCGACATAACGCCAGCGATCTGCTTGGGCCCCATTATCGCGATCTTCGCCGTGGGCCACAGGTAGGTGAAGCGCGTGTTGAACGCTCGCCCCGACATGCCGTAGTTGCCAGCGCCGTAACTGCTGCCCAAAATGACGGTGATGTGCGGCACCATCGAGTTCGACACGGCGTTGATCATCTTCGATCCGTTCTTCACGATGCCGCCTTGCTCGAAATCTTTGCCGACCATGTAGCCGGTGATGTTTTGTAGAAACAAGAGCGGCGTGTTTTTCTGGTTGCACAGCTGGATAAACTGCGCCGCCTTCTCGCTGCTCTCCGAAAACAGCGGGCCGTTGTTGCCGAGAATGCCAACCGGGTAGCCGTGAATTGACGCCCAACCGCACACGAGCGTCGGCCCGTATCGGGCCTTGAACTCGCTGAACCGACTGCCGTCTGTGATGCGGCCGATCACCTCACGGCAGTCGATGAGCGCTTGCAGGTCGCGAGGCATCAGCCCGAGCAGCTCCTCGGGATCGAGCGCGGGCGCGTCTGCGGGCATCGTCGGGCCGCCGCCGAGCTTGCGCCAGTTGAGGTTGGCCACCACCTCGCGGCAGATGCGCAGCGCGTCGGCTTCGTCTTCGGCGAGGTAGTCGGCGAGGCCGGAGGTTTCGGCGTGCATCTGCGCGCCGCCCAAGGTTTCGTCGTCTGAGTCTTCGCCGGTCGCCATCTTGACGAGCGGCGGCCCGCCCAAGAATACCTTCGACTGGTTCTTGATGAAGATGTTGTAGTCGCTCATGCCTGGCTGATACGCGCCACCCGCGGTCGAACTGCCAAACACCACGGCGATGGACGGAATCTTGAGCTTCGACAGCTCGGTGACGTCGTAGAACAGCCGGCCCGACTCGGCGAAGTGGTCGGTTTGTTCGAGCATCTGACGTTCGGGGTCGTCGTCGCCTCGCAAGTCGCCGCCGGCTGATTCGACGAACTGCACGTACGGCAGGCGGTTGTCGCGACATATCTCGATGGCGCGCATGATCTTGCGGCCGGCGAACGACGTGATGGCGCCGCCTAGCACGGTCGGGTCGTTGCCTTCGATCATGCACTCGACGCCGTTGACGACGCCGATGCCCATCGTCAGCCCGCCGCCGATGGCGTAGTTCGAGCAGTAGCCGGCGAGCGAGTTGATTTCATAGAACGGCGAGTCGCGGTCGATGAGCATCGAGATGCGCTCGCGCACGGGCATCTTGTCGCGCGACCGCATCCGCTCGGTCGCAGCTTCGCCGCCGCCTGCGGCCGCTTCGTGCGCGAGCCGGTCGATCTCGTCGAGCTGGCTCAGCATGTCTGCGCGGTTGCGCACGAACCACTCGGCGTTCGGGTCGACGGTGGTGGTCAGCACGCTCATGTGGTCACGCTCACGGAGGGGCAGTCTGCCAACTCTGGCTGACGTCGACACGCTGAGTGGTGCAGCATGCGACCGGTCGTCCGTTTTAGCTCAGCGCCCAGAGGATCGACAGCGGCGCACGCCAGATGCGGTCGTCGACCTCTCGCACCGAGACGTCGCCGCAGCACAGCGCCAGTCCTGCGACAAACGGCGGCGGGCGCGCGGCGCCGCTCGCTGTCTGCTCGTCGTCGAGCGCGTCGCGCAGCTCGCGCATCCCCTTCGTGTCGGCGGCTTTGAAGTGGTTGCGCGCGTTCACCTCAATCGCCACCAGCCCAGACCTTCGCCGCGACCTCACCAAGAAGTCAATTTCGCCGTGCGGAAATCGATGGCTGCTCTTAGCAGACTTCGGCTGCTTAGGGTCGGGAAAGTGATAGACCATCAGCCGATACCGATGCGGGTGCCACGAACTGATGGCTGCCAGCTGTGAGTAGACGAACGTTTCGGTCATCCGACCGATGAGTTGAGGGTCGCCTATCGCGTCTTCGTGAGATCGCGGGCTCGGCGCAGGTTTCCAGCACGGCTTTGAGGTTGTTTTTCGACAGGTCGGTGTCGAACGCTGGGTAGGCGTCGGGGATGTCTTGCTCGATCATCAGCGACGTCAAGTTTGTCAGCGAGTCGGCTTGGTCTGAGCTGGTTCGCGAGACGAGGTTCGGGTAGCCGCTGCAAAACAGCAGCGACCGATACTCGCTGTAGTCGAGCGCTTCAACCGTGCTGGGCGGGTCGGCGTCGAAGAGCTGCTCCAAAAACGAGGCGTTCGGCGCACCACGCAGCTCTTCATAGGCTGCGGCCTCTAGCGCCTCGCGCTCGCGGCCATGTCCCCAGCATAGGGGCTCACGGGCCTCGTTGCCCTGCTTCGGGCGCGGTGGTTACCTAGGTTCGGGCGCGGCCGTTACCCAGCTTCGGAACACATCGTTACCCCGCCTCGGGCGCGAGCTAGCCCTGCGCCCAGAGGATCGACAGCGGCGCAGCCCAGATGCGGTCGTCGACTTCCAGCACCGGCATGTCGGCGCAGCACAGCGCGAGACCTGCGGCGAACCGCCGTTCACCGTCGTCGTCAGCGTCTAGTGCCTTTCGTAGCGCGATCATCCGCGCGACGTCACGCTTTTGAAAGTGATCACGAGCTTTCACCCCGATTGCCACCATCTTTGAGGTCTCGACCGACTCCAGCAGAAAGTCAATGCCTCCGTGCGGAAATTGCGGACCAGTCGTGGGGCCGTTGCGCCTCTTCGGGTCTGGATACTCATACGTCATTATCTCGCACTCGTGAGTTTCCCACGAAGCGATGGCCGTTAGCTGCGCATGCACAAAGGTCTCCACCAGTCTGCCCAAGAGGTCTGGGTCTCTGAGTATCGCGTTAGCCGGTCGCCTGACCAGCACCGGCATTAGTCCGGCATCTAAGAGCAGCTGCTTGGCTTCAACTTTGGGCGCTGCGGCTGCTTGCGGCCGCCAGACTTCAACGAGCGCCAGCAAACGCGAGGCCACCAGCGCATCCCTGTAACGCCTGGCCGTCTTTTCGCCCACTCGGCTTAGGTCAGCGAGCGTCTTGAGTGTCGTGGACGTGCCGCTCAGTGCCGCGCAGGTGCGAAGAAAGCGGCGCAGGTTGCGTTTAGAAACTTCGCCGCGCAGCTCTGGATGCACGGTCGGCACGTCTTGGTTGACGACCGTTCGCGCCAGCCCGTTGAGCGCCGTTCGCTGCTGCTGGTCGTCTAGATCAAGCACTCCTGGGTAGCCGCTCTCGAACAGCATGGAGTAGTACGCGGCGGTGTCGAGCTGCTCGACGTTCGTAGGAGTCGCAGACATAAAGAGCTGGTCAAGCAGCAGCAAGTTCGGCTGGCTTCGACGTTCGGAAACCGACAGCGGAGTCACTTCCATCACCGCGCAGCGAGCGGTCAGCGGAAACTGCTCGAACGCGTCGACGTCTGGGGGCACAGAACCAGCCAGTACAAAGCCCCGCTGTCCTCGTTGATCAATGAGGTGCTTGACGGTCCAGGCGATGTCGGGGAGTAGCTGCCACTCGTCGATCAGCACGGGCTTGACGGCCGCGCTCAGCGTCGTCTCGGCGCTGGTGCTGAGCGTGGCGCGGTCGCGCGCGTTCGACAAATCGAAGGTGGTTGGCGCGACTTGCTGCGCGAGCGTGGTCTTGCCGACCCCACGAGCGCCTTCGATGACCACAGCTGGCTGCCTGTCGAGGCAGGCGCGTAGCGTCGCTAGCGAGCCGCGCGGTAGGGGTGGGCGTTTCTGCGTTGTGGCATCGGTGTTTGACATCGGCAGACATTATACGACGAGCGAGCACCAGTACCGCCAAGCGGCCACTTTCAGGACTGTGTTGCGGGTGCCTCCAGAACCATCAAGCGGACATGTTCATGACCGTCAAGCGGGCGTGCTCATGACCGTGTTGCGGGCGACTCCAGGGCCGTCATTCGGGCGCCTCCAGAGCTGTCATTCGCACGCGCCCAGGGCCGTCATTCGGCGCGAGCCCGGGGCGTGCCGTGTGACGCTGCGGCCGAGCCGCTACACACTGTCGCCGTGTCAGACGCTCAGCCCCAGTCAACTCGTCCGCCCGTCGACGCAGCGACGTGGTTTCCCGAGGTCACCCGGCTCGTTCGCCCCGACGTCGAGTGGGGCTACCAGCAGTGGGTGACGACCACGCCGAAGCCGAACGACACGGCCACGCCGATCGACGTGCTCGTCGTCTGCCTCGACGCGCCGTGGACGTTCGGCACTGTCGTCGATGTGATGCGGCTGCGTGGGCTCGGCAAGGAGCTGCCGGCCGGCGCGGTCGTCGGCATCGCGCACGACACCGACAACCTGCGTGAGGTAGTCAACCTGCGCGCCGTCGACTACACGGTCAGTGAGTATGTGCCGCCGCCGCAAATCGGCGTTCGCTTGGCGGCGCACGAGGTCGGCAAGGCCGAGCAGTTTCGGCACTGGCTGGCGAGCGCCGTGCTCCCGTCGTTGCGGGAGCGGTTCGCGCCCAGCCACGTCACGTTCGTCGGGCACAGCTTCAGCGCGCTGTTCGGGCTGCACGTGCTGTTCAGCCAGCCCGACCTGTTCGACAGCTACCTGCTCGCCAGCCCATCGGTGTGGTGGGACGACCGCGTGATGTTCGACACCGAGGCCGCCCACGCGGCGCGCACGACCGAGCTGGCGGCGAGGGTGTTCATGAGCCGCGGCGGCGAGGAGGTCGGCGACTGGTCGCCGTTCGATGAGTTCTTCGACCAGGTGCGCAGCCGCAACTATGAGGGTCTCGAGCTGCACGTGCGCGCGCTCGACGACGAGTTCCACAACTCGGTCGTGCCGACCGCGGTTGCCACCGGCCTGCGCACGCTGCTGGCGTTCCCGCGCGAGCAGTGGCCGTCCGAGCGCACGCCGTCGCCCAGTGCGTCGTCGCAGCGGATGGCGTGACCTCGCAAGCCGACGACCGCGCGTCCCACCGTCGAGGCATAATGGTGGACCGGCAAACGAGGGGAACGCCCCTCACCCCACAGACACGGAGCCCAAATGGCCACCACCGAGGCAATCAGTCCGAACTTCGTCAACCGTACGATGTGGACGGGTGACAATCTAAACATCATGCGTGGGCTCAACAGCGAGACGGTCGACCTCATTTACCTCGACCCGCCGTTCAACAGCAACGCCAACTACGCCGCGCCGATTGGCTCACGCGCCGCTGGTGCGGCGTTTACCGACACCTGGTCGCTCTCGGACATCGATGAGGCCTGGTGCACCCAGATCAAGTTTGAGCACTCTGGGCTTTGGCATTACCTGATGGCAACAAAGCAAATTCATAGCAAGAGTCAAATGTCTTATCTCATCTATATGGCACCTAGGTTGATTGAAATGAAGCGGCTACTCAAGGACACAGGCAGCATCTACTTGCACTGTGACCCTACCGCCAGTCATTATCTCAAAGCAATGATGGATGCCATTTTTTGGCAAGGCAAACTTCCGCAACGAGGTGATTTGGGGCTATCGCACTGGAGGCGTGAGCAAGACCTACTGGCCCAGAAAGCACGACATCATTTTGTTATATGCCAAGTCGAATGACTACACGTTCAATCCGCTACAAGAGCGCATACTATACGATAAACCATTTTTCCACACCAAGGTTGATGAATCGGGTCAGCTCTATGAAGATGTGTACGTTCGAGACGTCTGGGATGATGAGATAAAGCCAGTCATCAATGTCTCAAGAGAACGCGTAGGATACCCCACCCAGAAACCGCTCGACCTGCTACGCCGCATCATTGGCGCGTCGTCTAACGAAGGTGACATGGTGCTTGATCCGTTCTGCGGGTGCGCGACAACTTGCGTCGCCGCCGAAGACCTATTGCGCCAGTGGGTAGGCATCGACGTCGCTGCAGAGGCGAAGAACCAGGTCATTAACCGACTCACTGACGATCTGGGCCTGCGTTCGGTCAACGTGACGCCTCGCACCGACCAACCAGCACGCACCGACCTCGGTGCTCTGCCGCCGTACCGGACGCACAAAAATGAACTTTACGGACGACAAGATGGCAACTGTGCTGCCTGCGGCGAGCACCAACCGACGAAGGCGAACCTCGCTATAGACCACATCGTTCCAAAGTCGAAGGGCGGCACCGACGACATCGGCAACTTGCAGCTGCTGTGCACGAGATGCAACTCCGTTAAGGGTGACCGGCCGATGGAATACCTGGTGGCCCAGTTGCTGCGCATGGGCGTGATCGACGAGAGCGATGC